>JACCRC010000198.1 GCA_013813765.1 Deltaproteobacteria bacterium | reverse complement strand
TCCCTATCTCGTTACCGGGCCAAGCTCGGGCTGCGATGTCACCACACCCTACACGCTATTCGCGGTGTGGCCGCACATGCACCAGCTCGCGGTGCACTCGAAGCTCGAGCTAACGCGCAATGGCGTCAAGACCATCCTGCATGACGCTCCTTACTCGTTCTCCGAGCAGCAGTACTACCGCAAGACGCCCGAGGTTCAAGTGGCCGCTGGCGACCACATCGGCGTGACGTGCTCGTACGTCAACCACACCGGGCAAACAGTGGGCTTCGGGGACAGCTCCAACAAGGAGATGTGCTTCATCGGCCTCTATCGCTACCCGTCGCAAAACGCGAGCATCACGCAGTGTACGGACCTACCTAGCGGCGGCGGCGGATTCTAGCCGTCAAGGCTTTCGTTCGAATGCGCCGATATCGGATCTCGGTCCTTGCGGTCTGCCAGTACCGTCGAAGTCGGGCTGCACGGAGGGAAACGTCGTGGTGGGCGCTGCCGCGTCTATCGCCGGACTGCCGACGCGAAGATGATAGTCGCCGGTCGCTGAATCGACGAACAGGGGGGGTGCGTTGAGATTTCCGGCGCGCGTCGTCGCTTGGGGAAACAGAACGTTGTTCCGGACGGTACAGCCGGCGCCCGACGCAACGTCGACGACGCTCTCGCCGACGACGACGTTATTGTCGTAGGTCACGTTGCGAAAATTCCCCGTCGAACAGTCGAGCGTGAATCCCGACTTCAGCACCATGGTGTTGTAGCCGAAGCTCAATGACGATGGGGGACCACTGGATCCGAGCGTCGTTAGATACGTGTCCAGATTCTCGAGCAGCGAGTTGGTGATGCGGATGTGGAGACCGTTGCCTATCCCCGCGATCGCGGAAGACGTCTGGCCGTGCACCCGCAGTCGGTTTCCACTGAAAGCTCCGTCGGTGACAACACCGATCGAGGTTCCTGTGCTCGCGACGAGATCAAGGTCCGCCACATCAACCGTGACCGTGCAATTTCCGATGATGAACAGGTTCGCATTGGTCGAGCCCGCTGTTATGGCGACAGACTTGAGCTCGAGCGTGGCCTTCGCCTGCCCCCGCGTATCGCACATCACCGCAAAACTCAGAGCCGTTATCGCGAGACCTCGAATTTGCGCGCTCGCGCCATTGGTCAGGGTGAGCCCATCGCCAGCAACAACCGTTGCGCCGCTCGCAACGATCGAAACTGGTGCGGCTCCGGGCCCGTCCAGTACGAGACCTTGAGCGTAGACACCGGGTAGCATCCGTACGATTGGGGCGATGGCCGCCGCGCGGGCTAATGCGAACGCACGTGCTGGTGTACAGGGAGCCGAGCGCAAGCACGCGGAGTTGCTGTTGCCGGCGCTCGCCGCGTAGAGAATGCCCGACTCTCCGACGCAAACACCCGCCTCGCAAACCGAGCTCGCGCACTCGTCATCGAGGTTGCACACACGGCACGCACCCGTCGTATCGCACACCGGCCTTCCGCTAGGACACTGGTCTCTCGCAGTGCATTCGTTGCAGCCCTGCGCGTCGCAGCCGCGCGGGCATTCGACGAGATCGTAGTCGTTGCCGGTACCATTGCAGACGAGTGCCGTATCGCCGCGACACGCGGCGTGTTGCCTAGGTGTGCACGTGACGGAAACGCAAGTCTGCGGCGTTCCCTCGAGACTTCCGTCGGCATCGCAGAACGGAAACGCCTGGTCGGTGCATAACCCATCCGTACACGATCGCGGGTTGGGGGTTGTACACGCCGTCGCGACGAGTAGCCACGCCAACCAGAGCTTCATCGCCGCAATCTTCCACGACGCCGCGCTGGTGTCACGTACCGCGAAGACGCCCTCCGCGCGCGATTCGTCGCGCGTGATCACGCGCACCTCGCGAGCGCCGCTCGCCGGGGCGCGTCCCCGAGGATTGTGACCAGCCGTGCGCGGCGCTCGACGATCAGCCGGTCGAACGCGACCACGAGCTCGTCCCCGGCTACCTTGCAAGTCAGCCGCTTGTGGAGCACGCGCGCTTCCGGCACGGACAGTTGCGCGAATAGCTCGCCGAGCTGGCGCTCCTTCATGGCGTGTCCCTCGCGCGCCTGGCCGGGCGGTACGGGCTTCATCAAGATCGCGATCAGCTCGGGCTCGAAGCCGGCAGCGGTCCGTTCGTCGTTTGTCGGTGACGTCGGGGAGCTGATCGTGAGGAAGCGCTGGTGCATTGCGGACTTGGATGAGTGTTCGTTCGTCATGGGCGCGCCTATCGACCGGTCGCCGAAATGGTTGCGCAACTTTCTTCGGGGCCGGTCGATAGCCGCGGACATGTCAGAACACGAGAAAGAGAAGGCGACACAGCCCCCGGTCTCGCGCGCCGGAGCCGGTCCCGCTCCCGTCATCGAAGGTCACAAGCCACCGTCTGCGGCTGCCGCCGATCGCATCGCGGCATCCGCCCTCACGTCCGCTCTGGTAGCGACGCCCGCGATCGAGGTCGGCGATCTCGCGCTCGGCAAGCATGTAACGGTCGAAGTGCCGCTGTTCAACATGGATCCGGGTGCCGATGCCGTGCTGTCCACCTACCTCGTCGGACCACCGTCGCTGCGCCTGCTCAGCGCTCCGCAACGGCTGTGGCGATCACAGGGCCTCAACGATCCGAGCAAGGTCATCCGGCTCGAGTTCCGTCCTACCGAGGTGGGGCGCGTTCGAGGCAAGGTCTCGATCGATGCCGCGTGGCCGGCCGGGAATCGGCCGAACGAGCACCTCGAGATCCCGATCGTCGGCGGTGCCCACCTCCCCGATGATCCGACGCTGGACGAGCAGGATGCACGGAAGGCCGCCGAGCAGCGGCGGCGGGAAGCGGAAAAGAAGGACGAGGGCGATCGGGCGACGACCGACAAGATGATCGCGCAGGAGCTCGCGGAAGATCGCGACTATCACAGCGGGCACTTGATTCGCCTGGACGGGCAGCGTATCCGGGCTCAGACCAGCCTGGAGAGCCTGTACAAGGCTCGTCACGATTCGATCGACGCGGCAGCCGGATACATCGGCGAGTTCGTCCGCGTGCTTCCGCCACACCAGACCTCGATCGCGGAGGACCTCGCGCGGTTCGCTCTCGATCTCGCGACTGTAACGATCGCCGGCGGTGTCGCGAAGCGCCTCGAGCCCGCGGTGAGGCGCCTGTTGGGAACAACGGGAATGGCTGCCCATACGATCCATCAGGGCAGCCGGAAGATCGCCGAGGAAGCGGGGAGCGCGGCCGAGCCTGTGGTCACGGCCGTCGCCGATGGCATCAAGCACGGAGTCAAGTCGGGCGGAAAGGTCGTCGCTGGCAAGGTGGCTCCGCAGGAGACAGGAGCCGGGGAGCCAGCGGCCGTGGGCAGCGATGCGAAGACCGACTTTCTGAGCGCTCAGCGCGATCGTCTGCTCACGGACCACGACGCAGGCGCTGACTCGGTTTCGATCCGGATCCACGACGCGCTCCTCCCCGTCCTGCGATCGAACCCCGAAGCTGCCATCGCAACGATGGGATCGGTGGCCGACGCGCTGGCTGCGGAGAAGCCCATCGCCAAGACTGGGCAGCTGCAGGCCACGCTCTCGCAGTGGCTTCGCCTGGTCGCGCAGACCGAGCTCGGCAGCGTCGGCGCCTCGGAGGCGCGAGGCAAGGGCATGGCGACGCGCGGCGAGTCACCGCTCGCGCGCATGGACGGCGCGAATCAAGCACTCCCGATCGGCGAAGAGCCCAGGCGCCACGATGGCCTCGTCGACGTCGATTTCAGCGCGTCGTCGAGGGATCCGCAGGTTCCCGTGAAGATCAACGGGGCACGGGTGCTCGGAGTTCGCCAGCGCATCGTCGAGGAGCTTCGGAAACTACCGTTGAGCGCCCTCGGCGTACCAGTGCGAGCCAGCGGGCACCTCGACGGTGGCGCGGCTTCTGTTACCGTGACGCGCGACGAGGCCGGGAACGTGGCGTTCACCGACAACACGACCGTTCCATGGAGGCAAGCCACGTGGCTCGCGCGCAAGGCAGGCGTGAATCAGGGCGCGACCGACGCCGACGAGCGGCGCGGCGCGCGTAAGCTGTTCGACGAGGAGATCATGATCAAGACGTTCGAGACGATACCCGGGGGCGTGAAGACCGATGACGCGAAGTGAGGCTATCGTCGCCGCGATGTTCTTGCTGGGCGCCTGCCGGGCGGCGCCGATCGAGCTGGGAGCGCCCGTGCCGTTCCAGCTCGGGATCAACGACTTCATGATCGGGATCGACATGGAGATTCGAGTCCCGGTGAGCCTCGAACAGGAGCACATGTCTCCACCCGACGAGACATGGTTTGGCAAGCCGTTCGACGTCGTGGTGACGACGGACCCCCGCTCGCTCGAGTTGTACAGCTTCGAAGCTCCGTGCGGACTTCGTACTCCCAACACACAGGGACGCGACGTGGTCTTGGCTCGGACGGACACCCCGAATGGCGTGCAGGTCACCTGCGAACGGCACTACGCAGACGGCACGGTGGTCCTCGTCGAGGTGTCCCGACTCGAACGGAACATGGACGCGGTGATCCTTTGCAGGATCCGGCTCGGCAAAGCACCCTCAGACCACGAGGTCAAAGCGGCCGAAGCGGTCTGCGCGTCTCTGACGGTGAAGGGCCGGTCGGCGTACGATGATGAGCGGAAGCCGAAGCGTCCTGCCGACGCCGCCCCGTAGCCGAGCTCTGCGCCCAACGCCTCGGACGATGCCGGCCGCGATGCGCGTTACGCGAACGCGCGGGTTCGCCTCTGCGGAAATCGCTGGGCGGTCGCAGAGTTAGCAGTTCGCAAGCAACCGCTGCGCGGACGCGCCGATACGCGCCGCCATGAACAAGACCCCGTATCGGATGTCTGCCGAAATCATGTCCGACCGCGTGGCGTGGGCTCTCGCTGCGCTCGTCGGGCTCCTGAACGAGGGCCGTACCAGCGGGTGGATCGACGGCGCGCCGGTCCAAACAGGTCCGAGCCACGCAGTCCTGCGAGCCGTCATCGCAGAACGGATCGCCGAGACCCCCAACGATCAGCGCCTCACTCCGCTGGAGTGGATGTCCGCCCGGCTCGGGCTTCACTCGACCGAGCTAGACGCGCTCTGGTTGCTCGCGTGCGCGGAGCTCGAACCAAGCGTTGCTCGGCTCGTGCAGGTGTTTGGCTCACCGGGCTGCCCGGACCTGAGCGTGCAGATCCTCCAGCGGCTGGTACCGATCGAGAGCGACCGCCTGGCCAGCCTGCAGCTGCTCGGCCTGATCGAGCTGAATGTCGATGCGCGCGTGCCCCAGCACCGCCGACCGATCCGGATCAACGATCGAGTCCTCGAGATCGTGCGCGGGGAGCTGCGGCTCGATCCGGAGCTCGACGGGATCGCGGAGCTGCGCGGGCGCGATGATCGCGGTGAGCCCGAGCGGACGATCGTGACCGCGCTCGCGAGTGATCCTGCGCCGGTCGTCATCGCGATCGGGCCGGAAGGAGCGGGACGCGCGACCATCCTCGGCAGGGCCGCCGGAGAGCGCGGCTTTGGCACGCTGCGGGTGAAGGTAGCCGCGCTCGCGAGTGACGAGCCGACCCGCGAACGGCAGCTGCGCGCAGCGATCAGAGAGGCGTACTTGTTCGAGCTGGTGCCGATGTTCATCGACGTCGACGCGGCGACGCGCACTTCGATCGAGCGCGCGACGCACGGGTTCTCTGGCCCGGTGCTGGTCACGACGCGCGAAGCGATTCCTTGGCGCGACCGACCGATGGTCACGCACGTGGTCGAACGCCCCGAGCGCGAGACACGCGCCGAGATCTGGCGCGCCCGTCTCGCCGGTGCGAGCGAGGACGTGATCGCGAAGGCGGCGGACGGCTACTCGCTGCGGCCGGGAGCGATCGTCGCGGCCGCGCGCAATGCGACCGCGACCGGACGCGTGACGATCGAGGCCGTGCACGAGGGTGTTCGGGCACGCATCGGTGACGAGCTGGGCACGCTCGCGACCCGGATCGACTGGCGGCAGACGTGGGAGGATCTCGTGCTGCCGGAGGATCAGTTCGAGCAGATCCTCGAGCTGGTCGCGCGCGTTCGTCATCGCGCGATGGTGCTCGACACCTGGGGATTCGGGGCGAAGATTGGCAAGGGCCACGGCGTGACCGCGCTGTTCTCGGGGCCACCGGGCACCGGCAAGACGATGGTCGCCGGGCTGGTCGCGAAGGAGCTCGGGCTCGACCTCTACCAGGTAGACCTCTCGAAGATCGTCTCGAAGTACATCGGCGAGACCGAGAAGCAGCTCGCGTCGCTGTTCGATGCGGCCGAGGCCGGGCACGCGATCCTGCTGTTCGACGAGGCGGACTCGTTGTTCGCGAAGCGCACCGAGGTGAAATCCTCAAACGATCGCTACGCCAACCTCGAGGTGAACTTCCTCCTGCAGCGGATGGAGACCTTCACGGGCATCTCACTCCTGACGACGAACCACGAGACCGCGCTCGACGACGCGTTTCGTCGTCGAATCGCGATGCACGTGCGGTTTCCGATGCCGGAAGAAACGCAGCGCGAACAGCTGTGGCGCGCGATGTTGCCGGAGAAAGCGCCGGTCACGGGACCGCTCGAACTGCGGAAGCTCGCGCGCGAGTTCGAGATGAGCGGAGGCTACATCAAGAACGCGGTGCTCCGCGCAGCGTATCTGGCAGCCGATGAAGGCAGCGCGATCGGAAACAAACACCTGTCGCGATCGGCGCGCGCTGAATACGAGGCAATGGGTAAGGTCGCGTTTCAGCTCGCTGGCTGATCGCGGTTGCGGCCGGGGCGACACGACGAGGAACGTGCTTCCGCTGTCTCTGCCGGTACCCGTCGCAGAACGCGTCGATCACGCAGTGCACCGACGTCCCGTCTGGCATTCCGTGATCAGGCGCCGCGCCGGCGCCGCTTTGGCGGTGTGGGCGCGAACACGGCCGCCTCGAGCGCCTTGATACGCGGCTCGTGATCGCTGGTCGGCTCCATGAGCGATGACATCCGAGCGAGGATCGACTCCTCCATCGAACGCAGAAGCTGGGCCATATCCGAGTAGAGCTCGGTCTTCGATCGCGCGAGCTCCGTTCGAATTCGAGCGCTCTCCTCGCGCAGCTCCTGTTTCGTCGCGAGCTCCGCGCGGAGCTCGATCTTGAAGTGGGCGAGCTCCTCACGAAGCTCGGTCTTCGAGTGCGCGAGCTCCGCGCGAAGCTCGCCTCTTGTCACGGGAGCAAACATGTCGTTGGGGGAATTTGGCATCGTAGCGATCTCCGCGCGGGAGCAACAGCGCGAACGATGCCGCGCCAACCCTGCGGATCTCGGTGGCCCGGTGTCCGGACGTGGCCGCGATGCGGACAGCGTCCGCGATCTGGCCGGACACGCGGCGATCTCGATTCCTACCGGGCGCCTCGATCGTTTTCGAGTGCGCGAGCGAGCGCGCCCCCACCCGCGATGACCGAGACCGCGCTCGCGGCCGCCATCAGGTCGCTCGGCGGCGAGCCACCGGTGGCGACCAATGCACCGGTGCCCCGTGGACGCGCGGCGGTACTGATCGCGCGCGGAGCGCGACTCTCGCCACATCTGCAGGCAATCGGTTCGCCGATCCGGCGAGCATGCGTCTCGGGTATCCTGAGCCTGGTGCGCGCGCTACTCGTCATCGCCATGGCCGCCGGGTGCGGCCGGCTCGGCTTCGAGGATCGCCCGCCCGGCGAGGGTGGCGGCGGGATCGACGGTAGCACCCACGCCGACAGCGGTGGCGATGCGCAGCAACTGCGGCCGACGCTGTGCAACTCGCGGATCGTGGCGACGCTGCCGATTCCACCGAGCACCGACCCGGTCGCGATCCGCGCGGTCGCGTTGCCCGCGGGCTACGCGGTCGCGGTCGAGATCGACGCGTTCCAGGTCCCCATGGTGCAGCTCGACGCGGCGGGCACGCTCGTCGCCCACCACGAACCGTTCAGGCCGGGCTACTCCCCGCTTCACGGGATCGCGGCGCTCGCGGACCGCCCGATCGTCGGGCTCGAGGTCGGCGGCCTCCAGTACGCGAAGCTCCTCGATCCCGGCTGGGAGGCCTACACGACCGGACCCTCGGGAGACCCTGGTTACATCGATCCGCCGATCGCGCCGTTTCCAGGCCAGTCCTCCGCGGCCGTCGCGACGCTGAGCGGCGGCGTGCTGGAGGTCGGAGTGATGAGCGCCGACGGCCAGACCGTGGTTCCGACCGACTACCAGCCGAGCGGAATGATCGGCGCGAGTCTGACCTCGACACCGAGCGGCGCGCGCGTCGTGGCGGCGGGCGCGAGCGGTACCTGCGAGGCGTTCTTCGTCTCCCCCGCCGGCATCACCGGACCGCGCCACACGTTCGCACCGTGCTACTCGCCCGTCGTCGCCGCGCTCGACGACAGCACCGGTCTCGTGGTCCATCGCACCGCGAGCAGCGGGCCGTATGCGGTGCACGAGATCCCCGCGAACGCCGCCGCCGCGGGGACCACATCGTCCCTGCCGGGCGCGACCTACGCGCGGGTCGCGGCGCGCGGCGGAGCGTACTGGATCGGCTTTGGCAGCGGCACGAGCCGCACGTTCCGCAAGCTCGCCGGTGGCATCGTCACCGAGCGCACCGAAGCGCTGCCGACCTACCCGTTCGACTTCACGACGCGCGATGTGTTCTGGCTCGAAGGCCCGGTCGTGCATGCCGCGACCCCGTGCGAGCTGTAGCCGCGCTATCGTGCGCCTGATCGATGAAGCGGTGGTTGGTTGCATGGGTGGTCGCCGGTCTCGCCGCGCTCGCGTGGGGACACGCGGTGCTGATGCTCGTCCAGGCGCATGAGCAGCCATCGCCGGCGCGTGTGGTCCATTTCATGGTCGACGGCAAGCCGTCCGAGATCGACGTGCACTGCCATGGCGCCGCGATCGTCGTCGGTGATTCGATCTGGCAGGAGTGCCGCGAGTTCCAGGGCACGCAGACCGCGTGGCTGACGAGGTTCGATCTCCGTGCGGGAATCGGAGAGCTTCACGCGGTCGAACGCGGTGTCGGGATGATGATGGGTGCGGCCCTGCACGCCGACGGCACGCTGGCGCTCGCGACGTACGAGGGCCTCTTCGTCATCCAGAACAACAAGGTGGAGCGCGTGGTGCGTAGCGACAGGCTTTACCGGGGCATCGGCTGGCTGGCGATGCGCTCGAGGTAGTAGGCACCGAGGCGGTCCACTCGTATCGACGCAGCGACGGCGGCTGGAACAGAAGCTCGCGCGAGGTCCCGCGGCCGCCGCACGACCACATGACACAGAACCTCGACTTCGAGATGGCGTACCCGACCGCGATCGGCTGGCGCTTCGTATTCACCCGGCTCACCAAGCCGCTTCCAGTCACCGGGCCGATTCCGGTCGAGGTCATCGAGACCGCGGAGGCCGCACCCACGCGCTCGCTCGGAGTGCTGCAGCTCGCGGCGCCGTTCGCGGCACGGCTCGACGCGGATCCGACCAAGGGCTGGGTCAGCGACGTGATCGACACGACCGCCAGCGGGCTCGTCCAGCGGGGGCCGTTCCGGTACACCGTCGACGCCAGCAAGCTCGTGGCGCCGTCGCCCGGGCCACCAGGCCACGAAGCCGAGTACGGCTATGAGTACGACTACGAGCTTCGGCCTGGTGTGCTCGTGCCGATCCCGCGGCCGATGATCGGCGGTGATCTCGTCCGGATCGGCGGCCGCTGGATCCGCCACGACCAGAAGAGGGAGACCGCGCTCGTGGACGCCGCGACCGGGGCGCAGGGCCCGCCGATCGCAAACGTGTTCTGGATCGAGCCGGGCTTCAAGATCCTGCCCGCCACCGACGGCGGCATGTGGATCATGGGCAGCCTCGGAGGCGCGTACCTTCACGTCGATACGTCGTTCGCGCGCACCGACCACCTGACGATGAGCGAGCGGCTCGCACGGCTGCGCGTCTTCGATCGCGCGAAGCGCAACTCGGACTTCTATCTGACCGGGCGCCGTCGCGTCGCGGTGCCGGTCGTGCTGCTCTGGTTCCCCGCGTTCGTGGTGCCGATGCTGCTGTACGGCCTCGCCGTGCGTCGCAGCGAGCGGTGGGGACCGCCCGCGCGGGTCGCGCTGCTACTCACCGCCCTCGGTTACCTGCTCGTGCGGCTGATCTTCTATGGGCCGTACAACGACCTCATCGGCCGCTTTTACTCGTGACGGTCAACGCAGGATCGTGCCGGACGCCTGGCTACCGATGCGCGCGGACGTGACGGTGACCGGCTCGCCGTCGAGCGTGAACGTGCCGACCGTGGTGGCGTTGCGGTAGGCGGAGTACGAGAACTCGATGACGTAGTCGTCGCGGAACCAGCTCTTCTCCCGGTGAACCACGCCCTGGCCAAACCACCGCAGGTCGAGGTCGAGCGTGACGGACGGACCACCCGAGTACGAGTCGACCACGAGCTCGCCCTGGTAGCGGGCGTAGCTCAGGCCGATCACGGTGAACGAGCCGGGGGCGAAGCCGGCGAAGCCGTTACCGGTTCCCGCGCAGGTGTCCTCCTGCATGCCGGTGACATACACGCCGTCTGCCAGCTCCCCACCGAAGCGAGCGTTGACCACGGCGACGTCACCGAACGTGGTGACGCAGCCGTCGTCGGAGACCTGCTCGAACGACGCGATCGCCGCCCCGCCACTGACGAGCGAGACCGAGGGCGGGTCCGCGCTCGCTGTCGTGGGTACGAACGCGAGGGCGAGGATCAGGAGGGAGGTGCGCATGTCCACGATCGTGCCGATCCACACCGTGGATCGGCAATCAAACGACGCGCGCTCGGCGCCGTAAGAAACGGAACGGAGCTTACGGGACGAGCTTGTAGCCGAGCCCGTAGACCGTGAGGATGTGCCGCGGATTCTTCTGGTCTTCCTCGAGCTTGCGCCGCAGCTTGACGATGAAGTTGTCGACGGTGCGGCTCGTCGGCGAGGCCTGGATGCCCCACACCTTCTCGAGCAGCTCGTCGCGGGACACGGTCTCCTCGGAGCGCTCGCGGAGCAGCTTCAGGACCTCGAGCTCGTAGAACGTGAGCCGCTTGCTCGTGCGGCCCTTCGACATGATGTGCTTGCGCGCGTTGATCGTCCAGGTGCCGATCGTGAACGTCTCGTCGGAGTGCGAGACGAGGCGCGCCTGGCGCCGGAAGATCGCGTTGATCCGCGCGATCAGCTCGGCGACCGAGAACGGCTTCGTCACGTAGTCGTCGGCGCCGGCGTCGAGGCCGCGGATCTTGTCGGTCTCCTGCGCCTTCGCCGTGAGGATGATGATCGGCACGGTCTCGTCGCGCTGGCGAAGCGTCTCGCACACGCGGTAGCCGTTGTCGTCGGGGAGCATCAGGTCGAGGAGCACGCAGTCGGGCGCCCAGTCCAGCGCGGCAACGAGACCCTCCGCGCCGGTACCGCGCGCCTCGACGTCGAAGCCCTCGAACTGCAGGGCATCGCGAAGCCCGCGGACGATGTCTGGCTCGTCCTCGATCACGAGGATGCGCTTTCGCGTCTCTTCCTCGTCGGCTTCTGGGGCCGCCTGGCTCACCGTTCGTTCTTACCAGAGATCGGGATCGAGATGCTGAACGTCGAACCCTTGCCGGGCTCGCTGGTCACGGTGGCATCGCCGCCGTGCGCGCGCGCGATGTGCTGTACCAGCGCGAGGCCGATGCCCGAGCCGCGGATCGGCTTGAGGCGCACGACCTTCGCTCGATAGAACCGCTCGAAGATCCGCTCGTGCTCCTCGGGATCGATGCCGGGGCCCCAGTCGCGCACGTCGAGTACGAGCGAGTCGCCCTTGCGCTTCAGCGTCACCTCGATCTTCTTGCCGTCGGGTGCGTACTTGATCGCGTTGTCGATCAGGTTCAGCACCGCGAGGACGAACGCGTTCGCGTCGAGCTGCACGGGCGGCAGATCGGGCTCGATGTCGTCCGAGAGCTGCATGTTCGCAGCTTGAACGCGCCGCTCCGAGAGATCGAGGGCGCGCCCGACGACCTCGCCGAGATCGGTCTCGCCGAACTCGTACACGCCCATCCCCCGCTCCATCTTCGCGAAGTCGAGGACGTTGTCGATCAACCTCCCGAGCCGCACGCTCTCGCGCCAGATGATCTCGGCGTACTCGTGCGCCTGCTCGGGGCTCTTGGTGCGCCCCTCCGCGAGCATCTCGCCGAACATCGAGATGATCGAGAGCGGCGTCTTCAGCTCGTGCGAGACGTTCGAGATGAACTCGCTCTTGAGCTCGTTGAGGCGCCGCTCGCGGCGGATCGCGAACCCGAGCACCGCGAGGCCACCGAGAATGACGACGAC
>JACCRC010000186.1 GCA_013813765.1 Deltaproteobacteria bacterium | reverse complement strand
CTTGCGCAGCTGTGCGCCCGTCGGACCGTCACCGAGGTTCTTCCGCACGTCCTCGCCATGGCCAGGCCCGACGATGTCGCGCATGTACGCCGTGTGCTCGAACGTGTCGGAGTGATCCTTCGTGTGGCA
The DNA here is from genome assembly GCA_013813765.1 of Deltaproteobacteria bacterium. Taxonomy (GTDB): domain Bacteria; phylum Myxococcota_A; class Polyangia; order Haliangiales; family Haliangiaceae; genus JABFXX01. The sequence goes on along the minus strand of JACCRC010000186.1, from coordinate 2,998 downwards.
CTGCGTCTCGCAGAGCTTCACGGGCGGCGTGCGCAGGAGCGACGGGGGCCGCTCCTCGCCGCCGGCCTTCACGTGGATCGACGCCGGCCCGTGGCAGGTCTCGCACTGGACGTCGCGCAGCTTCTCGTTGTTCGCGAGGTTCGCTCCGCCTGGCTTTTCCCAGCCGCTGACGTGACAGCCGATGCAGTCGAAGTCGAACTCCTGGCCACGCTCGACGAGCGTCTCCCACGCGTGAGAGTGGCGCGTCTTCTTCCAGAACTCGACGGCGTCGGAGTGACAGTCATCGCACGCTGCGCCGCCGACATACGACGGACCGCCCTTCGCGTCCGGCGGCGGCTTGCCCGCCTGCGCCTTCACGTTCAGCTCGCCGGCAGCGCGGTAGTACGCGGTGATCTGGCTCTGCGTGTCGACGTCGCACGCGAGCTTCTTGTTGATCTTCACCTGCTCGAGCGTGAAGTAGCTGCCCTTGTCGGGAGCGAGCAGCGGCGTGGTCTCGAGCTTGGTCTTCTGCGCCGCGAGCTCTGCACGCTCGCGCTGCTTCTGCGCGACGAACGCCTTGTCGGCGGCCGGATCGCTCGCCCACTTCGCGAGGTCCGCATCGATCGCGGTGAGCTGCTTTTCGATCGATCCGATCTTTCCCTTCGCCGCCGCGACGCCGACCGCATCGACGAGCGGACCCGGTCCGCGCACCGTGACCTCGAGGCGCGACAGCACCTGCCCGCGGTTCGCCGGGATCACGAGCCAGGCATCGCCGACCTTCGTGGGCTCGATCTCCACGCGATCCGGCTCCGGCGCCTCGAGGCCGAGGCCCGCGACCGCGAAGTCGACGCCCGGCAGCTCGCGCAGGAGCTTGACCGCATCCTTCTTCGACGACGCCTGCACGAGCGCGACGACGATCGCCGCGCCATCCGCGCGCAGCGCCGCGATGGCAGCCTTGCCGGCGGCGACCGGGTCGGTGACCTTCAGCGCGGGCACTGCATCGAGCGCGATCACGCCGAACACGCCGACCTTCTGCCCGCCGACCTCGATCACACGCGGCGCTTCCACAGGGTACGGCGAGCCCTTCGGCAGGTTCACCGCCTGACGCGGCACGCGCACGTGGTCCGCACCCTTCGGGAGGTCCATCGGCCCGAGGCCGACGGCGCTGACCGCGAGCTTGTCCTTGTAGGCCTTCGCCAGGAGGTCGGCCTTCAGCTCCTCCTGAGGGGCGAGGTGATCGGGGACCGGCGCCTTGGAATAGAGGAGGGACCCGGCATCGAGGACCAGGGTCGGGCCGGCCGTTCGCGCGGCGACCACGAGCTGGGCGGTCCGCGACAGGTCTCCGAGGGGGTCGCTCGTGCAGCCGCACGGCGCGATCTGCCCCCGCATCTCGGCCATCGCGATCAACGTGAAGCTCTGAGGTCCGCCGGCTGCCGAGCCGCCGCCTTTCACTTCAGATTTCGAGCAACAAGCCGTGGCGAGGAGCGCCACCGCGAGCCCGAGCCGGCCAATGAACCGCGGCGCCATGGCACGGCCATATAGCACGTTGACAGGGGGGGTATGCCTGGGTAGATTGCCGCGCTCTTAAGCCCCAAGGATCTCCATGGCCGTTGCGATTCGATTTTCTCGTCAGGGTAAGAAGAAGTCTCCGTTCTATCGCATCGTCGCCGCTGACAAGCGCTGCGCTCGCGACGGCCGCTTCATCGAGCTCCTGGGCACCTACCACCCCGTCACCAAGACGTTGAAGCTCGACAACGAGCGCTACGAGAAGTGGGTGAAGGTTGGCGCTCAGCCGTCCGGCACCCTCGCGGCGATCATCCGCCGCACCGCCCGCCAAGCCGCGTCGTCCAAGACTTCGGCGGCGGCCTCGTAAATGGGTCCCGGCGAGGAAGACGATCGTGACGATCGCGATGATCGTGGCGGTAATCGTCCGCAGGCGGTGTCTCCCGACGTCGCCGAGCTGATCCGCTACATGGCGGTCAACCTGGTCGACAAGCCCGACGAAGTTCGCGTGGAGCTCGTCGAGGAGCGCCAGGCCAACGTGTACGAGCTCGAGGTCGCCGAGGCGGACCTGGGCAAGGTCATCGGTCGCGGCGGCAAGACCGCACGCGCCCTGCGCACGGTCGTGCAGGCCTGCGCCCCGCGCTCGCGCAAGCGGACGCTGGTCGAGATCCTCGAATAACCGGACTCCCCCGATGCGTGGGGATCCGCGACTCGAGATCGGCGGCATCGCGCGGGCCCACGGCATCCGCGGCGAGGTCTTCGTCCACACGCACGACCCCGACTCCGAGATCCTCGGCGAGATCGACCAGATCTTCGTCGGGGGCGTCGAGAGGAAGATCGTGGCGGCACGGCCCACGAACAAGGGCTGGCTCGTCCTGTTCGAGGGCGTCGCCACGCGCACCGAGGCGGAGCACCTGCGCGGCCAGGTCGTCGAGGTCGATCGCGAGCTCCTGCAGCTCGACGACGCCGACGTGCTGCTCGACGATCTGATCGGCTGCGCGGTCGTGCTCCCCGACGGCAAGCCCTGGGGAACCGTCGCCTCGATCGAGATGGGCTTCGGGCAGGACCTCCTCGTGATCCACGACGGCGCGATCGAGCGCATGCTTCCGCTCGTCGATCAGTTCGTCACGAACATCGACGTCGCCGCGGGCGTGATCACCGTCGACCCACCCGAGGGGCTCCCCGAAAACAAGGTCAAGACGTGAGGTTCTCCGTCGTCACGATCCTCCCCGAGCTCATCGAGCCTGCGCTCACCGCCGGGGTGGTCGGACGCGCGCGCGAGGCCGGCGTGATCAAGGTCGACACGATCAGCCCGCGCGACTTCACGAGCGATCGGCACCGCACGGTCGACGACAACCCGTACGGCGGCGGGCCCGGCATGGTGATGAAGCCCGAGCCGCTGCTGGCCGCGATCGCGCAAGCGCGTGGGGACACCGCGGCGCGGACGATCCTGCTGACGCCGGCAGGGACGCCGCTGACGCAGGCGAAGGTGCGGGAGCTCGCGACGCTGCCGCAC
>JACCRC010000176.1 GCA_013813765.1 Deltaproteobacteria bacterium | reverse complement strand
GCGAGCTGGCAGGTCACCGACGGTGGCGTGGTGCTCGCGCTCCCCGAGCCGAACCAGATTCGGGGCTCGATCGCGATCCACTGGTCAGCTTCCAGAGGGCTGCACGTCACCCGCGGGCACGTCGCATGGAATTGAGTGCGTCTGACACCCCGCGCCGTACGTCCGGAGCTGAGACGTGGAGCTGAGTCGTATCAACTGGTCGGCGGCGGCCGTGGAGCTCGCCGACGAGCACCACCGCACGAAGACCCCGCGCGCGCGACGTGCGCTCGCCGCGGTGTCGAGCCTGCGCGGCCGGTTCTCGGATGACTTCACGGTCGCGGCTGCCTCCGCCGTTCGTGCGGTGGAGCTCGAGCCGCTCGACCCGATGCATCGGGTGCGCGAGGCGCTGATGCGTCTGCGGTTCGGCGATGTCGAGGGCGCGATCGCGCGGCTCGATGCGCTCGGCGAGGGCGTCTCGGATCTCCCGCTCGTCCTCGTGATCAAGGCGCTCGCGACCGCACGCCGCGGCGAGCCGCGCACCGCGCGCAACATCGCGGACCGTGCACTGCAGGTCGATGCGAAGCACGCCGGCGCGAAGTTCCTCCACACCGAGACGAACCTCGCCGCGCAGGCCAAGGGCGGTCTCGACAAGCTCGCGGAGCTGCCGAAGGGCGCCGCGTACGACGCCGCCTGGGCGGACCTCCTGTCGAAGCTCGCGATCACGCGTCCGGGCGACACACGCGCGGTTGCCGCGCAGCTCGATCGCGGTGTGATCACGAAGGGAACGCGCGCGGACTCGCTCGCGCGCACCGTGATCGCGTGGACCGCGGCGAGCGCCGACGAGCTCGCCGCTGCCGTCGCCGCGCAGCCGAAGGACTCGCGCGCCGAGCAAGTCGCGCTCGGCCTGTTGCAGCTCAAGCTCGACGACGACGCGACCGCGGCGGTGAAGATCCTGCGCGGCCTGCAAGCGCGCGAGCCGGATCGCGCCGCCGTTCGCCGCGCGCTCGTCTCCGCGATGACCCGGCTCGCCGTCGACGAGGCCGCATCCGAGCGCTTCGCCGCCGCGCTGCGCGCCGTGCAAGTGTGCCTCGAGCTCGAGCCGCACGAGCCCGTGCACCACCAGAACCGCGCCGCGCTGTTCACGCTGCTCGGCGAGCACGAGGCGTCGCTCGATGCGTGGTCCGAGCTCGATCGACATCACTACCGGCTCGCGCTGCTCGGACGGCTCGATCCAGTGTCGACGCGACGCTACGGCGCACCGCACCGCATGTTCTCGCAGGCGGCGCGGCTCTCCGGCCGCACGGGCGTGTTCCTCGTCGAGGAGACGAGGAAGGGCGCGCTCACCGAGAAGGAGCTCGTCGTCAATCAGGAGGCGATCGACCGCGACCCGGAGCAGCTACGCCAGTGGTTGCACCACACGCGCGCGGCGCTCGTGTGGGGCTTCGCCGGTCTCGGGACGCAGCAAAACCGAGTGCTGCTCGCGCCGTCATCGCCCGCGGTTGCGGAGGCGCGAGCGGAGAGCCTGTGCGCGCTCACGCAATCACTCGCGGTGCTCGTTCCCGACGAGGGCGACCGCCTCGCGCAGCGGCTTTCCGCACGGTTCCGCACGGCGGCGCAGGGCGCGCAGATGCGCTACTCGACGCCGGAGCCCGATGCCGATGCGCTCGCGGTGCATCGCCTCGCGGTGGAGACCTATGCGGAGCTCGCGCTCCTGTGCATCCGCTGGGAGCCCGATCCGAACAAGCGCGCGCTGTTCGACGAGGTGCTCGAGACCGTGCGCGCCGTGTCGACGCTGTTCGACGAGCGCGTGCTCGAGGGCTTGCTCGCCGAGCGTCGCGATGGTCCGCCGACCGCGCTGGGGTTCCTCGAGTCGATCATGCGCGTCGTGCTCGAGATCTCGACGCGAGAGGTGCACCTCGATCCGCAGCAGCGCAAGCGGATCGCGAACATGCTGACCGCGAACCTGCGCGTCAATATCGTCGAGCGCCGCGTCGTCGACTCGCAGAGCGAGCTTTCGCGGCACGAGATCGAGGGGCTCGTCGAACAGCTCGATCTCGCGCGGAAGGACGATCCGGAGAGCGCGAAGCTCGAGTACTGGGCCGCACACCTGTTGATGGTCGGCGACTTCCTCGACGAGGCGGTCGAGGCGATCTCCGCGTTTCACAAGGTGGCCAAGGGCGATCATCCGATGGCGTCGCGCATCGAGCGCATCCAGGAACTGATCGACGAGAAGCGCAAGGCGGGTCGCACGAAGCAGCGGCAGGGCGGCATCGGCGGCGCGCCGATCGCGAGCCGCGATGACAAGGACATCGCGATGCGCGAGCAAGAGCTCGAGGTGCAGCCGACGTCCATGCACCTGTACACGGAGCTGTGCCACGAGCTCGCGATGGCCGATCGCTGGCGCGATGCGCACGCGTGGGCCGGCCGCGCACTCGCGCGCTGTCTCACGCCCGCCGGTCAGACCCGCGCGCGCGAGCTGGCGCTCGAGCTGCTCGGCCTCGAGATCCTCGGCCGTGCGGACACCGCCGCCATGGCGACGTTCATCGCCGGCGCGCGCGCGTCGGCGGTGCCGGCCTTCGACAAGATCTCGTCGTCGGATAGCGAGGCTTCGCTCGAGTACGTGCGCGGCCTCTCTCTGCTCGCCGCCGATCGCCGGAACCTGGCGCAGGCGGCGTTCAAGCTCGCGTTCGAGCGCTGCAAGCGCGGCATCTTCCTCGCCGTGCTGCGGCCGCTCGCGCAGGACGTCGAGACCGCTGTGCTCGAGGCCGCGAAGAAGGAGATCGATACCGCGCTCGCCGAGGGCCGCCTGCGTGACGCGTTCGAGCGGATCGCGGAGCGCATGACCAGCGTGTCGCGCCCGGAGCCGTACGTGCTCGAGCTCGCGCGTACCCAGCTGTCCGCGCTGCTGCCGACGATCGGCACCGGCGATGCGCCGCTCGCGCCGCCGCCGCTCCGAGTCGACGCGCCGTGGAAGGTGGAGCTCGCCGCAGCGCTTGGAGCGAAGGACCCCGCGATCCGGATCCGGCTGCTCGCCGAGCTCGCCGCGAAGGTCCACGACCCGAGCGCGCGTGAGGCCGCCGCCCTGATCCGCAAGCTCGATGACCTCGACGAGCAGCTCGGGCTCGCGTCCGCGCTCGAGCAATCGAGCAAGAAGGCGGCGGCCGGCAACACCGCTGCCGCGCTCGAGGTGCTCGGCGATCTCGGTCCCGCCGGAGATCGCAGCGCACGCGTGCTGCGCCAGCGCGCGATCCTCTTGCTCAAGCTCGAGCGGTTCGACGACGCCGATATCGAGATCGCGAAGCTCGCACAGCTGCCCGAGCCGCTCGCGCGCGAGTTCGCCGGTCGGTACCCTGGCCTGCTGTTCCGCCAGAAGATCGCGAGCGCATCGGGGCACGTGCGCGCGAAGGACTTCGCGCAGGCGCGCCTCCTGCTGGACGCGTGCGTGCCGACCGCGCCGGATCAGGAGGTCGAGCTGGCGTACTGCCGAGGGTACTGCGCCGCTGCCGATGGCTACCGCGCCCACCAGGAAGGCGATCGGGTGAACGCGAAGCGCCTGTTGCTCGAGGCGCTGAAGCACGTCGAGGCCAAGCTCGGCGAGGCGCGCACCATGCGCCACGAGCGCTTGCTCGAGCTGTACACCCAGCTCGAGAAGGACGTCGGATGAGGCAGCCCACACGACCGAGGCCGAAGACGCGGCTCGCGATCGATCCTGACAACGCATACGCGCGCCTCGGTTCGTCGCCACTCGCCTCGATCGACGAGATCAAGAAGCTGCTCTCCGACAAGCGCGGCAAGGCGATGGCCGCGCGCCGCGCGAAGGGGCAGGCCGCTGCCGGCGAGGAAGAGGCGGAGATCATCGAGCTGCAGGACATCGAGAAGCAGATCGGCTCGCCGATCGCGCGGGCCGCATACGATCGCGAGCACCCTCAGAACGCGCTGCTCACCGTGCAGCCGTCGTCGCGCGACAAGGCCTTCGAGCCCGCGCGCGTCGCGTCGTTCGTGACGTCGTGGTTCGTCGAGGAGCTCGGCCCCGAGGCGATGCTGCTCCACCCCGATGCGTACTGGCTGTGGATCCCCGGCGGGCTCGACCCGGACCTCGTAGCGCAGCTCGAACCGTTCACAAGCTTGGAGTGACCATGGCGGAATATCACAAGGTAATCGGCATCGATCTCGGCACGACCTACTCGGTCGTCGCGGCCTACAGCTACGCGAAGAGCGATGTGAAGGTCATCCCGAACCGGCAGAACGAACCGACCACGCCGTCGGTCGTCTACATCGGTCCGAACGGACAGGTCTCCGTCGGCAAGGCCGCGAAGGAGAAGATGTCGCGGGAGCCTGGCAACGTGATCTTCGAGGTCAAGCGCATCATGGGCGCGCGCAACCCGCTCGGTGCGAAGGCGATGGCGCGCGCCGGTGGCCGCGATCTCGATCCCGAGTTTGTCTCGGCCTGCATCCTCAAGGAGCTCAAGGCCGCGGCGGAGAAGATGATCGGCGAGCCGATCCACGATGCGGTGATCACCGTGCCGGCGTACTTCAAGGAGCCGCAGAAGAACGCGACGGCCGAGGCCGCGAAGATCGCGCGCCTCAACCCGCTCGCGATCATCAACGAGCCCACCGCGGCAGCGGTCGCATACGGCCTTGACAAGGGCGAGCCGCAGACGTTCGTCGTCTACGACTTCGGCGGCGGCACGTTCGACGTCTCGGTCGTCCGCATCGAGGACGAGCGCACGGCCACGGTGCTCGGCACCGGCGGTGATGCGCACCTCGGTGGCGGTGACATCGACCACATGATCGTCGACTGGGCGCTTCGCAAGATGAAGGAGCAGCACGGCAAGGACTTCAGCCAGGACGCGAAGCTGATCGGCAAGCTCCGCTTGCGCGCCGAGCAGGTGAAGATCAACCTGTGCAACGAGGCTCAGCCGCAGGAGCTCCACCTCGAGAACCCCACGTCGGGCATCGAGGAGATCAACTACACGCTGACGCCCTCGGAGTTCGAGGTGATGATCAAGCCGATCATCGACAAGACGATGCGCCAGTGCGACATCGCGATCGAGTCGGCCGGCAAGACCTCGCAGCTCTCGCACGACGAGATCGATGCGTTCGTGCTCGTCGGTGGCTCCTCGAAGATCCCCGCGGTCACGAAGATGCTGAAGGACCGCTACAAGAAGTCGGTCAAGTCGGACCTCAATCCCGACGAGATCGTGGCGATGGGTGCCGCTCGGTTCGCCGCGTCGTTCACGCCGTCGCTCGCGCCGGAGATCACGGATGCAGCCCCCAAGGTCGACTCCTCGGTCACCGTGTCCGCGGAGCTCGCGAACACGAACATCAAGGACGTCGTCTCGCACACGCTCGGCATCGGCCTGATCGATGACATCTACGACTCGCTGATCCCGAAGGATCACGTGATCCCTCACCGCGTCACGCGCGGCGGCTACACCACCGCGCGCGATAACCAGACCTCGATCTTCGTGCCGGTGTTCCAGGGCGACAACGCGAAGGCGTCGGGCAACTCGCAGATCGGCACCGTCGTGATCGACGGCCTCGCACCCGAGCCGAAGGGAACGCATCAGTTCCAGATCACGTTCGCCCTCGATGCCAATGGCATCTTCGAGGGCTCGATCACGCACGTGCAGAAGGGCACCGTGACGCCGATCAAGCTCGATCGCGCAGACGTCGGCCTGACGCAGAAGAAGCGCGTCGAGCTCGCCGCGGTGCTCGAGGCCGGGCAGCTACCGCCAGCGCCGGGCGGACCGCAGCCGAGTACGGGCAGCGGACCGACGCCCGCACCGTCAGGCGGCGGCATGGGCGCGACCGATCCGGTCGACTCGCTCGTCGATCAGGCGAGCGAGCTGATGTCCACGCTCCCCGCGGATCGCCAGCGAGAGATGCGCGACGCGATCACCAAGGTCATCCAGGCGCGCGCCTCCGGCATCAATGTCGCCGGTGCGGTCGCCACGCTGACCGCCCTCGTGATGCGCAGCCGCAACTGACGCGATGCGTTCGATCGCCGTCGTCGCGGTGATCCTGGCGGCGCCGACCGTCGCGCACGCCGAACGCGCGGTGACCGGCACGGTGGTCGATGACGCATCCGGAATGCCGGTGCCGGGCGCGCTGGTCGCGATCGGCGCGGCCGAGGCGGCGACCGACGACGACGGGAAGTTCCGCGTCGCGGATGTGCCGTTCGGGCGGCTCGAAGTCGTGATCATCGCCGACGGCTACCAGGCATATTTCGGCTCCGCGCGCGTCGGTGCGAGCCTTGCCGTGCGGCTCGCACCGGAGAGCGGCACGAACGAGGTCATCCACGTCAGCGGCAGGGTTCCCGCGGGACCACCGCTGCACCTCGACACGGAGCAGATCCGCACGCAGCCGGGCGCGGGCAACGACGTGCTGCGCGCGCTTCAGAGCATGCCGGGCGTCGCGCGCACGCCGTTCGGCCTCGGCGGGCTCGCGCTGCGCGGCACTGCACCGCGCGATACGAAGGTCTACCTCGACGGAATCGAGGTCCCGCTGCTCTATCACTTCGGCGGCATCGCCTCGTTCATGCCGACCGGTGCCGTCGACCAAGTCACGCTCGAGCCGGGCGGGGCGAGCGTGCGGTACGGCCGCGGGCTCGGTGGCGTCGCGGTCGTCACGTCGCGCACCGGCCGCCGCGATCGGTGGCGCGTCGGCGGCGAGGTGAGCTTGATCCACGCCGCGGCAATCGCGGAGGGACCGGGTCCGCTCAAGGGCGGCTGGCTGATCGCGGCTCGGCGCTCGTACTTCGATGCGATCGAGGAGGCCGCGCAGCTCGATCTGACGCTCGCACCACGCTACGCGGATGCACAGGTGCGCTGGGAGTCCGGCGACGGACGGTGGATGGCGATCCTGTTCGCCTCCGACGACAAGCTCCGGCTACTCCGCGATCCGAACGACACCGGGGCGGGCGGCGTGGACACGAGCAACGTGAAGTCGTTCCTCTACACGTCGCGGTTCGCGCGCCTCGGCGTTCGCTATCGCGCGGTACGCGGCGCGACCTCGGTCACGGTCCTGCCGTCGATCGGGGTGGATGACGTCAACGCGCGCGCGAACCACGAGGACATCGACAAGGGCATGCACAAGACGACGGTGCCGCTGTCGTTGCGCGCGGACGTCGCGACGGCGCTCGCGGGCGGCACGCTGTCGGTCGGCTTCGACGGCGGTTGGCAGCGGCACACCTACGACATGGTCAACACGCCACCGCCGAGCCCGATGGATCCGTCGCCCGACATGGTGGTGTCGCGCTCGCTCACGCGCTGGGTCGCCGATGCAGGCGTGTACGCCGAGCAATCGTGGTTCTTCGCGAACGACAAGATCGAGATCCGGCCCGGCCTGCGCGGCGATCACTTCGGTCTCTCGGACCAGTGGACGCTCGATCCGCGGATCGTGATCCACGAGGAGCTGCCGCACTCGATCACGCTCACGCAGTCACTCGGCCGCTATCACGCGCCGCCGCTCGTGACGGACTTCGATCCGATCTTCGGGGAGCGCGTCATGCTCGGCTCCGCGGCGACGCAGGTCGCGGTCGGCTTCAAGTCGATCATCGGCGACGACAAGGAATTCTCGGCGACCGCGTACTACCAGGACCTGCGAGAGCTGCCGGTCGACGCGATCAGCTCGGCGACGCCGACCTCGGCGAACGGCGGCACCGAGTCCGGAGGACTGCTCGGCATCAGCCGCGAGCTCGTCGACACGCAGTTCGGCTCGTACAGCTATCGCGAGGCGATCGGCAGCGGCTACGCGTACGGCCTCGAGCTGATCGCGCGGCGCAACGTCGGCAGCTGGACCGGCTGGGTGGCCTACACGTACGGGCGCTCGCATCGCAAGAACCCGATCAAGGGCGACGCGTTTCATCCGTACGTGCTGGATCAGCCGCACTCGCTGACCGTCGTCGGCACGACCGCGATCGGGAAGAAGTGGCGGATCGGCGGACGAGTCCGCTACACGACGGGCAATCCGATGACGCCGGTGGCCGCCGCGTACCTCGACGCGAGCGGCGACTGGGTCGCGGTCGACGGTCCGCTCCTGTCGAAGCGGCTGCCGGACTTCTTCCAGCTCGATCTGCGCGTCGACCGGACGTGGAAGCGGCCGTCGGGGACGTGGAACCTCTACTTCGACATCCAGAACATCATCAACCGCAAGAACCCCGAAGGCGTCACGTACAGCGGTGACTTCTCGCAGAAGAGCTACACGAACGGCCTGCCGATCTTTCCGTCGATCGGCGTGGAGCTCATTCCATGAAGCGCTGGCTGCTGCTGCTCGCGGCGTGTGGCGATCAGCGGTTCGTCGCACCGCTCGACGAACCGACGAGCGGCACGCGCCTGAAGGC
>JACCRC010000146.1 GCA_013813765.1 Deltaproteobacteria bacterium | reverse complement strand
TCCCTCACCGGCACCGGCGACATCTCCAGCGGATTCGACGACGGCAACATCTATGGCGGTCTGCTCGGTAACGAGGCCGGCGAGATGAACGGTGGCTTCGGCTTCGGTCGCTCGGGCTTCGGTCCCGGCGGCGGTGGTACGGGCTGGGGCACGATCGGTACCGGCCGCTACGGCACGATCGGTCACGGCTCCGGCACGGGCTCGGGCTACGGCGTCGGTGGTGGTCGCGGTGGTATGCGCGGCCGTACGGCCTCGGTCCCGACGGTGTCGATCGGCCAGCCAAACGCGCAGGGCGATCTCGATAAGGCGATCATCCGTCGCTACATCAAGCGCAACATCCAGAAGATCCAGTACTGCTACGAGAAGGAGCTGCTCGCGAAGCCGGGCCTCGCCGGCACGGTCTCGACGCAGTTCTTCATCACGCCGAACGGTAATGTCGCCTCGTCGAGCGGCTCGGGTGTCGACGGTAACGTCGCGAGCTGTGTCGCCGGCGTCATCAAGGCCATCGAGTTCCCGAAGCCGAAGGGCGGCGGTGGCGTGCAGGTCAACTACCCGTTCACGTTCCGCCCCGCGGGCTCGTGACCTCGGAGTCCGATCTCCGCTCCTAGCAACAAGCGGCCAGCAACGAGCTGGCCGCTTCTGTTTTCGGCGTCCGAGCAAGCCCCACCGAGGTGGGGCGCGCAGCAAACGCGAATGCGTTTGCGAAGGTCAATCGACAGGAGATGACTTGTGACCGATCCCACTTCGTTCTACCGTTCGCGCATGAAGCTCCTCGCGTCCGTCGTGCTCGGTACGAGCCTGCTCCTCGGTGCTGCAGGCTGCCCGAACAAGTCGCGTAACGAGTCCGTCAAGCTCTCCAACGAGGGGACGAAGGCGTACGGACAGAAGCAGTACGAGACCGCGATCGAGCGCTACCTGAAGTCGACCGAACAGTGGCGCGAGAATCACGTCGCCTGGTACGGGCTCGCCGGTGCGTACATCGGCAAGGGCGACTGGGCGAAAGCATCCGACGCGATGCAGAACGCCGTGCAGATCGCGCCCGAGCAGGCCATGTACAACATGGTCTACGGCTACTCGCTCTACAACAAAGCGATCGAGCAGGCGCGCGAGGATCAGGCGCGGCGCGAGAACAAGAAGCCCGAGGAGGTCCAGCCGGATCTCACCGTCGTGAACTTCGAGAAGGCGCAGCAGAACCTCGCGAAGTCCGTCGAGCTGAACCCCGACCTCTGGCGCGCGCACTACTACCTCGGCCGCATCTATCGCGACACCGGCAAGGCGAAGGAGGCGGCGGAGGCGCTGAACAAGGCGGTGTCGTACGGCCCGACGGATTCCGCGCCGTGGATCGCGCTGACCGAGCTCTACCGTCGCTGGGACTACACCGATCAGGCGATCGCGGTCGCGACGCAGGCGTCCACCGTCGTTCCGCAGGGCGACAACAACTACTCCGACATCTGGTACGTGCTCGGCATGGGTTACGACGACAAGCGCCTCGACGACAAGGCGATCGAAGCGTTCACCAAGGCGCTCGACGTCAAGCGCGATCACGCGAAGTCGAAGTTCCAGCGCGGGCAGGCGTACTTCCGCAAGGGCGATTACACGAACGCGAAGAAGGACCTCGAGGACTTCGCGAAGCAGGGTGGCGCGTCCGTCGAGTTCGCGAAGCAGCAGGCGAGCAAGATGCTGCTCGACATCGCCGCGAAGAGCGCGATGAACAACCCCGGCGGCGGTGGTGGCGGCGGCGGCGGGGAACCGGGGGGCAAGATGACGCCCGAGCAGATGCTCGAGGATGCGAAGAAGAAGAAGGGTAAGTAAACCACGGTACCGCTCGATGACTGAACAGACGGCTCCGTCACACGGAGCCGTTCGTCGTTTCGGTGATTCTCCGACGGGAATTCGATGGACACGGCGGATCGATCGCCCCGCTGAAATAGCTGCGGAAATTAGGTCGCGGAGCGCCACCCCATCGGCTAACTAGCCGTGATATAAGGCTCATAGGATGGGGTTCGGGGTTTTCTCATTGTTTGCGGGAGGATAGACCGCAGATGGATACGCGTACGCTGCTTCGGGAACGTCTGCGCCGATCGAGAGATTGGGCAGCTGCGATTGATGAGCTGGAGAAGGAGCTGGAAGCATCGGGGTCGAAGCCCGAGCAGTCCGAGCGTCTCTGCGAGCTCGCGGCTCTTGTCGAGGATGTGATCCCCGAGCGAGACCGCGCCATCGGTCTGTATCAACGCGCATGGAAGCTTCACCCGGCGAACGTGCGCGCACTGTCGCGCGCTCGCGAGGTGTACGGCGAGATCGGTCGCTTCGAGATGGTCGCCAAGCTCGGCGAGATGGAGCTTCGGGATCCGAACTCTCCAGCGAACCTCGCCCAGATCGTCGGCGAGGCCATGCTCGACAACGGCCAGAAGGACAAGGCCCTCCCGATCCTGCAGAAGGCCCTGGAGCTCACCCCGGACAATGTTCGCGTGCAGGACGCACTGCTCGCGCTCGACTACGACCCGGAGTTCTGGGGAGACCTCGTCGACTCCGCGCTCGAGCGCGCGGACAAGCTCGAGGACTCGGTCTCGATTCGTGCGCTCGTCCGCGTCGCGCGCATCCTGCGGATCGAAGCGCCGGAGG
>JACCRC010000124.1 GCA_013813765.1 Deltaproteobacteria bacterium | reverse complement strand
CCGAGCATGACGGCGCTCGCCGAGGCGCTCGAGACGATCGCCGGGCCCGACGTCGAGGCGATCGGTGTGCAGCCGAGTGGCCGGATGCGCGTCGCGAGTGGCCAGCACCGGATCGCGAGCGGCCAGCACCGCGTCGCGAGCGGGCAGCACCGCGCGCTGACCACTCCGTCCAGCTCGCAGAACAGCGCGGGCCCCACCGATCGGACGACTGCATCCGGGCGCGGCGTGCGGCCCGCGGTGATCGCGCTCGTCGTGCTCGGCGTCGTCGGAGCCGGCGGCTTGTACCTCGCACTGCGCCGCAGCGCTGACGACGGGGGCGCGAGGGGTTCGGCGAACGTGCCCGCGCCTCTCGATGACTCGGGCTCTGCGAGCGCGCCGGGGAGTGACTCCGCCGGTGCGAGTGCGGGGAATGCGGGGAGCTGGAACGGCCCATCGGGTGGCGCCACGGACGCGAGCGCCTCGAGCCGCACGCCGAACGCAACAGCGAGCGGCTCCGCACCGCCCCCGAACGGCTCCGGAAAGAACGCGGTCGCAGCGAAGGGTCCCGCGGCGGGCGGCGAAAAGACGACTCTGCGTGGCGAGACCAGCGCGCGCTCGACGCGCCCCTCGACCGCTACCGAGCCGAAGCCAAAGACCGTGGCCGATGTCGAGGACCTCGGCGAGCCGCCGCCGCCCGAGGAGGACGATCCGACGAAGAACGGTCCCGGCATGCGGCCGAAGATCTCGGCGCCCGCGAGCAGCACGATCACGCTGAAGGACGTCAGCCGCGCGATCCAGCGCCGCGACGGAAAGGCGTGCCGCGCTGCACTCGCGAAGCTCACCGATCCACCGCCGAGCGACTTCCGCGTCGCGAGTGCGCACGCCGTGTGCGAGATGGTCGCCGGCAACTGCGAGGGCGGCAAGCGCGAGGAACGCGCGCTCAAGCTGCGCGAGGGCAGCAATCCCGACAGCGTCGAGATCACGGCAGAGCTCTACTGCTCGGTGAACGATCCGGATCCCGCAGTGCGCCTGCGTCGCCTCTCGCGGCAGCTCTCGATGTTCTCGTGGTTCGAGTGCAGCTACTACCTGCCCGCCGCGCGAGCCTCCGGCAAGGTCGTCGCGAACGACCGAGAGCGCATGCAGGTCGGCAGCGCGCTCTCGACGATCGCGAAGTGCTACAGCGACCGCGGCGACTGCCCGACCGCGCGCTCGGTCCTCGTCGAGGCGCAAGCGTTCATTCCTGCCGTCGGTCTCTCCGAGCTCAACGCCGCCTGCCGCTAGCGCGTTCGACTCAGGGCATTTCCTCGTACGGGTTCTCGTAGAACGAGAACTGCAGCGCGACGACCTTCCAGTCCGCGCCGGTCTTCTCGTAGATCGCCGTCATGCGGTACGGCGAGGCCGTCCCCGCCTTGCCGACCCGAGCGGCGTCCACGTTCGCCGCGACCCACGCGACGGTTCCGCCCCCTGACACGCCGGCCTGGATCCCGTCGCGTACCTTGAAGCCGAGCTTCCACTTCGTGAGCGCGGCTTTCACCTTGTCGCCACCGACCCAGCGCTCGGCGGCCTCGCTGCCCAACAGGATCACGTCGGGCCGCTCGGACACAGTCGCCGCGAACGCCTTCGGATCGGCGATCGTGCTCTCGAACACCCGCACCGCAGCCTCGGCGCCCTTGTCGATCTTCCTTGGCAGCGCCTCGGGCTTCTTGCCCGACTTGATCGCGGCCGCGTACGCTTTGCCGGTGAACGGGTCGGCGATGTGCACGGCGAGCGCGGCGCCTGACTCCAGGAGCGTCGTCGCGCGGACCACGCGGTTCGGCTTCTGCTTGCAGCCCTTGATCTCGAAGCAGTCGTAGTAGAGCGCCACGTCGAAGGCGACCCACGCGACGTCGTCTTCCTTGGCTGCCACTCCGACCACCGGCCGCTGCACCTGATGCGCGTGGTGCGCGCCCCCGCCTTCGGTGCCCTCCACATCGATCATGACGCCCTCGGGCCAGAACATGAACCGCGTGAAGCTGCGGGAGCTGTGGATCACGAACCCGCTCACGACGCCCGCGGCCGCGGGGATCGGCTCCGCGGGCCGAGCTTCGCCCGCTCCAGCGAGGGCCAGCAGCGTCATTCCCATCACCAGCACCGCGGTTCGCCTCATCCACCGAGGCTAACCCCGCGAGACCCGGCGTGCGACTGCCCCGCCGCGTCTCCGTCCGGATCTACGGAGCGAGCAAGCGGCTGGCGCCGACCTCTCATCATCCGTCGCCAGCCGCTGCCGCACCGTCCAACCATGCCACGCTTCTTCTCGCCCACCGTCGCAGCGTCCATCGGTCTCGCGATCCTCGCGTTCGCTGCGCCCGGTCGAGCGCGCGCCGAGAGCATCGATCCGATCGCCGCGCAGAAGCGGCCGTTGATCGAAGATCCGCCGACATTCACCGAACCATCGAGCGCCACGACGACCGTCGCGCCCGACATCTCGTCGTGGAAGCGCGACCGGGACCGCTGGAGGAACTGGCGCATCTCCGGTGGTGCCGGCGTGCGGTTCGGTAGCTTCACCGTCAACGGCGACTCGACCGGTGCGGTCATCCCGTTTCACCTCGATCTCGGCGCGCGACGCCGTCACACGTTCCTCTACGGCAGCTACGACGTGTTCGGGATCGATGCGCGGTTCGGCGCCGCGGATCCCGGCGATGGCACCATGCGCTTCGCGACCACCACCGAGCTCGGTGATGGCAGCGGGCTCGTTCACCGCGTCGGAGTCAATGCGCGCCGGGCCTTCGGCTCGATCACCGAGCATGACGGCGGGCTCGAGGCCTGGGGCGAAGCCGGCATCGGCCTGCAACACATTCGCTGGGACGCCGGCGGCGTGTGGACCCGCCCCGACCTCGCGCTTGCGGTCGGCGTGACCGGCCTCGGCCTCGGCAAGAACAAGCACGCAGGCTTCGGCATCGCGCTGCGCGTGCTCGTCTCGCGCCGCAACGACACCGCTGGCGCGATGGCCGTGTGCGGTGGCCCCTGCGACGCGGCGACCGCACCAAGCGGCTTCGATCGCAGCTTCCTGTTCGATCTCTCGGTCCCGTTCGGCAACTGATTCGCTACACTCATCCTCGTGCCGCGCCTGTTCGCGTTCCACGAGACGGACCGAGCGACCGGCGGCAACACCAAGGATCGCGAGCACACGATCCGCTGCCCGAAGTGCGGCTGGCGTCCCGGCAAGCACGACAAGTGGGCCTGCGCCTGCTCGCACACCTGGAACACGTTCGACACCCGAGGCATCTGCCCCGAGTGCGACGCCGCCTGGAAGAACACGCAGTGCCTGCGCTGCCACCAGTGGTCGCTCCACGACGCCTGGTACGACAACGACGCGCCCGGCTGAGCTACTTCGGTCCGAACGTGTGTGCGACCTCGAGGATCTCGACGGTGTCGGGCTTGAGGTTCAGCGGTCCGCCGGGAAATACGCGATCCTTCATCGCCAGCATCGACTCGCGATCCGTCCAGAAGCTGATCGACATGACCTTGCCCGTCTTGGTGTCCTTCAGGTGGTAGCCGTGCACGAGGCCCGGCTGCGTGCCCATCCACTGCCGGAACTCCTCGTGCTTCACGGGATCGAGATCGGGCTCGGTGTTGAACGTGGCGATGCGAGTGATCATGGCGCATCGTCGCCGGATCGCGGCCGTCTACGCGAGCGGATCGGGCACCGGTTCCATCGCTGCGCGCCACAGCACCGGGATCGAGTCCTCGCCCGTCGCGAGCACCACGACGCCGCCGATGATCGCGCCGACGGTGTCGCGATCGCCATGCTGGGAGGTGCCGGTCCAGATCGCTTCCTCGAACGAATCCAGGTGACGCGCGACGACCCACAGCGAGAACGGCACGGTGTCGTGCGCCGCGACATCGAGCCCGGTGCCGAGCTCGCCGCCGACCTCGGCGGGGCTCGCGTTCAGATCGATCGCGGCCGCACGCTTCAGACCTTCGAGTGTGTGACCGGGTGGAGTGAATCGCGCGACTTCGGCGACCAGCTTCGCTCGTTCGATGCCTGCGCCGACCAGTGCCGCCGCAACGGCGACGGCCGCAGCGCCCGCGGCTCCGTCCGGATGCGTGTGCGTGGGCTCTGCAGCTCGCTAGAGGATACGGTCGCGTTGATCCGCCGCGCGAGCGCGTAGGGCATCTCGGGCGACTGCCGCTAGGTCATGCGCGTGCGGACTTCCGCGACGCCGGCGCCGCTGACTGCGCGGCGCTCCGCGATGCTTCGGCGAGCAGCTCGGCGGCGTGCGCCTTCGCCTTCGACGTGGCGTGCCCGCCGAGCATGCGGGCGAGCTCGTCCTTGCGTGCACCGCCGGTGAGCCGGCGGACGTGCGTTTCGGTGCGGCCGGCGACCTCCGACTTCTCGACGTGGAAGTGGTGGTCGGCGTACGCCGCGATCTGCGGAAGGTGCGTGACGCAGAGGACCTGGCGGCCGGTCTCGAGCGAGGCGACGGCGCGGATCTGCGAGGCCACGACCTGCGCGGTGGCGCCACCGATGCCGGTGTCGACCTCGTCGAACACGTAGGTGGCGACCTCGTCGGCACGACGGAGCGAGAGCTTCAGCGCGAGCATGATGCGCGAGAGCTCACCGCCCGAGGCGACCTTTGTGAGAGGCCGGGTGTCCTCGCCCTTGTTCGAGGCGAGCATCAGCTCGACGCGATCGGCGCCGGTAGGCCCGAGTGGGCGCGGCTCGATCACGACGGTCAGACGAGCGGAGCCCATGCCGAGCTCGGTCAGCGCGGCGCCGACCTCCTTCTCGAGCTTGCGAGCGGCCTTCTTTCGGAGCGAGGTGAGCGACGCGGCGGCGGAGACCGCGGCGGTCTCGGCGCGAGTACGCGCGGCGTTGAGATCGGCGAGACGAGCGTCACGGCCGGTGAGCGAGTCGAGCTCCGTGCGAAGATCCGTGGAGCGAGCGAGCAGCTGATCGAGCGTGCAGCCGTGCTTCCGGGTGAGGCGGCGAATGAGGGCGATGCGCTCGTCGAGCAAGGACAGACGCTCGGGATCGCCCTCGAGCTTGTCGGCGTACGTGCGTAGCTGGTCGGCGGCGTCGTCGATCAGCGTCTCGATCTCGGTGAGCTGCCGCGAGATCGGCTCGAGCGACGGATCGGTCTTCAGGCCTCGCTCGACCTCGCGCGCGGCGGCGGCGACGCGATCGCGCGCGCTGTCGTCACCGCCATAGAGGATCTCCTCGGCACCGCGCGCGGCGGATTGCAGCAGGTCGACAGACGCCAGACGCACGCGCTCGAGCTCGAGCGAAGTGTCCTCGCCGGACTTCAAAGCTGCACCGTCGAGCTCTTCGAGCTGGAACCGGAGGTAGTCCACGCGGGCTTCGCGCTCGCGTTCGTCACCACCGAGAGCCGCGAGCTCGTCGGAGCAGCGGCGCAGCTCCGCCCACGCTTCGAGCATCACGCTGACGTGCGTGTCCCCGGATTCAGACGCCCCGAAGGCGTCGATGATCTCGAGGTGACGGCTCGGATCGACGAGGCCTTGGTGCTGGTGCTGACCGGACAGATCGATCAGCAGCGCACCGAGCTCGGCGAGCCGTGCGGCCGTGGTGAGCGCGCCGTTGACGTACGTGCGGCTGCGACCGCCGCGCTGGATGACGCGGCGGATGAAAACCTCCCCGGCATCCCCGTCGTTCGTCGGCAGCCCCGCGCCCTCGAGCACGGTCGCAACGCGCGCCCGCAGATCCTCGGGGACATCGACGATCGCCTCGACGACGGCTTCTTCCGCCCCGTGCCGCGGGATGTCCGCGGAGGCGCGGCCGCCGCGCAGCAAGTTGACCGCCTCGACGATCAGCGACTTGCCCGCGCCGGTTTCGCCGGTGAGGACGTTCATCCCATGTCCGAGCTGGATCTCGACGTCGGATAGGATCGCGAAGTTGGTGACGCGCAGGTGACGCAGCATCGCAGGTAACCTTTCGTGGGGCGTCGCAGCGCGTCGCCCTAGCCTTTCGCTCCGCGGTCGCTCCGGGCGCCCCAGTGAAGCTTGTCGCGCATGACATCGAAGAACGACTTCTCGCCCTCGAACATCACGAGCGGCGATTTGGCGGCGGTCATCTCGACGACGTCGCCGCTGAGAAACGAGTGGCCCCACTGGGCGTCGACGGTGATCAGCACGCCGCGCGTGTCCGCCCCGAGCTGGAGCCGGATCGTGGCCGCCGCGCCGATCACCAGCGGACGGTTGGTCAGCGCGTGCGCGCAGATCGGCGTGAGCATCATCGCCGACAGCCCGTACGAGCCCGGCACGACGATCGGCCCGCCGGCGGCCATGTTGTAGGCGGTCGAGCCGGTGGGCGTGGCGATGATGAGACCGTCCGCGCGATACGACGCGATGAACTCGTCGTCGACGAAGGCATCGATCTCGACGAGCCGCGCCATCGCTCCCTGATGGAGGACCGCATCGTTGAGCGCGTACCGGACGACCGGCGCAGCTCCGGGACGCTTGAACGTGACCGCGAGGCGCATGCGCTTCGCGAGCGGCAGCTTGCCGGCGAGCGCCGCGGCGAGCGCGGTCTTGGCCTCGGCGGGGGCGAAGCCAGCGAGAAAGCCGAGCTGCCCGAGGTTCACGCCGAGGACCGGGCGGCCCTGATCAGCGACGAGCCGCGAGGCGCGCAACATCGTGCCATCGCCCCCGAGGATGACTGCGAGATCCACCGAATCCCCGAGCTCGACCTCCGGGACCACTTCGGTCCCCTCCGGCGCGATCTGATCTTCGCTGGTAACCACGGGCACATGGCCCTGATCGCGTAGCCATGGGACGAGCTCCTCGAGCAGGACGCCGGCCTCGGTCTTGTCGGGCTTGAGGATGAAACCAACTCTCACAGCACCGTTGGTATCACGGCTGAATGACACTGAACGAATTTGCAGGGCCTTGCGGAGGGGGCCTTAGCTCTATATGGTGCGCGTCCCCGCGAGGCCTGCCTTGACAGGTGTTTCGCAACCTTGTAGTTGATCCACCCTTCCGAGCAACGCCCCTATGATGACGACGCAAAAGAGCTCCTGGCTCACCAAAGAAGCCGGCGAGGCACAGCGAGAGTGGTTCGTGATCGATGCGACCGGCCACACGCTGGGTCGCCTCGCCTCGCGCATCGCTCTGGTGCTCCGCGGCAAGCACAAGGCCACGTACACCCCCAACGTCGACATGGGCGACTTCGTGATCGTCACGAACGCCGGTGGCATTCGGCTCACGGGTAACAAGGCCGACAAGAAGCTCTACATCCATCACACGCTGTTCCCCGGTGGAATCAAGCAGCGCACGGCGAAGGACGTCATCGCGACGGACCCCGAGCGCGCGATCCGCGAGGCCGTGTGGGGCATGCTGCCGAAGGGTCCCCTCGGTCGCCGCATCCTCAAGAAGCTGAAGATCTACAAGACGGCCGATCACGAGCACAAGGCGCAGAACGCGCGCGTGCTCGAAGTCAGCGGTACGACGCAGACGTACAAGGACTAAGGACGAACTTCGATGCAGACGCAGAAGACTTACGCAACGGGCCGCCGCAAGACCGCGATCGCCCGCGTTTGGCTGTTCGCCGGTGACGGCAAGTTCACCATCAACGATCGCAGCGACGAGGACTACTTCTCGCGCCCGACCGCTCGCATGGTCATCCGCCAGGGCCTCGAGGAAGTGAACCTCCTGACCCAGTACAACGTCGAAGCCACCGTCAAGGGCGGCGGTATCGCCTCGCAGGCCGGCGCGATCCGCCACGGCATCACGCGCGCGCTGATGAAGATCGACAGCGAGCTGCGCCCCAAGCTGAAGGCCGCCGGGTACGTCACCCGCGACCCCCGCAAGAAGGAGCGCAAGAAGTACGGCCAGAAGGCCGCCCGCGCTCGGTTCCAGTTCAGCAAGCGCTGATCGGACCCTGCGTTCGTCACTGCGCCGCGCATGTCGCGGCGCTTTTCGTTTTCGGCCCCAAGGCCGGGGTACGATCCTCGCGTGCGCTTCCGCGTGACGATCCTCGTCAAGCTGCTGCTGGCGCTCGTGCTCCCGGTCGTCGTGCTCTTCACGCTGTTCGCGTTCGTCGCGTACCAGGTGAGCCGCCATGACCTCGACGAGGAGCTGGGACGCCGCCTGCAGGCGATCGCCGCGTCGGCAGCGAGCCAGCTTCGCGGGAAGTACCTCGCGAGCCTCGCGCCGGGCGACGAGGGCGAGCCGACCTACCAGGGCTATGTCACGAAGCTCGAGGCGTTCGCGGCCGCCACCGGCTCGCAGCTCTACGTGTTCGACAAGGAATTCAACTCGCGGGCCGACACCGAGAAAGGGATCCCGATCGGCACGCACTACTTCCGCACCGAGCTGGACCGCGCCGAGCTCGCGCGCGTGTTCGAACGCGGGGTCACGGCCTCCAGCGTGACGTTCGAAGGTACCGACGGAATCACGTACAAGGCGGGCTACGCGCCGATGCGCGCCGAGACCGATCCGAATTCGGAGATCGTGCTCGCGATCGGTGCGCAGGCCCCCGCGTCGTACTTCGCGCGGCTCGCCGATCTGCGTGACCGGCTGTTCCTGTGGGGTGGCGGCCTCGCCGCGGTCAGCGTGCTCGCCGCGGTGGTCGCGACGCTGCTCATCACTCGCAACATCCGCCGGCTCGCCGTCGCGGCCGAGCGGATCGGCGCCGGCGAGCTGCGCGAGCCGATCAAGGTCCGCTCGCGCGACGAGCTCGGCCTCCTCGGCGAGACCATGGACCGCATGCGCATCCAGCTCGCCGAGCGCGACGCTCGCATGCAGCAGATGCTCGCCGGTATCGCGCACGAGGTACGTAACCCGCTCGCCGGCATGGCGCTGTTCGCCGGCATCCTGCAGGACGAGCTGCCCGAGGGCGACGAGCGGAGGCCGCACGTCGATCGGATCCGCAAGGAGCTCGGCTACCTCGAGCGTGTCGTGAACGAGTTCCTCGAGTTCGCGCGCCGCCCGCGCCCGGAGCTCGGCCCGGTCGACGTGGGCCCGCTGCTCACCGAGGTCGCCGAGATGGCCTCGAGCGACGACATCGCGATCCAGATCACCCCGCCCGACTTCGAGCACGTGCGCGCCGATCGCGCGCAGCTGCGCCGAGCCCTGTTGAACCTCGCGAAGAACGCCGTGCAGGCGGCGGCCTCGGCGGGCAACTCGGGTGCCGATGCGGTCCGCGTCTCCGCGAAGCAGACCGCGGATCACGTCGAGCTGACCGTGTGGAACCGCGGCAAGGAGATCTCGCCGGAGACCTCGGGGAAGCTGTTCGAGCCGTTCTACACGACGCGCGAGAAAGGCACCGGCCTCGGCCTCGCGTTCGTCCGAGAGATCGTGATGGACCACGGCGGCACGGTCGAGGTCACGAGCTCCGGCGGCGAGACCACGTTCACGGTCACCCTGCCCTCGTAGCCGTGGTACCAAGGATCCGATGGCGGTGATCCTGATCGTCGACGACAACGAGACGGTCCGCGAGGGCCTGGCCCACGTCGCGAAGAAGCTCGGGCACACGCCCGTGATCGCCGCGAGCGGCTCCGCAGGCATCGACGCCTTCAAGCAGAAGCGTGCTGACTTCGTGATCACCGACCTCAAGATGGAGGGCGGCACCGGCGTCGACGTGCTGAAGGCCGTCTCGGCGATCGATCCCGACGTGCCGATCATGATCATCACCGGCTTCGGCACGGTCGAGACCGCGGTGGAGGCGATGAAGCTCGGCGCGTTCGACTTCATCACGAAGCCGATCCAGCCCGAGGTCGTCCGCCTGAAGATCGAGCGCGCGCTCGAGCTGTGCGCAACGCGCCGCGGCCGCCGCAAGGCCGACGCGATGAGCGAGCACCTCACCGCCGAGGTCGAGGGCAAGTTCCCCGAGCTCGTCGGCTCCGGCGAGAAGATGGCGATCGTGCGGCGGACCGTGGAGAAGGTCGCGAACAGCGACACCACCGTGTTCGTCGCGGGCGAGAGCGGCACCGGCAAGGAGCTGGTCGCCCGCGCGATCCACCGCCTCAGCAAGCGCGCGAAGGGACCGTTCATCAAGGTCAACTGCGGCGCGCTCACCGAGACGTTGCTCGAGAGCGAGCTGTTCGGTCACGAGAAGGGCGCGTTCACCGGCGCGATCAAGCAGAAGCTCGGCCGCTTCGAGCTCGCCGATGGCGGCACGCTGTTCCTCGACGAGGTTGGCGACATCCCGCCCGCGATGCAGGTGAAGCTGCTCCGCGCGCTCCAGGAGCAGGAGTTCGAGCGGGTCGGCGGCGAGCACCCGATCAAGGTCGACGTTCGCGTGCTGTCGGCCACGAACAAGGATCTCGACGCCGAGGTCGCCTCCGGCCGGTTCCGCCAGGATCTCTACTTCCGCCTGCACGTGCTGCCGGTGAAGTTGCCGCCGCTCCGCGAGCGCCGCGAGGACATCCCGCACCTGTGCTCGCACTTCGTCGCGAAGCTCGGGCCGAAGACGAACCCGCGGGTGCGCGCCGTCGGCGATGCCGCGCTCGGCCGCATCATGGCCTATCACTGGCCGGGCAACGTGCGCGAGCTCGAGAACGCGATCGAGCAGGCGCTGGTGTTCGCCGAGGGCGAAGAGATCACGCCGTCGTCGCTGCCGCAGTTCCTCCAGGGCGGCGCCGAGGAGGACGCGCTCAGCGTTCCGCGCGAGCTCTCGCTGCCCGAGATCCTCGACGACCTGGAGCGACAGCTGATCCTCAAGGCCTACACGAAGGCGGGGCGGGTCAAGACCGAGACGGCCCGCCTGCTCGGCATCAAGACCTCCGCCCTGTACTACAAGCTCGAGAAGTACGGCATCGAGTAACCCGCTCTCCTGAGACGGTGAGTTCCGCGTGTGCCGGGATGCCAGCGGGGGGTGAGCGCGGTAAGGCATTCACATGCTGGATCGCGGAAGACTCGAGTCGTTCACCTACGCAGCGCTGCGGATCGTCTCGGGCGTCCTGTTCGCGTTCCACGGCGCGCAGAAGCTGTTCGGGCTGTTCGCCAAGAAGCCCGGCCCAGAGATGTTCACACAGATGTGGGTCGGCGGTGTGATCGAGCTGGTCGCAGGACTGTTCATCGCGTTCGGCCTGTTCACGCGCCCGGCGGCGCTCCTCGCCTCGGGCACGATGGCCGTCGCGTACATCCAGTTCCACTGGAAGGGCGCGCTCGACTCGGCGTTCTTCCCGCTCGTCAACGGCGGAGAGCTCGCGATCCTCTACTGCTTCGTGTTCCTGCTGTTCTGCGTGAAGGGCGCGGGCGCCGCGTCCATCGATCGCCTGCTCGGTCGCGCGTGAGCTGATCAGGGCTTCGACGCTTCGGCTGCCGGTGCCTCACCGGTGAGCTTCCGTCGGCACGCGCGCATCTCCTCGTCGATCACGCGGCCGCGCTTGTCCTGCGCTTCGCTCGGCTTTCCGTCCTTGCCGAGCTTGTCCTTCATCGTGGCGCGGTACGCGCGCCAGTCGTCCGCAACCTGATCGCCGCACGCCTTGTCCACGCATGCGCACATGCGGTTCTTGAAGCCCTCGAGCTCGCCGAGCACCGCGTCGAACTTGTCCGAGCCACCACAGCCGGCGAGTCCTACGACGAGGCTGGCGGCGACCAGAACGCTGCGCATCCGCGCATCTTAGACGGGCGAGCGGCCAGAGGATGCGGCAAACGGAGGGTTCACGGTCGGTGCGGACTGGCCGTAGCGATCCTTGGCCCACGCGAGGAACTCGTCGCGCGGCAGGTCCAGCGCCATGCGGCACACCTCGGTGACGTGCACCGGGAAGTCGCGATCGACCACCCATGTCAGGAAGCTGCGGTCCGGTCCCGCCGCGATCTCGTGCACCGCCGAGTTCGCGTGCTTGCCGAAGCCGATCACGATCGCGTCCCCATCCCAGCGCAGGTGGCGTGACGGACCGACCCAGCTCTGACGCTGTGACTGCAGTGGATCGCTCTTCAGCGCGATCTGATCCCAGTCCTGACCCTCGAGCGAGAAGTGCTTGAGCATCCCGGCGAGCACCCGGCCAGTCGCCGCGACGTCCGCGCTCGCGGTGTGGGCCGCCTCGAACTCGGCGCCGACGAACCGCTGGTGCGCGTGCATGAGGCTGCGCGGCTCGCACTGCTGCCAGAGCCGGAACGCGTCGATGATCTTCTTGCCGGTGAACTCGAGCATGGGGTGGCCGATCCGCGCGTACTCGGCCTGCAGCATGTCGATGTCGAACACCAGGTTGTAGCCGACGATGATGTCCGCCTCGGCGAACACCGCCGCGATCTCCGCCGCCACCACCTCGAACGACGGGCAGCCCTCGAGATCCGCCGCCGAGATACCGTGCACCGCCTGCGCGCCCGGGTGGATCGGCGCGGTGGGCCTGATGCGCCAGACCCGGCTCGGCGCGCCTTCGTCGAGGCCCTGCTGGACGCACAGCTCGATCACCTGATCGCGCACGCGATCGGTGCCGGTGGTCTCGCAGTCGAACACGACGATCCGGGGCTGCGCCGGCACGACCGCCGGACCGGGACTGCCCTCGCTCAGGCGCGCCTCGGGCTCGGGGCGCCAGTCAAACAGCGAGAGCGTGCCTTCCACGTGGCCGAGACTAGGAGACCCCTCTGACACCGGATCAGGGTCAGATCGCCAAGCGATCGAATACCTTAGCGTTCCGGGGGATCGCCTCTGGTAGTCTTCGCCCGTGCGCTGCCTCGTCCTTCTGCTCCCGCTCGTGTTCGCCTGCAAGCTGAAGGACCCGCCGCCGATCAACGCGCAGTGGTTCGACGGCTTCGAGCGATCGGACATCGGCAGCAACTACGTCGCGACCGGCGACGGCTACGAGGTCGCCGCCGGACAGCTCTCCGCGAAGGGCGCGCACAACCACCCGTTGTGGCTGCGCAAGAAGATCCCGCGCAACGCGCGCATCGAGTTCGACGCGTGGTCAACCGAGCCGCGCGGCGACATCAAGGTCGAGATCTACGGTGATGGCACGTCCTACGATCCCGATGGCGGGAGCTACGTGGCCACCGGCTACGAGGTGATCTTCGGAGGCTGGCACAACACCAAGTCGATCATCGCGAAGCTGGACGAGCACGGCACCGCGATGGCGCAGCGCGCGGACGTCAAGGTCGTGCCCGGCAAGCACTACCACTGGCGCATCGAACGGCAAGGTCCGACCTTGCACTGGTACGTCGATGACATGACGAAACCATTTCTGGAATACGTCGACACGCAGCCACTCGAAGGCAGCGGTCACGAGTACTTCGGGTTCAACAACTGGGAAACGGATACCTGGTTCGACAACCTAGTGATCACGCCACTCTGAGCTACAATTCACCCCGCGACTCGAGGGGATGGAGCAGTTCGGAAAATACACGCTGATCCGCAAGATCGGCACCGGCGGTATGGCCGAGGTTTTCCTCGCGCGGACGATCGTCGCGCAGGGTCTGAACAAGATCCTCGTCATCAAGAAGATCCACACCGCCTACGCGC
>JACCRC010000118.1 GCA_013813765.1 Deltaproteobacteria bacterium | reverse complement strand
GTCGTCCTGATGGACATCATGATGCCGGAGATGGACGGGTACGAAGCGCTGCGGAAGATCCGCGAGCGCGGCCAGTGGAAGGACCTCCCCGTGATCGCGCTCACCGCGAAGGCGATGAAGGGCGATCGCGAGAAGTGCCTCGAAGCCGGCGCGTCGGACTACATCACCAAGCCCGTCGACGCAGATCAGCTCTTGTCACTGCTCCGGGTCTGGCTGTATCAAGCCTGACGCCCCATGCGCCGTCACCTGCTCGCCCTCGCAGCACTCGTAGGCTGCAGCGAGCCCGCGACCACGCCGTCACCGGATGGTCCGGAGACGGCCGTTGATGCCGCCGCGCCCGATGCGTACGGCGGGTTCGGCACGCTCTCGGGCATGTGCGGCATCCTCCAGCAGATGCAGCTGACCGGACCGACTCCGGAGCTGTTCACGGACACGTTCACGTTCCAGCGCGCGTACATGGATCCTGCCGACCGCCCGCTGCTCACGCCGGGGGGCCGCAGGCTCGCGGAGACGCCGAACGCCGGCGGGAGCTCCGGGCTGTCTGAGATCTTCGCGTACGAGGAGCTCGCCCGGTGCGAGCAGGCCGCGCTGCTGAAGACCGAGACCGAGATCGTCTACGACACGCCCGGCAAGATCACGGACCTCGAGGTCTCGGTCGGCGGGCACAAGATCGGGGTCAGCGTCGTCCGCGCGTTCGCCTACCCGCTCGGCGAGCCCTACACGCTGGCGCTGGCGACGCCGCTGATCGAGCGCAAGCTCCGGGACATCCAGGCCTCGTCGATGAACGTCTCCGCGGCCGACAGGTGGGAGAAGCAGATCCTGGCGGTCCTCGCGTACGACACGCAGGCGGCCGACATCGTCGCCCAGGTGTGGGCAACGGCCGATGCGGCGACCAAGGCCGACACGGTCGTGATCGTCAGCGTCACCGAGGGCGAGGATCTGTTCATCTACACGAATCAGTGATCTGGCCGGTCCAGCTCACTGTGCGAAAGAAGCGCTGGCATCCACCGACCCGAGAACAGCGGGCCGAGCACGTCAAGACCCTGACGCGTCTCGGCAACCTGGTGATCGATCGGACCGGGCCCATCGCGGTCTGGTTCGTGGTGCTGTCGGAGTTCGACGAGCTAGCGCTCGCTCAGGGCCTCGAGAGCCTTGGCTAAGTCCGGGCGCGGCCCGATCTGCTGCGACGTATCGCCCAGCTGCGGCGAGCCCGTCGCGCGGAGTAGCTCGCGTAGCTCGGCCGGCGGGATCACCGCGCCCTTCTCGCGCGCGACACCTTCGAGAATGATCGCGGCGCCCGCGACGATCGGCGATGCGCTCGAGGTGCCGGAGAACTCGTCGGTGTAGTGGCGGTCCGTGGTGTCGGGATCGCAGCGCTGGAGATCGCCGTAGTCGAGCGTCGCGACCTTGCGACCCCAGCCCTGCACATCGACGCGCGTGCCGTAGTTCGAGAAGTCGAGGCGCTCTCGATCCGACCAGCCCTCGCGCGCCGGTCCGCCCGCGCCGATCATGATCGCGCCGGAGTCGCGGACCTTGCGGTCGAGCTTGCCCTTGTACGACTTGTGGTCGAGGTTCTCGCCGCCGTTGCCCGCGGCCTCGATCACGATCACGCCGCGCTGGGTATGCGCCTTGATGGTGTCGTAGACATCGTCCCAGTACTCGACGGGGAGATAGCGGCCGCGCGGGCCGGTGCTCTGCAGCTCGATCAAGAGCACGTCGCCCGCCCGCAGCCGCGACGCTGCGGTGTCGATCGCGCCCGCGACGGTCGTGCCTCCGATCGACGACGTGAACACCTTCTCGACATCCGGCGCGATGCCCGTCACGCCCTTGCCGTTATCGAGGCCAACGACCTCGCCGAGCACCGCGGTGCCGTGCGCGCGCCAACTACGGTCGTCGATCGGGATGCCGCCCGCATGCTCGATGCGGTGACCCGGCAGATCCTCGTGCGCGGCGTTCCAGCCGCCCTCGATGTCCGCGAACCACACGCCCGCGCCGCGGTGGCCCAGCCGCCACGCCGCCGGAGCATCGATGCCCTGCGGTGCCGGGCCCAGGTAGCCCTGCAATGGCTCGAACGACGGCGTCGTGACCGGGCAGCGTTCATCCTCTCGTCCCGAGAACGCGCGCTCCGTCGTCGGCAGCGACGTGTGGGGCGGGACGAAGGCTTGCTCGACAGCGGGGTCCGCCTCGAGCAGCTTGACGATCTCGTCGTCGGCGCCTGCGGTCGCGGTCGTCACGATGACCCAGCGCGCGCGATCATCGTGCGCGGCGATCGTCATCGCGGAGAACATCGGCTCGATCCGCATGCCCTCGGTCGCCGCGATCGCGAGCGGCGCGCCCTCGGCGCGGAGCTTCACGTGCAGCTTCACGAGGCGCTCGCGCGCCGGTGTGGTGGGCTTCGGATCGCAGACGAGCAACGCAACGCCGAGCCCGGCGGCGGCGAGCAGGTACGGCGGTCGTGCGCGGCTGGCGAACATCGGTCAATGGTAGCCGACCGGGGCGCGCTCGCCACCGGCCTCCCGGCCCTCGCCATCCGCGCTTGGCACCCGATCAAGAATAGGGGTTGGTCACTTCAGCGCGGCCTTGCCAGCGGCGGCGACGGTCGGATCTGCGTCGCGCGCGGCGAGCTCGAACCACGCCTTCGCACCGGCCGCGTCACCGCGGTCGGCGATCAACCGGCCGAGCATGATCGCTGCGCGCCCGCGGCGCGTGGAGGTCGGCGCGTTGTCGAGGAACTGCACGAGCGCGCGCTCGGCCTCCGCGCCGCGTTTCGCACGGATCAGCGCGACGGCCTGGTAGTAGCGAGCGTCCGCGGCCAGCGGACCCTCGCCACGAGCGGCGGCGTCGAGCTCGACGATGGCGTCCGCGAGCTTGTTCGCGCGAAGCAGCGACCAGCCGGCGCGGAAGTGACGCTCGGTCTCGGACGCCGGTGATGTGGCAGGCGTTGCGGGGCGCGCGGGCTCGCCGGTCGAGAGGTTCTCCGACGGTGCAGTGACCGCAGGGCGCGGCGCGCGATCCGCCGAGACCTCGGTCTGGACGATCCTCTCCTCGCGTTGCGCACTGGCACTCTCCGGCGCCGTGGGGGCTTTGCGGTCGATCTCGGTCTCGATCGGTGCGCCGGAGGCGGTGGTGCGCTGCGAGGCCACGCGCGGCGTGGGGGTGCGCGGCGCGCTCGGCGATGTCGTCGACGTCCGTGGCTTGAGCGTCGTCGAGGCGTCGTCCGCGTTCGCTCGCGGGTTCACGGTCGCATTCGTCGCTGCGGAGTCGGGCATTGGCTCGCCTGGCAGCGATCCGCGAGGCGCTGTCGACGGTGGCGTCGAGTCTGCGTTCGCGACGATCGCGGGCGAGAGCTCCGGCGTGAGGTCGGCCGTGGTCACGGGCGCGGTCCAGGTCTGGCCCGCGGAGAGGAACACGCGCTGGCCCTGGCCGTTGATCCGCAGCGTCGCGATGCCGGACGTTACTTTCAGGCTGACAAGGCGCTCCTGCTCGACGACAACCTCCCACTCGCCGGGTCCTTCGATGTCGGCATTGCTGGTCGTGACGTGCGTGCGATTGCGCGGAGAGTCCTTGGGAACCACGACGCGCGAAGTTCCCGAGTGGAGAACGACGAGCTGCTCGAAGCCGTCGCCTGTGGAGCCGAGCCACTTCTCGGACTTGACCATCGCCGTGCCGCTGTAGACCTGGACCGCCTCCGGGCCCTGCACGCGCTCCCGGGGCTGAACGACGAGCAGCGCGGTCGCCACCGCTGCACACAGCGCACCCGCAGCGAAGCCGCTGCCGAGGAGCAGCCAGCGACGGGGACGAGCGGGCTCGGGAACCGCAGCAGCGGACATCAAGTTCCCTCGCACGGCCTCGGTACGCGAGCGATCAGGCCGCTCGTAGGGAAGCTGCTTGCCCATCTCCTTCAGATCTTCGTCGGTCGTGGGCGTCATGAGCCTCCTCCTTCGATCGCTTCGCGCAGGGCGCGCCGCGCCTCGTGTAACCGTCGCCCCAGTGTTCCGGTGCGGATGTCGAGGATGCGCGCGGCCTCGGGGCCGGGAACGTCCTCGAGATCGCACAGCACGTAGGCCGCGCGCAGATCGAGCGGGAGGTCGTCGAGCGCGGCGGCGAGGCGCTTCACCTGCTGTGCACGTACGGCGGCTTCATCGGGCGCGCCCACCAGTGCCGGCTCTGGCCAGTCGGCGAGTGCGTTCATCCGGCGGCGCGTGCTGCGGAAGTGACGGCGGACCGTGTTCGCGGCGATGCCGTAGAGGAAGCTCTTCACGGAGCCCTTGCCCTTGTAGCCGGCGGCGGACTTCCACGCCGCCATGAACGTCAGCTGTACGAGATCGTCGGTCTCCGCCGGCTCCATGCGAAGCAGTCGAGAGATCAGCCGGTACACCGCCTGGTGGTGACGATCGAACAGCGCGCCGAGCGCCGCCGGATCGCCGACGCCGCACGAGGCGAGCAGCGCCTCGTCGGAGAGCTCCGAGAGGCGGCCGCGATCGTCGGAGCGTCGCAGCGGAACGATCTGACCGCCCATCGCGGGTGTCGGCTTCGCGGCGCTCACGGCACTCCTGCGCGCAGACCGACGCCAAGGATCCAGCCGCTCGACGGCTCGCCGGGGAGTGCGATCTGATCCGCCGTGGTGGTAGCCGGGACCTTCTCCGCCTGGAACGCGGTCGCGTGAGCAAACGGCATCAGCGCGTACGACGCGACGCCCTCGAGCCACACGTGCTTGAACAGCGGCACCGAGATGCGGAGGCCGAACGTGATGCGCGGCGAGTAGGTCGCGGTGTCGAAGCCGTCACCGACGTAGAGCGCCTTCGACATCCCCGTGCCCGGATCCGCGCCGCTCGCGTCGGGCGAGCACTTCGCGGGCTCAGCCGGCGGCATCATCACGCACATCGGATCCGTCGGATCGCAGTTTGGCGGCGGCATCGTGCTGGCATCGGGGATGCAGCCGTCGATGCGCTTCGTCGAGAACCGGCCGATTCCGAGGCCGAGCTCGGGTGACAGGATCGCGTTGCCGAGCGAGACCGGCAGGCTCGCGGTCGCGAGGACCGAGACGTCGGAGCGTGCCGCTGCGGTGAGGTTCGCCATCTGATCCGGCTGCCACAGCGCCTGCACGCGGCCACCGATGCACGCACCGCGGAACCGCACGCACGCGCCGATGTCCGCGCCGGTCCAGGACGTGGTGTCGTCGGTGTACGCCTGCGTGTACAGCGCGGAGATGCCGAACCGATCGAACACCGAGCCCGACGGCGCGGTCGTTGACGGTGCCGCGTCGCGCGCCGGCGTCGCGGCCGGTGCGCGCGGCGACGATGGTGCGAGCATCGCGGGCTCCGGGCTCGGTGCCCAGCCGGCGACGTCGAGGTCGTCGCGCACCCAGGCATCGATCCACACCGCGGCGACACCTGGATCGCTCACCACCCTGCCCTCGCTGCGCTGACCGCTGCCCTTCACCGCCACCGCGATCCCGCCTTCGCGCGCGAGCTCGACAGTTGCCTGCACGGCGGGACACCGCGCGCTCGCGGAGGCGGGAGCAAGCACGACGCCGAGCTTCACCAGCTCGGCGCCTACCGTCTCGATCGCCTCGCGATCTCCCGCCAGTACCGCCTGCGGTACGCACGGCTCCGCATCGGTCGTCCGCGACGCGGACAGTCCGACGAGGAGCGCGAGCGCCGCAGGCCCACGATTCACTTGGGCGGGACCTCGTCGGGAACGCTCATGACCGGGCCGTCCTCGACCGGGACCTCCTTGCAGCCGAAGTCACCCGGCGGGTGGTCAGGCGTCATTCCGCCCGTACCCGGGTCGCACATGCCCGCGGAGTTGCACTCGGGCGGCTGCGGCTCCGGCCAGCAGTTCGGCTCGTTCATCGAGCAACCGCACGTCGCGGGGTCCGCCATGCACGGATCCTTGCACGTGTTCGGATCGGTCGGATCACTGCAGGGCGGCGGAGGAGGCGGCGGGCACATCGGATCGTTCGCGCCGCACGTCGGGGGCGGGCATGCGCCGCTCGCGTCGCACTTGCAGTACGGATCCGTCGGGTCCATGCACACCGGCGGAGGCGGCATGCAGTTCGGATCGGTCGGGTCCGTGCAGATCGTTCCGCACGACGGATCGCCGGGGAGACAGCACATGCCGTTGCCGGTCGCCGGATCGCAGCCACCGCCGCCACCGCCGCAGCTCGGGTCCATCGGATCCGCGCAGGGGTCGGGCTTGCAGTTCGGATCCGACGGATCGCTGCACATCGTGCCGCAGTCGGGATCCGTCGGATCGCACGGCTGCGGTGGCGCACAGTTCGGGTCGCCCGGATCGCAGCCAGGCATCGAGCCATCGCCGATGCCGCCGACATCCCACGGGTCGACGGGATCGCAGACCTGGAAGCTCAACGCGGTGAACGCGCCCGACTGGTGCCCGAGCACGTGACGCACACCGCTCGTGGTGAGCACCTCGAGCCGATAGCGCTTGTGCGCGGGCAGCGCGAGCGTGAACGAGCCATCGCTGCGCACCTGCGCGGCGGTCACGGTGCTATCGGCACTGATAGCGCGCACGGCGAGCGCACCACTCGTCCGTACCCGGCCCGTCAGCACCTGGCCACCCGAGCTACCGTGCTCGGTACATCCGATTCCAGCGACGGCACACACGGCCAGAAGCCAGGCCTTTCCTGCATTCACGTTCTGCATCGCGCCTCCTCTTTGCTTCTCGTACGTGCCCGCCCCCGGACGATCCTTCGCCAAAATCGACCGGCGCATGGAGGAAATCGCCGGGTCGTCTGGAATGAGGCCCTACCGGCCGATCGTGATCCCCAGCTCTTTCTGGAGGTGCGACTGGACCATGGCGGCCAGCGTGTCCCGCACCTGGTTGTCGAGCGCTCCGGACGCCTCGCGCCCCAGCGCGCCGACCAGCGCGTACTTGGCCATCGCGTAGCCATATGCCGCTGACACCGCGGTGAGCAGCGTCAGCTCGATCTTGTCGATCATGTCCAGCGTCGGTGATGGTGACAGCGCCGCGGCCACGCGCCGCGAGATCAGCTGGAGTCCCTGCGCCTGGAGGCCGAATGCGAACGCCGCCGACGGTCGCTCGCTCGCGAGCAGCCACCGCATCAGCCGCAGGTGCACTGGATCGGCGAGCGCATCGAACAGAATGCCCAGCAGCTCGCTCGGTCGCTGCAGCGCCCCCGGATGCTGGATCCGCTCGAGGATGTGCTCGCGCAGCTTGCGAATCCGGCGCTCGAGCGCCGCCTCG
Source organism: Deltaproteobacteria bacterium (assembly GCA_013813765.1). Taxonomy (GTDB): domain Bacteria; phylum Myxococcota_A; class Polyangia; order Haliangiales; family Haliangiaceae; genus JABFXX01. The sequence goes on along the minus strand of JACCRC010000118.1, from coordinate 798 downwards.
ATCAGCCCCGCGTACGTGCCGAAGTAATGCGTGATCAACGCGTGGCTCACGCCCGCCTCGCGCCCGATGTCCTTCAGGCCGACCTGATCCGGCTGGAACTCGACGAACACGCGGTCCGCCGCATCCAGCAGCTCCTGCCTCGCCTCCTCCGGAGCACGCCGGCGCCGCGCGAGACGTCGCGCTCTGCGCAGCGGGACCAGTCGGCGCGGCCTAGCCATATCGCCATGATACCCGCCCTCCCGACGTGGGTGACCGCCTCTCATTGTTTTCACGTTGACAATAACTCGTTCGATCTTATTATCAGCGTGACAATACGGAAGCCAAGGAGCTGCCGATGCCCCCTACCAACCAGCCTCTGACCACATCCTCTTCTCCTGTTCCCTCGACGGACATTGCCTCGCTCTCGCCCGTTGTCCGCTGGACCCGCGCCCTGCGCGCTCTCAGCCGCGTGATGGCGCACCCCGATGAGACCGACCAGGTCCTCGTGTTCTCGCAGTACGCAAATGCCGGCTCGATGCACCGGCGCATCGACCGCTTCTTCGCCGACCCGGTCGGCGCGCAGCTGTACGCCGAGCGCCGGGCGCTCGACTCGCGGACCGTCGATCTCGACGCGTTTGCCGGTCTGCCCGCCGACACGCTCGGTCACGCCTACGCCCACTTCCTTCGCTCGCGCGGCTTCACGCCCGACGTGTTCGAGGGGCCGCCGCCCGACGTCTCGGATCCACGCATCTCGTACGTGATCCAGCGGATCCGCCAGACCCATGACCTCTGGCACGTGGTCACCGGCCACGACACGAA
>JACCRC010000072.1 GCA_013813765.1 Deltaproteobacteria bacterium | reverse complement strand
GAGCAGAGGCCTTCCGCCTCCGCACTCGTCCGCCGATTGGTAGCGCCATGGCGCGAACCGCACCCACGACGAGCTTCGCGCGACGCGAGCGTGCGGACGCCCGGCTCCGAACAGATGAGGTTCTCCTCTGTGCCTGCCCGACTTGGTATAGTTCCTCTTCGCCTGTGATCGCGCGTGTTCGGCGGTGCGGCGACGGTGCACGAGAAGTTTTCGGCGGCTGACCGTAACGCCACACCGGGAGGCGCCGCTGGCGGGAATCGCTCGAGCTCGGCCAGACATCGCGCGGCGCGGAAGTCGTCCAGGCCTACACGCTAGTCCCGGAGGAACTTCTCGTACGCCTTGAAGTCGTATGGGCGGCCCAGGTAGTCCTTCACGAGATCGGCCGCGTCCTTCGTGCCACCGGCCGCGAGGATCTTGTCGCGATAGCGGAACGTGACGGCGGTATCGAGGAGGTGCGTCTTCTCGAACGGCGTCAGGAGGTCCTTCGCGATCACGAGCGACCACTGGTACGTGTAGTACATCGACGAGTAGCCGACGAGGTGGCCGAACGAGGTGTGGAACTTCGTTCCCTCGACGAACGCGAACGGCGTGTACTGCGTCTGCAGCTTCTTCACGAGCGCGAGCTGATCGAGCTTCTTCGGATCGGCCGTGTGGAACTGCAGCGCGATCGCCGCGTAGAACATCTGCTGCACGGTCTGCGTGCCGAGGCCGAACTTGTCGGCCTTGCGCATCTTCTCGACGAGCGCCATCGGGATGACCTCGCCGGTCTTGTGGTGCTTCGCGAACCGCGCCAGCGTGTCGTGGTTCCAGCCCCACTCCTCGAACATCTGCGACGGCGCTTCGACGAAGTCGCGCTCGGTGGCGACGCCCGCCTGCGAGACCCAGCGCTGCTTGCCGCCGAGCACGTGGTGCATCAGGTGGCCAAACTCGTGGAACATCGTCACCACATCGTCGTGGTCCATCAGCGCCGGACCGCCGTCGCTCGGATCGGGGAAGTTGCAGACCAGCGCGCCCTCGGGCAGCTGCTTGCCGATCGCGCCGTCGAGCATGCCGAACTGCGCCGCGTGCTTGTACTTGTCCGCGCGCGGGTGGAGGTCGAGGTAGATCCGGCCGAGCTTCGCGCCGCCGCGCATCACGTCGTAGACCTTCACCGACTTGTGCCAGGTCTCCGCGTTCGCGATCGGCTGGTACTGGATGTCGTAGATCTTCGAGGTGATGTCGAGCAGTCCCGCGAGCGTCTGCTCGAACGGGAAGTAGTTGCGGACCTCCGTCGAGTCGACCGCGTACTTCTCCTTCTTGATCTGATTCTCGAGCCAGGTCTTCTGCCAGTCGGTGACCGACGTGGCCTTCGGATCGTGCTTCTTCAGCTGTGCCAGGAGCTCGCCGTAGTCCTTCGCGGCGCGCTGCTTCGCGAGCTTCGTCACGCGCTCGATGAACGCGGCGGCTGCCTTGCTGCCCTTCAGCATCTTGTCGTCGGACTGGTAGTCCGCCCAGTTCTTGAAGCCGAGCAGCTTCGCCTTCTCGGCGCGCAGCACGAGCAGCTTCTGCAGCACCTCTTCGTTGTGCGCGTCGCCGCGGCTGCGGAACTTGATGTAGAGCTGCTTCCGCAGGTCGTCGTTGTTCGCGTAGGTCACGAACGGCTGGTAGTCGGGATAGTCCGTCGAGATCTTGATCTTGCCGGCGTCGGGCTTGTGCGCGGCGATCCAATCGGCCGGCATGCCGTCGAGCAACTTCGCGGCGTCGCCCGCGGGGATCTCGATGTACCGGGTGTCCTCGGCGATGTGCTTCGAGTGCTGCTGCGAGAGCTCGGTGCTCTGATCGTCGATCTCCTTGATCCGCGCGCGCTGTGCGTCGGGCAGCGCCACGCCGGCGCGCTTGTACTCGCGCAGCGAAATCATCGCGAACCGCTTCGTGTCCGCGTCCGCCTTCGAGACATCGACGGCCTTGATCGCGTCGTAGACTCGGCGGTCGAGCAACAGCTCCGAGACGAACTGCTGGATCTCGCGCTCGCACGTGCGCGCCGCATCCCGCACCTTTGCATCGGGGTTCACGGAGCTCGCCAGCCCGGCCATGTTGCCGGCGTTCGCGATCAGCCGGTACAGCTCGTTGAACGGCTCGAGCGTGTTCGCGACGTCGCGCTTGTCCTTGACCGCGAGCAGGACCGGCAGCTGCGCCTTGCCCTGGTCGAGCAGGCCGCGGCACGTGTCGAGGAACTTCTTGTCGGCGGCGACCACGGGCGCAACCGGACCATCGGGCGTTGCCGGCGGTGGGCCCTTCACGACGGGCTCGGGCTCCATCGGCGTCGGCTCGCCGGGATCCGGCGCGGGCTGCGGCGGAGGCGGTTTGCTGCCACCGCAGGCGGCGGCGAACGACAGCGAGACGAGGACGGGCAGCAGTGTTGTTCTGGACATGATCACCAAACGGAGCAGGTCTTGGCCGGCCGCATCGGCGTACCTGCCGTGCAGCTGAAGGCCTCGGCGAATTCGGGGAGGTTGCGCAGCGAGCCGTAGACGCGGAACTTCGGCGGCGCGTGGACGTCGCTGATCAGCCGGCGCTGCGTCTCCGCGGGACGGTCCTTGCTGCACCACGCCTGCGCGACGGCGATGAAGAACTGCTGATCCTCCGAGAAGCCGTCGGCGACATAGAGCTTGGCCGCATCCTTGCGCAGCGAGCGGTACGCCTTGAACGCCATCTTCACGCCGCCCATGTCCGCGATGTTCTCGCCGAGCGTCAGCCGGCCGTTGACGTAGCCCTTCGGCATCGCCTCGAAGGTGCTGTACTGGTCCGCCACGCAGGTGCCCTTCTCGGCGAACTTCGCTGCGTCGTCCTTGGACCACCACTTCTTGAGGTTTCCGTCGCCATCGAACTCGGCGCCCTGATCGTCAAACCCGTGCGTCAGCTCGTGGCCGATCACCATGCCGATGCCGCCTAGATTCGCCGCGATCGACCGGTCCTGGCCGAAGTACGGTGCCTGCAGGATGCCCGCGGGCAGCGCGGTGTTGTTCGCCGTCGGGTCGTAGTACGCGTCGACGCGATAGGTGTTCATCTTCCACTCAGCGCGATCGACGGGCTTCCCCGACCGCGCGAGCGCACGCTGGACCTCGAACGCGGCACTGCGAAGCTGGTTACCGGCGAACTCGTCTCGCTTGATCGCGAAGTCGTACGTGCGCCACTTGTCGGGAAATCCGATCATGCGGACGATCTTCGCGAGCTTCGCCTGCGCGAGCGTCTTCGTCGCATCGCTCATCCACGTGAGGCGACCGAGCTCCTCGCCCATCACGCGAACGATCGCGTCGACGAGCGTCGTCGCGGTCGTCTTGCTCGAACCGGGGAAGTACTTCGCGACGTACTGCTGCCCGAGCAGCTCCCCGAGCGCGTCCTGCGTCGCCTCGATGCAGCGCTTGCTGCGCTCCGGCCGCTTCTCGACGCCGGTCAGCGCACGCGCGAGCTCGAACGACTGCTCGTCGAACGCCTTCGGCAGCGCGAACGAGAACGTCTGCACCGCGTGATAGGTGAAGTAGTTGCTCCACTGCGCTGGCTTGAACTTCGCGCGCAGCTTGTCGATCGCGGCGAAGTACCTCGGCGTGCCGAGCACGAGCTTCTTGCTCGGCGAGAACGCGAGCGCCTTCCAGTACGCCTTCCAGTCGAACGTCTTGACCTGCTTCGCGAGCCCCTTCGCATCGATCGGGTTGTACGCGGCGTGCACGTCGCGCTGCTCGACGCCGGTCTTCGTCAACTTCGCGAGCTCCGTCTCGATCGCGACGACATCGGTCGCGCCTGCGGTCGCCTGCGCCTGCGGTGCGCCGGCGAGCGCGAGCAGCTTCGTGACGTGCTGCTTGTAGAGCTCTACTTTGTCCTTCAGCTCGGGCTTGAGGTAGTAGTCGCGGTCCGGTAGCCCGAGGCCACTCGCGTCCATGTACGTGACGTTCGTGGTGGAGTCCTTGAGATCCGCGAACGCGGTCTGGCTCCAGAGCACCGGCACACCGACCTTGTGGAGCTCGGTGACCGCCGCGTTCCAGCTCTTCGCATCCCTGAGCTTCATCGTGCGAGCGAGCAGCGGCTTGATCGGCGCGATGCCAACCTTCTCGATCGACGCTTCGTCCATGCACGATGCGTAGAAGTCGCCGAGCTTCTTCGTCGACGGGTCGGCGCCGAGACCCTTCGCCGCTTCCTCGAGCATCGCGCGGATCGCGATCTTGTTCCGCTCGTCGACCTCGCTGCCGCGGCCCCAGCGCGCGCGATCCGCCGGCACCTGGTTCTGCGACAGCCAGCCGCCGCACGCGAACTGATAGAAGTCGACGCACGGATCGGATGTGCGATCGAGCGATCCGCTCTCGAGGCCGACATCCGCGAGCGTGACCTTGATGCTCGCCGAGCCCGGCACCGGCTCGACCTTCGTACACGCGAGCAAGACCAGCGGGATCGTGGCGAGCCAGGGGCGCATCGCCCGGAACTTACCTCGTCGGGGACGCTGGTGCGACCCGCCAGACCTCGGCGTTCTCCGACGCGACAGGCAGCGCTGTCGCAGTGCCGGGCACCGCTTCGAGCAATGCCCCGATCTGGACCGCGATGCGTCGCGACGAGACCACGTAGTCGACGGGATGCGCGGTCCACGCCGGGACCCTGTCGAAGTCACGCAGCAGGTGCTCGCGGCACCCCGAGTACCACATCAGCTGGGTGACGGCCTTCGCGACGACGAGGCACGGCCGGCCAGCTGCATCCGTCCGGATCGCGTCGGCGGCCGCAGCGATCGGCCGACGCGCGTCCGAGAGAAAGCGCGTGTAGAACGGCACCGCCACCACGACCCCGAGCCACGCCGCGATCACGAGCGGCAGCGCGAGTGGCCGCAGACGTACCGGGCCGAACCGCTCGAGGGCGTCGATCCCGAGCAGCACCAAGATCAGCGTCGCGCAGAACACGTAGCGCGGCTGGGCGTGGGTCTGCATGCCGAGCGCGACGAGCTGGCCGATAGCGACGATGCCGAGGAACACGCGCGGGCGCCACTCGCCAGGAAGCCGCACGAGCCCGACGAGCCCGCAGATCATCAGCGGTGCCACGAGCGCGCCATAGAACTGGAACGGATTGGACGTGATGTACGTGACGAGGCCCTCGCCTGCATACGCGCGCCGCGGCATCCGCGACGACACGTCGAGGATCCCCAGCAGCGAGCCCGTCTCGTGCAGCGACTGCAGGAAGTGCGGCGCCATCAGCGCGCTGAACAGCGCGGCGGTCGCGAGCACGCGCAGCGGCTGCAGCAGGATCGCGCGCCACCAGATCAACGCGGCGGTACCTGCGGTGATCGCGATGAGCGGCGCGCTGCCATACCTCAAGTAGAACGCGGCGGCGAACGCGGGCGCAGCAGCAAGGAGGCGCCAGCGCGGTCCGGTTTCGCGACCGAGCTCTCCGACGAGGACCGCGAGGCCCGCGAGGATGCACGCTGTCGCCGGGAGGTCGCCGATCAGCTCCGAGCTCCGAAGTGCGAGTGGATGCGCGCCGGCGACGACGGCCGCACCCCACGCTCCTGTGCGCGGAGAGAACGCGGCGCGCCCGAGCGCGAACACCGCGAGCACGACACCCGTGCCGAGGATCGCGCTGATCAGGCGCAGCTGCCACTCCGCACCGCCGAGCGCGACGCCGGGGAGCGCGACCAGCCTGACGCCGTACGAGCGATACACCCACGCCGGACCATCGCCCCGCGCGGAGATCGCGAACGCGGATTCGTCATGCCCGAATGGAGGTCCCAGGATGATCGCGAGGACCGCGACCGCGAGCCACGCGATGACGGCTGCGAGCAGCAGGCGACGGTCGGACCAACTCACGACGCGCGCGGTGTTATCATTCTCGACGGGTGATCGGCGAGACGATCGGAAATTTCCGCATTGTGTCGCGCATCGGCCGCGGTGGCATGGGCGACGTGTACCTCGCCGAGCAGCAGAGCATCGGCACCCGCGTCGCGGTCAAGCTACTCCACGAACAGGTCTCTGCCGACGAGGAGCACGTCACGCGGTTCTTCAATGAAGCCCGTGCCGTGCAGCGCATCCAGCACGCCGGCATCGCGAAGATCTTCGACGTCGGGCACCACAAGTCGGGTCACGCGTACCTCGTGATGGAGTACCTCGAAGGCGAGTCACTCGCGCAGCGGCTCGAGCGCGTCGGCAAGCTCCATCCGGCGGAGGTCGCGGACCTCGGCCGGCAGATCGCGAGCGTGCTCGACGCGACGCATGGCGCTGGCATCACCCACCGCGACCTCAAGCCCGACAACATCTTCATCGTGCCGGACCGCGAGCTGGCGAGCAAACAGCGCGCGAAGATCCTCGACTTCGGGATCGCGAAGCTCAGCGGCACGCTGGCGAGCGTGTCGCCGAAGACGATCGGCACGATGGGCACGCCCGCGTACATGGCACCCGAGCAGTGGGGCGACACGTCGAAGGTCGACTGGCGCGCAGACCTGTATTCGCTCGGCTGCGTCATCTACGAGATGGCGACGGCGCGGCCGCCGTTCACCGTGACGACGATCGCCGAGGCGTGCGGCAAGCACCTCTCCGAGGTCCCCGCGCGCGCGAGCTCGATCGTGCCCGGCCTCCCCGCGGAGCTCGACGCTCTGCTCGCGGCGCTGCTCGAGAAGCGCCCCTCCGATCGCCCGCAGAGTGGCGAGGAAGTCGTGAAGAAGCTCGATGCGCTCGCCGAGCGCACCGGTCCCGCGATCGCGTTCGGCGAGACGATGGCGAGCGCGCCGCCGCAGAAGCCACTCGCGGGCACCGAGCCCACGCTGTTCCCGCCGCAGAAGCCCATGGCGGAGACCGTCGCGACGCGGAAGCCGAACCCCGTGCCTGCCGCGCGGACCGTCGCTCCTGCGCCGGAGCGCAAGCGGCGCTGGCCGTTCGTCATCGTCGGGCTCGTGCTCGCTGCGGGTGGCGGTGCCTTCGCGCTGAAGATGTTGAAGGGCAAGCGCTCCGTCACCGCCGGTACCGCGCCGGCGGCCGACTCTTGCAAGGTCTCCGCGCCGCCCGTGCTCGCGGGCTCGAGCACCGAGCCGGTGCTGCTTCGCTACGAATTCACCGCCGGCGAGTCGACCGAGGTCACGCTCGTCACCGAGGCGAGGCTCGATACCACCGAGCGCGGGATCCACAAGGGCGATGCGCTCACGTTCACGCTCGAGGGCGCGATCACCTGGGTCGCGAGTGACCGCGAGCGCTTCGACGGCACACTGCGGTTCAAGACGATCGGGATCGATCACGCCACGGTGCTTCATGAGAACGGCCAGGCGCAGCACGGCAGCGGGCACTGGACCACCGACGACCTCGACACGCCGCCGGAGTACGCCACGTTCCGTACGCTGAAGGATCTACCGATCCACATCACCGTCGCCCCGCGCGGAGACATCCTCGCGACAAACCTCCAGCAGATCCAGGATCACCTCGCGAACGAGCAGGTCGCCCCCGAGCTACGTGCAGCGTTCACGCGCGACCGGCTGTTCCGCGTGATGTTCCTCGAGCTCCCGGCAACTGCGGTGAAGCCGGGTGATCGCTGGCGTGCCGGTGAAATGGTGCACGAGGCCGGTACCAGCGCGCAGCTCGCGTCGAAGCTCGAGCTGCACGTGCAGGCGATCTCCGCCGACGGCACGCAGGTGTTGATCGCAGCCGAGCCGGAGCTGCGCGTGGACCTCAGCGGCAAGGCGACGGTGCTGTCGAAGCAGACCACGCTGCGTCTGTGGGGGCAGTTCGATCGCAACCGTCACCAGCTCACGGCGAGTGCGCTCCGTGCCTGTGCGCAGCTCCAGCTCGACACGGACGGTGGGCTCGCCGAGCTGAAGAGCGAGCTCGAGCAGAGCTACGACTCGGTTCCCGTGGCGGCGCCGACGAAGCCCGCAGGTGTGCCGTCCGATGCCGCGGTCGTCGAGATCGCCGCGCCGTCGCAGCCCGCGCCGCAGGATGAGGGAGGTGGGCTCGGCGCGGCGTTCCGCGCGAGCTCCGAGCAGTTCGATCAGTGCGTCGGGCGCGCCGGCGGCAAGGGCCTCGCGCGCATCATCCTCGGCTCCGACGGCCGCATTCGCACGGCAACCGTCACCGGCTTCTCGAAGCGCGAGAACGCGTGCATCGCGAGCGTGGTGCGCACCGTGCGGATCGATCGCAAGCCCGGCGCGCCGCCGTTCAAGGTCAGCGTGCCGATCGTCATCGTGCCGCCGAAGCGGAACTGACTACGGCTGATGGCGCTGGCGGCCGAGCTCGGACTGGTGCGCGACCGCGGCCCACTCGATGCGCTGCGGAGTCGCGAGGCCGAGTGTGACGATTGCCGTCGAGAGCTGCACCTTCATCGAACGCTGATACGCCTGAGCGGCGCGCAGGCGATCGCGGCTGATGATCCCCGAGGACACGAGGTAGTCGCCGAAACCGGGCAGCTCCGGCACCGCGCTGCGGGTCTGCGGACGCGGTGCGGAAATCTTCGTCGGTGGCGCCGGCGGCTGAGTCAGTGGGCGGCCGGGAATGGTGCCGCTCCGCGGCGCGCGCATCGACGTCGGCAGCGGGACCTCGCGGCGCCACACGTGCGGAGGCGGCGGAAGCGGAGCTGGGATCGGGGCGGGTGCGCTGCCCTCGCCGAGCTTCGCCTCCTCGAGATCGAGCGTGTGATCGCGCGGCTCGGGCGACGGCGTCTCCCAGAGGTTCCCGGTGCGCTCCGATCCGCGGTTTCGCGGCTGGGTCGGACGCTCGTCCTGCTCGGTCGGCGGGCGCGTGCCGCGCGCGAACCGAGGCTCGCTCCCCGGGCGCGTCTGCGTCACGGGTGCCGTGAGGGTCCTACCGCGCTCGACGGGGGCGCGCGTCAGAGGAAACCGTCCAGCCGCGGCAGCGGGTGCCGGGAGTTTATTAGCCACCGCGGCTGGACGAAGCGAGACATCGACGATGGCGAGCCAGTCTCTGGCCTCGAGATCGTCGGGTGCGAGACGGAGCGCCTCGCGGAAGAAGATCGCTGCGGATTCGTTCTCGTCGCGCCGCGCGGCGAGCTCGCCGAGCAGCCGGTACGCGATGCCGCACTGCGGGTCCATGCGGATGATGTCCCGGAGGTCGGATTGGGCATCGAGATCGCGGCGCAGGGCGATGTGGGCACGCGCCCGGATCACGATCAGCTCCACGCAATCGGGCTCGCTCTCCAGGGCGTCGTTACACATCGCGACGACCCCCGGGAAGTGACGCGCGTCGAACAACTCGGCTGCCGTCGCGATGACTCCTCGATCCACGCGCGCAGGAGGAGCAAGGACGGGGCCAGCCCGGAGCGCGTCCAACCTCGTGAAATTCGCGGAGATCCAAATGATCCCCGGAGGGGGTTTGGGGTCCCCAGGCGGGGTGTTTCCCCCAGTCCAACGGAGGTGGCACCTGTCCCCGGCGGCCGGCATACTCCAAGCGTGCGCCTGCCGTGCATGCTCGTGATTTTGCTCGCCGCGTCCCGTGGCGAGGCGCGTCCCGAGCCGGCGGCTTCCGCGGACTTCTGGCGCGACGTGGTCGAGCCGCATGCGGACGAGGTCCGCGCGCTGGTGACCAAGAGCCGCAGCGCGATGAAGATCGCGGACGAGGCCCTGCTGACCGATGCCGAGTGGGCGGTCGAGCAGCGCATGCGCTACTTCGAAACGGCCTACGGGATGCTTCGCTACGCGCGCAAGCTCTCGCCCGAGAACGGCGAGGTGCTCGGCCTCCTCGGCCGCGCGGCCGACGAGCTCGGCAAGACGCGGCAAGCGATCGAAGCGTACGAGGCGTGCGTGCGCGTGTTGGGTCCGGAGAGAGCGGGCGCGGACGTCACCGGCCGGCTGGGTGCGATCCACCTGCGCATGGGCGATCGCGACAACGGGATCCGCTGGCTGCGTCAGGCCACCGGCCCGCTCACACCGCTCACCGCAGCACCGACGGCGCAGCTCGCGAACGCGCTCGCATCGCGCGGCGAGGTGACGGCCGCCGTCGAGGTTCTGCAGGCAGCACTACCCGCGCAGGCGACCTACTACTCGCCGGAGGTGATGCTGCTGACGTTCACGCTCGCGGTGGTCTACGACCGCGACGAGCAGCGGGGCGCCGCCTTCGAGGTGCTCGACAAGATGAAGTCCACGCAGCAGCAGCAGTTCGGGCCGCAGCTCCAGAACGCGCTCGCCGCAACTCGGTTCTCTCCCGCCGAGGATCAGCACTATTATCTCGGCTTGCTCTACGAGTCCGTCGATCAGCTGACCGAGGCGCGCGCCGAGTTCGCGATGTACGCCGCGAGCGGTGACACGCCGTGGCGGGCCCGCGCGCTCGACCACATCCATGCGATCGATGCGCAGCGCCGGGTGGCGAAGCCGAAGCTCCTGAAGAAGATGCCGCTGAAACCGCTCCTCACGCCGATGGTGCGTCCGTGAGTCGCTGGACCGCGCTCGTCGTCGTCGGCGCGCTCGCCTCGGCAGCGCACGCCAACATCTGGCAGAGCGCGATCGAGCGCGGCTCGGCGGATTCGTCGCGCGATCGCTACGAGCTCGCGATGCACGACGGTGACGAGCTCGCGCAGCGCGCGAACGGCAAGAACCAGAGCCCGCGCTCCACGATCTCGCTGATCGATCAAGCGGTGCGCGCCTACAAGCTCGCGGCCGATGCGCGACCGACGGAGGGCGAGCCTTACTTCCGGATCGCGAGCGTGCTCGAGAGCTTCTTCACCGACTGCGCCGTGATGATGTCGTCGCGTCCCGTCACCTGCCCGCCCGCGCTGGGCTCGAAGATCGACATCGCACGCGCGACGCAAGCCGTCGAGGCGTGGGACGCGTTCGAGGCGCGCTCGCCGCTCGATCCGCGCGTCGGCGAGGCGCTGTTCGCCCGCGCGATCCTGCGCACGAAGCTCGTCACCGGTGCGAAGGACACGCGCATCCATCTCGAGGGAGCGCTCAAGGACTACACCGCGCTTCTCGATCGCGCCGACGGCCTCACGATGCTCCGGCTCGATCAGGTGTGGGGCAACCTCGCCGAGACGTACATGATGCTCGGCAAGCTCGACGACGCGATCGACGCGTACCAGGTCTCGATCGACAAGGGCGCGAACAGCTCGACGTACTATGGCAAGGCCGTCGCCATGGATCGTGACGAGCGGACGAACGAGGCCCTCGAGCTCGTGCGCCGGCAAGGTGCGCAGGCGTTCCTCGAGTACAAGCACGACCTCCAGATGGGGATGATCTTCTACGTGCCCAATGGCGAGGAGCACTACTACTTCGGACTGATCTACGAGGCGTTCGGTTACAACGCCGAGGCCGTCGCGAGCTGGAAGGCGTTCATCGCGAGTGGCGCGCATCCGCAGTACCACGCACGCGCGAAGGCGCACCTCGACGAGCTCGCGAAGAAGCCGGTGTCCCGCCCGCGACCGTCCCTCGATCCGTTCGACGTCTACCCGTGAACCGCGCCCTCGCACTCCTCGTCGTGATCGCAGGTGCTGCTCCGGCAGCAGCGCAATCAAAGCGCTATCCGCCCCAGCCCATCGACAAGGACAAGGAGCGGGCGGACAAGTCGTCGCTGTGGGAAGCGGCGACGAACCCGAACCAGGAGCCGTATCGCGCGAAGCTCATCCTGGCGAAGCAAGCGATCGAGCAGCGCACGCAGGACGGGCTTCGAGATGCGGTGCTCTGGCTCGATGAGGCAGTGGTGCTGTTGCCGCACAGCCCCGAGGCGTATCGGTTGCGCGGCGAGGCGTACTTCTGGCTCGGCGACTGGACGCGCTGCGCCGCGGATCTGCGCACCGCGACGCTCGAGACCAAGGCGATCAACGCGCTCGACAAGAAGGCAGCGACCGAGCTGCAGCTACGCCTCGGTAACTGCCAGGCGCGCGCGGGCAAGCTCGCGGATGCGGAGCGCACGTTCGCAGAGGCTTCTGCTGCGGGCACCGGTACCGGCGAGCTGCTCATGCGGCTCGGCGAGGTCCGGATCGCGATGGGCAAGCTCGACGAGGCGATCGCCGCACTGACCGCCGCGCTCGAGGTGCCTGACGTGCAGCAGGCGCAGACGCGGTTCCTCCTCGCATCCGCGTACGATCGCGCGCGCCGTCCCGCCGAGGCAATCGCGGAGGCGCGGCGCGCGCAGCCGTTCGACCGCAGCTTGACGACACTGTCGAACCCACAGCTCGCGTTCATCGGCGCGGGCGAGGCGCACTACCTCCTCGCGCTCGCGTGGGCATCGCAGGAATCGCCGCGCGCCGAGTACGCGCTCGCCTACTTCCGTCTGTACGTGAAAGAAGCACCCGAGAGTCCGTGGCGCAAGCGCGCCGAGGAGCACCTGCGCGACCTCGCCGGGACGAAGTTCCCCGAGACGATCGAGCGCACCGCGGGCACCGCTCCGGTCGACCTCGATACTGCCGCCGCTGCGATCCGCAAGGTGATGCCCGCGATGCGAGCGTGCATGGCAAAGCTTCCGAGCACGGTGATCGAGGTGAAGTACACGCGCTCCGGTCCGCCGCTGGCCAAGGAGCCGACGCCGCCGCCCGGCCGCGGCGGCTACATGTACCGGCCGCGCGTGGTCGCACCGCCGCCCGAAGGTGCGTCGATCCGACAGGATCCGAACTCCCAGGCCTCATCGCGCGCCGACACCGACGCCGCGATGCGCTGCATCGATCCGATCGCGTCCAAGCTGGCGCTGCCCCCCGTCAAGGAGAAGGGCGGCTGGTACCAGATCCTGTTCCGCGTCGTCGGGAACTGATCCGCCGAGGCGAGTCGCGAGCATTCTCTGGCTGTAAGGATCTCGGCCTGGGCAACGCGCCGACCGCAGCGGCAACGAATCGGCGCCCGACCACAAGGCCCACCGCGCTCGCCTCGCGCCGACGATCTCGGCCTTCAAACCTTTGGTTTGAGATCGCAGACGTTCCGGATCCAGGAACGACCACCGACGAGATCGCTCGGCGGTCGCGGTGGACTTGTGGACGGCCGCCGCGCACCGCGGTAATGGATCGGCGCCCGACCGCAAGGCCCACCGCGCTTGCCTCACGCGGGCGATCTCAGCCTTCAAACCTTGGTTTGAGATCGGAGACGTTCCGGATCCAGGAACCTGCGTGTCGTCGAGGCGCGTGCCGTGTTCCTCGTCGAGCACGAGACGCGTCTCGCGGTACGAGGCATACGCATGCGCGGCGATATCGAACCGCACCGTGTGCATCATCGCCTCCGGATCGGGCGGATCGTCCGGCAGGTCGCCAGGTCGCCTGCCGTTGACGAGGTTCTCGATCTCGCGCGAGCTCCGGTCACGCACCGCATGGAGCCACGCGAGCTCGGTCGCCGAGGTGGCCACGCGGGTCAGCTCGCGCACCGCGCTGAACGTGAGCTCGCCGCGCTCGAGTGCCGCCGATAGCTCGGCAGATTTGCGAGTGCGCGCGCAACACGCAGCCGCTTGCGCGCAGTCTCGGGCGTGTGCCCGAGCACGCGATCCATGTAGTCGAACATCGAGACCATGCCCAGCGGCTTCCAGATCTGGACTCGCTCCGCCTCGCGCAGCCAGTACATCTCGTGCGCGTCGAGTCCGGAACGCCGCACGATATTATTGCGGAGCTCGGCATCGATCACGGTCCACTCGGGCGTTGCAGGAGTGGGCCACGTGGCCCGCGCCGCATTCAAATGTTCCATACGACCTCCTTTCAACGTTCCCTTCTAACACGCGGGTTTTGGACGCCGCCGAATGAGGTTGGAGCGCGAAACGCGCGATTTCTCGTCGAGAACTGCGACATCCAGCGAAACGAGCGCAGCGCGAACCCAATCGCTTCGCGAAGAAGAGCGCGGTGGGCCTTGTGGTCGGGCGCCGATTCGTTGCCGCGGTGCGCGAGCTGACGCTGGCGTAATAGCGAAGCGCAACGATGTCGGTCCGCACGATCGGTAGCGATCGAGCCGCTGAGGGTTTCGTGACGCCCCCTCTCCACGCGAACTGCGCATGATAGCGTGTGCTCGATGAGTGGGCTGCCAGTCAACGATCTTGCGAATACGTCGGTTGAGGTACGCATGAAGGCGTGCACTGCGATTGCCGACGCAGTCGATGCCGGAGCTCCGCTCGGCGCGGCGGCCGAGCAGGTCATTGCCGCGCTCGGAGATGAAAACAAGGACGTCAGCGGCATGGCGCTCTACATTCTGCAGACCGAAGCAGAGCGAAATCCGAGCGGTGGCACCGTCGACGCGTTGCGAACCGCGATGACGAGCGATGCGGTCGCTGTACGCAGAAACGCCGCGTTCTTGCTCGCAGGCTTTCTCGCGCGTCTGGAGGATGGCGCTGGTGTCGCGGCGTTGCTGGCCGATGCGGATCCAGTGGTGCTCGCGGGGGTCCTCAAGGCTCTCGCCGACGGTGCGATTCCGCGCGCGCGGACTGATGCCGTCGTCGCTGCGGTCGTGCCGCTGCTCGCGCACGCCGAGCTGAACGTTCGCAAAGAGGCGACGTGGGTGTTGTATCTCCTCGCGACCGCTGGAACCGCGATCGACGCTGCCGTGCCTGCGCTCGAAGGCATGCTCGACGACGCGGCCACGCAAGGCAACGCAGCGATCGCACTCTCGTACGCGTTGCACACCACGAATCAAGGCAGTCGAGCGGATGCCTCTTACGAACGTGCGAGTGGCCCGATCCAGATGGGTACAGCATGGGGCGCCGCGGACGCTGCTCTGCGCAGCGAGGACCTCCCTGCGCTCAAGAAGTTGTTCTCGAGCGAGAACGACAACGTGCGTCGTGGGCTCGGCGGTCTCTTGAACTACGCCCAGAAGCGCCGGCGCGATATCTCGTTGGCGGGTACAGCTTTCAACGAGCTCGAACGCGAGCATCCCGACGACGCTCTGCTGCACGCACGCATCTACGGCGTACTGGACATCGTCAAGCGCGGACCTACGTCCTAGTCAACCTTCTCCCATGCGGTCATGAGCGGCAGCACCCACCGCGACCGCCGAGCGATCTCGTCGGCTACTTGTTTCGCGTCGTCGCGAATCGGCGGTTACCGGGCGTCGGGCGCGACGCGGCCGTACTCCGCGGCTTCCTCGCTGGCACGGGTGGGCAGCGCTGCATCTGCCCATAGCGTCGCGAGGTCGAGCTCGATCGCATCGAATGGCTCGATGCGAGCCCGATCGTCGTCCTTGTACACACCGAGGGCGAGCCACTTGCCTTCGTGCAGGCGATACGCCTCGAGCCAGCGGCGGCGCGGATGAACGAGCCACGCATGTCCGACGCCGAACGAGGCGTACAGCGGCATCTTCTCGACGCGATCGATGCGCTCCGTGGACGGCGAGAGCACCTCGCATACCCAGTCGGGTATGACCGTGAAGAACGCGGAGTCGGTTACCACCGGAAGGCGGTCTCGACGCCAGCCCGCAAGGTCGGGGACGAGCACGTCCTCCCCGAAGTGGACTTCGGGCTCGACGAGGATGATCCAGCCGCCCGGTCCACCACGACCACGCCCGAACGGCGGGATGAGCTCCCCAGCGAGCACGGAAGCGGCGACCGTGGATAGCCCGCCCGGCCGCGGCGAGAGGTGAAGCTCGCCGCCGACGAGCTCCGCGACCTGGTGCTCCGGTGCGTCGATCACGTCCTGGTACGTCGCGCGGCGCTTCGGCGCGGTATCCGACATCGATGCAGGATAGCAGGCGACTCCGACGCGCGGACCGCTACTTCAGGAACGCCACGGTCACGCCGTCGCCGCCTTCACTCTGCTCGCCGGGCCGCATCTTCTCGACGGACTTGTGCGACGAGAGATGCGCGCGGATCGCGGTGCGCAGCGCGCCGGTGCCGTGACCGTGAATGACAAAGATGGTGTCTCGCGCAGCCATCAGGCTCTCGTCGAGGAAGCGGTCGACCTGCGCGATCGCCTCGTCGGCGCGATTGCCGCGGACGTCGATCGTCGTTTCGACCGTGCGCGCGTTCGCCTTGCCACCGGCGGGGACACCGTTAACGAGCACGACGGCCTCGGCGGGCGGAACCGCCGGAGGCGGTAGCTCGGCGCGGCGCTCGAGGGCGCGGCGAGCGCGGTGCGTGTCCATCAGCACGTCCTTGATCAGGACGCTCGCGCGCATCGAGCCGATGCGGACCTCGACCTTGTCGTCGGGGAGCAGCGATACGACCTCCGCGCGACCGAGGCGCGGCACGATCACGGGCGCTCCCTGCACGAGCTTCTCGGCGGTGGCCGGCGTGCCGGGAGGCATCGGCCGACGCGGCTCGTGGCGAGCGACCTGCGAACCTGGCGCGGCGAGCCGGCGGTTCGCGGCCTTCAGATCCTCGGCGGTCGCGGCCTCCTGCGCGACCTTTGCGCGGAGCACGCGGCGGACCTCCTCGATCTCGCGGCGCGCGGCCTTCAGCTCGGCGATTGCCTCGCCGTGAACGGCGCGGGTCTGCTTCTCGAAGCGGGCCTTCGCCTGATCGCGGTGCGTGCGGTGAGCGGCGCGATCGGACTCGACGGCCTCGAGCTCCGCGAGGAGTGCGGCGCGCTCGAGCTCGATGCGGCGCTGCTGATCGGCGACCGACGCGAGCAGCTCCTCGACCTTCGCTACGTGCGGTCCCATCAGCGCGCGGGCGCGCTCGACGACGGAGATCGCGATGCCCGTGCGCTGCGCGAGCGCGAGCGCGCCGGAGCTGCCGGGCGTTCCGAGGTGAAGCTTGAACGTGGGCTCGAGCCGCGCGAGATCGAAGCCGACCGACGCGTTCGAGAACCGCGCGTCGGTGGCGCCGAGTGCCTTGAGCCGCTCGTAGTGTGTGGTGACGATGCCGGTGACGCCCGCGTCGGCGAGCGCCTCGAGCACGGCCTGCGCGAGTGCGGCGCCCTGCTCGGGTTCGGTGCCGACGGCGATCTCATCGATGAGCACGAGGGCACCGCGCGTCGCGCTCGCGAGGAAGTCGCGCAGGTTGACCATGTGACCCGAGAACGTCGAGAGATCGTTCTCGAGGCTCTGCGCATCACCGATGTCGGTGCGGACGTCCGGAAACCAGCCGATCGCGCTGCCGCTCTCGGCGGTGAGGTGCAGGCCGGAGCGCGCCATCAGCGCCGCGAGGCCGGTGGTCTTGAGCGCGACCGTCTTGCCGCCGGCGTTCGGGCCGGAGATGAGCAGCGTCGCGCCCGCGGCGACGGCGATGTCGTTCGCGACGCAGCGGCGGTCCGCGAGCAGCATCAGCGGGTGGCGCGCGTGGAGCAGCGCGATCTTCGGAGCGTCATCGATGATCGGCTCGGCGGACACGGTGTCCTCGGCCATGATCGCTGCGGCGGCGATCACGTCGAGTGTCTCGGCGGCGGCGAGCGAGGCGTCGAACGCGTCGGCCTCCTCGGCGACCCAGCCGGAGAACTTCACGAGGATGCGGCGCTCCTCGTCGGCGACGTCGGCCTCGGCGAGCTTCGCGCGGTTGTTGAGATCGACGATCTCCTCGGGCTCGATGAACAGGGTCTGGCCGCTCTGCGACGTGCCGTGGACGATGCCGCGCACGAAGCCCTTGCCGTCGGTCCGGATCGGCAACACGAAGCGCTCCTCGCGCTGCGTGTAGTACGCGTCCTGCAGGTACTGACTGAACCGCTCGTCGGTGAGCAGGCCCGCCATTCGCTTTTCGAGCTGCGATTTGATCGAGGCGTGTGCACGGCGCAACGGACCCAGCGCGTCGCTCGCGTGATCGACGAGCTTGCCGTCGGCGTCGAAGCCCTCGAGGATCGGGTGATAGACGTGGCCGAGGTCGCCGATCTGCGCGC
>JACCRC010000069.1 GCA_013813765.1 Deltaproteobacteria bacterium | reverse complement strand
CGGCGCGGGATCGCGACTGCGGGCCGGATAGCTGCGGTCACACGTTCGATACGACGCCGCTCTACATCGTTGGCGCATTGCCGTTCGCGATCGCGGCGGTGTACGGGTTCAGTACGGCGTCGTCGTGCCGTGCGATTCGTGCTTCATCCACCACCGCGCCGCCCAGTGCGCTAGCTCCCGCGCCAGCCGATCGAGCAGTGACAGATCCGTCGCGAGATCAGTGACCTTCGCTCGAGCCAGTGCCGCCGCCTTGCCTTCGTACGGCGGCCAGGGCCGCGCCAGCGGATAGCGGCGAGCGACGTCCATCGCCCACACCTCGCCACGGCAGGCGGCGACGCCGCGGAGCTGAGCGAACGCGTCGTCATTGCAACGCGCACACATCCGATCGCGTGGACAACCGCACAGCATGTCCCAGCATCGCGCGCAGGTATGACGACGTGAACCTAAACGTGAACGATCACGTTCGCGATCACGTTCACGATCGAGAGCACCTCCCATTGTCGAATTGGGATGTGGCGCCAGGACGTGCGGGTCGATAGCGGCTCTTGCTCCCGGGTGGCGGTTCGCACTGCGCGATTGGCGGTTCGTGCAGCCGCGCATGGCGGTTGTCGGCGTGCGGCTCTGGTATCACCGCGACATGAACATCGAGGTACCGGGTTACCGCATCGGTACGAGCATCGAGCCGCCGCATCCGCAGTGCTCGTCAGCGATCATGCCTACGTCGCAGAGGGTCCACATGGCCGCGTGGCGCTCAAGCTCCTGTTCCTCGGCTTCCCGCTCCGCGATGCATCGATCGCGCGCTACCTCGAGGTGATGCGCGCCGTGCAGGCGATCTCGCATCCGGCCGTCGTGCGTGTGCTCGACGCTGGGCTCGCCGCTGATGGCCGGCCCTACTACGCGATGGAGTACGTCGACGGCGAGACGGCCGCGGCGCGGGCCGCCCGCGGGCCGACGAGCAGCGCAGAGGTGAGCGCCATCCTTGCTCGCATCGCTACGGGGATTGGAGCTGCGCAGAGCGCGGGCTGCGCGCCGGAGACCGACGCGCGCAGCTTTCCGGCGTAGCTCAGTCCGCGCAGCAGCGAAAGCCGGTCGAGTAGTCCGAGTGCCCCATGTCGTGCGCGGTGGTCGCGTAGAGGCAGCCGTTGCCGTTGATCATCGTGTCGACGTAGAAGCCGCCGCGGAATGTTCCCGCCGCCGCCGACGTCCACTCGTGCAGGTTGCCCATCATGTCGAACACGCCCTCGGCGGTGACGCAGCCGGGGTTCGTGCCGGTGCGATCGAGCGATGACGGCAGCTGGCTCAGGCACGGGTGTCCGAGCATCGAGTAGATCACCGGATCGGTCGTGCCGAAGTACTCGACCGCGGGGTGCTTCGAGCGAGCGTCGTTGCAGACGCCGGGCATCCGCGTGTTGCCGTACGGGTACGTCGTCGACAAGGGACCTCGGCACGCGCGCTGCCACTCGGTATCGGTGCAGAGGCGCTTGCCGGCTGCGGTGCAGGCGGCGGCCGCTTGCCGACCGGAGATGTAGCCCTGCGGCACCGCGTTCGCGCGCGACTTCGCGGGCGGCGGCGACGCGCCCGGGTTCCAGTACGGCGATACGCCATCGAGAGAGGCCTCGTAGCGATCGATGCAGAACGTCGCGATCCGGACCATGCCGGCGGGACAGCCGCCGGTGCCAGGCTCCTCCACGAGGCACGACGGGTTTGGCAGCGGCTTCGCCGCCGGATCGCACGTCGCGGCCGGGGCAGGGAGCTCGCACGCCGAGGAATCGACGGCAACGTCGTCGGGCGACGCGGCGTCGGCGGGCGAGGACGCCGAGTCACTGCACGCCGCCGCGAACGCGAGCACCACGAGAGCGCTGCGCGTCGCTGCGTCAGTCACGGCCACGAAGCGCACCACGGGCACGACTCGCCGCTCCAGGCTTCGCGAGGAGCGGGTTGTCGTCACCGTGATGCTTGTCGTCGTAGTCGTTCCACTCGGCCCGGCCCTTGCGATGCCACCGCCACACGAGGAGGCCGATGACGAGCGCGAGGAAGGCGTAGAGGAGCCTGATGTCGATCAAGCGCGAGCGCGCTCCACCGTGACGTCTTGCTCGTTGTGCTGCGTGCCGTTCACGGCCGCGATGATCGCGTCGACCGCATCCTCGGGGACGCGCACGTGCGCGTGCGAATCACGGAGGCTGATCGCGCCGATCTTCGCCTTGTCGCCGCCGGTGCCGGCCGCGAGCAGCGCCCGCAGATCGTCCGCGGAGACGCCGTGCTTCTTACCAAGGCTCACGAACAGACGCGCCTGGGCAGCGTCGGTCGAAGCCGCCGCGGCCGCCGGAGCCGCCGACTCGCGCTTGCCGCGCTTGTCATCGGACTTCTCGGTGGTCTCGGCCTTCGCGCCGCGCTTGTCGCCACGGCCGCGATCCTTGTCGCGTCCACGGCCACCACGGTCGCGACCACGGGCGCTGCGCTCGGCGGGCTCGCCGCGGGGCTCGTCGGGCGACTCGGCATCGACCGCCTTCGCGGGCGGCTGCTCGGTCGCGGGACGGGTCGACTTCTCCTCGGCCCACGTCTCCCAGAACTCGCGGGTCTCGGCGGTCGGCTCGCTCTTCGCGCCGCGCTTGCTGCCCTTCTTGTCGCCACGATCCGGAGCAGCACGGGCGACGTCGTCGACCTTCGCCACCTCGGGCTCGACCACCGGAGCCACCTCGGGCGGCGCCTCGGTCACCAGGGGCAGGGTCTCGTTGCGAGCGGGCTCGGGAGCCGCGTCACGCGTGCGGTCGCGATCACCGCCGCGGTCGCGGTCACGACCACCACGGTCACGGCCACCGCGATCACCGCGGCCACGGTCGTCGCGGTCGCGCCATGGACGGCGCTCGCGGTCACCACCGTTGCCACGATCGGCGCTGCGCTCGGTCGTATCGGTGCTCTCGGAGCGGACTTCGATGCCGGCCTCGGGCGCGGTGGAGTCGGGCACCGTCGTCGGCGAGGCGAGCACGTCGGGGCTCGCCGGCACGATCACGTCGGTGTGCGGGCGGTCCTGCCGCTCGTTGCGGTCGTTGCGATCGCGGCCACCACGGTCACGATCGCGATCGAAGCGGCGCGGACGATCGTCGCCACCACCGCCACCATCGCGGTCGCGCCACGGACGGCGCTCGCGGTCACCACGGTCCCCTTCGGGACGCGGGCCACGATCGGGGCGCTGCTCGGCACCAGCCTCGCCCTCGGCACGCACGGGCGCGCCATCGGGACGCGGAGCACCATCGGCAGGCGCGCCACCTTCGGGACGCGGGCCACGATCATCGCGGTCGAAGCGGCGCGGGCCGCGGTCATCGCGATCGAAGCGACGCGGGCGATCACCATCATCGCGGCGCGGGCCACGGTCATCGCGGTCGAAGCGACGCGGACCACGGTCACCCTCGGGACGCGGGCCACGGTCACCCTCGGGACGCGGGCCACGATCGCCCTCGGGGCGCGGGCCACGGTCGTCGCGGTTGAAGCGGGGACGGTCGCCGCCGCCATCGCGGTCGAAGCTGCGCGGCGGACGATCCGCACCGCCGGTCTCGCCGTCGGTACGGTGCTCGGCGCGCTCGGTGTGCTCGCGCTTCGGCTTGCTACGGGTTGACAGCTTGTCGAGCTTCTCGGCGACGAGCGCCGCGAGGACCTTCTTGCCACCTGCCGTGGAGTAGAGCTTCTCGAAGATCTTCGTCTCGAGATCGGTCGCGACGTTCGTCACGCCGCGAATCAGGATCTGGACCGGATCAGGCGGCTTCGGCAGCCCGATGGGCGGCAGCGGCACCTTGATCTTGCCCTCGAAGATGGCGTCCTTCGGCAGCAGGCGCTCCTCCGGCTTGAGGCCGAAGGTCAGGCGCACGTAGCGGAAGTTTCCGAGCTCGCGCGGACCGACCATCGAGAGCGCGACGCCCTTCTTGCCCGCGCGGCCGGTGCGGCCGGTGCGGTGCACGTAGACCTCGGGCGACTCGGGCACCGAGTAGTTGATCACGTGCGAGAGGCTCGAGATGTCGATGCCGCGGGCGGCGACGTCGGTGGCGCAGAGGTAGCGAAGGGTCTTCGCCTTCATCTTGCCCATCACGCGCTCGCGATCGCTCTGCGACAGATCGCTCGACAACGGCGCGGCGTCGAGGCCCTGCTTCTGCAGGAACCTCGCGACCGCCGTGGTCTCGTCGCGCATGTTGCAGAAGATGATCGCGCTCTCCGGCTCCTCGGCGTACAGGATCTTCAGGAGGTCGCGGCTGCGCGCGATGCCGCTGACGATGTAGTACGCGTGGTGGATGTCCGTGACGGTCATGCTGTCGCGCGACAGCGAGATCTGCTCCGGCGCGACCATGTGACGGCGCGAGTAGCGCGTCACTTCGTCGGGCATCGTCGCGGAGAACAGCAGCGTCTGCTTCTTCTCCGGCAGATGCTTGACGACGCGCTCGATGTCCTCGAGGAAGCCCATCGAGAGCATCTCGTCGCACTCGTCGAGCACGAACGTGTTGATCGCCTTCGTGTCGAGCGTGCCGCGACCGATGTGATCGAGCACGCGACCCGGCGTGCCCACGATGACGTGGACGCCGTTGCGGAGGTTCGTGATCTGCTTTCCGATCGGCGCGCCGCCGTAGATCGCCTCGATCACGAGGCCGCGGTGCTTGCCGATGTTCGTCAGCTCGCGGGAGACTTGAAGCGCGAGCTCGCGCGTCGGCGCGAGGATCAGCGCCTGGGGCTGGCGAGCGGTCGGAACGATCTTGGAGAGGATCGGCAGACCGAACGCGGTCGTCTTGCCGGTGCCGGTGCGTGACTGCACCAGCAGATCCTTGCCGGCGTGAACCGGACCGTAGACCGCCGTCTGAACGGCGGTGGGCAGGAAGTAGCCCATCTCATCCAGCGCTTGCCGGATGTCTTGATGGAGGTCGAAGTCGGCGAAGCTCGGCGGCTTCGGTTCGGTCGGCGCGGCGTCGGCTGCGGCGGCGGTTTCGGTGGAGGAGCTGGTATCAGCAGCCGTGAGCGCCGCGATCGCGGCCGGATCCGCCGCACCGTTCTCGTGCAGCGTTGTTTCGTTCGTCATCTCGTAGAACCTTGGCGTGTTGATGCTCTCCGAGGTCGTCCAGTCGGAGCGCTGGTCGGGGCTGGAGGTCCTGGAGATTCGCAGGCACGCGACGACGTCGTCCGTGGCTGCTCCATGGATCCGCACCGAGGCAGAGCTCGCGCTGCGTACTCACATCCGAGTCCGCGCCGTTGCTAGCTCTGTATTCCGTGACCATTGCGTGTCGTTACCCGTTGATTTCGCGCAGACCTTAGTCGGCGCGGCGGGCCCGGTCAAGGACAGGATTGTCAGCGCGGGAGCGTCAGACGGACGATTCCGGCCGCATCGGAGGCCCCCCGGCCCTGAAGAACCGCGGGGATCGGGCAGGACAGGGGCGGGTTCAGGACCTCGGAGCAGAGGGCACCCGGGGTCGCGAGCCGGAAGATCTTCACCTCGGCAGCCTCGACCTCGACACCCGCCGGATCGAGGACGGTCCCGCGGATCGCTGCCGCATCGGGGAGGCGGATGTCGTCGATCGAGACCGTGGTCTGCGAGGAGTCGCGGGGGATCTCGATGTCATTGGTGACCCAGCTCGGCGCGCGCGCCTTGCTCGCCGGGTCGAAGGCGAGGTCATAGTGGCCCCACAGACCGTCGATCGTCGGGTCGACCCAGAGCGCGAACTCGCCGGTCTCCGGAGTGAGCGTGGTCGACGCGGGGATCGACGACACGAACGCCTGCGGGTCGTCGTCAAAGCTCCAGGTGAATCGCAGCGACGGGCGCGCGGTGACCGAGACGCCCTCGAGCGGCTGGCCCTCGTGGTCGAGCACCTTGCCGCGCAGCGCGATGCGCGTCGGCAGGAGCAGCGGGAGCGCGGTCCCGGAGAGCGCGAGCGGGACGTCGTAGAGGACGCCCATGCTCGAGCTCGCCGGCGGCACCACCTCGAGCCTGTAGAGGGTGCTGATGCCACTGCCATCGAGCAGCGTGATCGAGACATTGCCGGTGTCGTCGGCGGTGGCCTCGGTCGCGAACCTCGCGACGGTCTGGCTGGTCGCCGGGCTGCCGAGCGTGGCGGTGACCTTCACGCGCGCGCCGCGCACGCCCGCGATCGATCCCGAGCCGTCGACGCCCTTCACCGGGAACGAGAGCGTCTTCGCCGTGCCGAGGTTCGCGGGCTGGAGCAGCGTGCGCTGCGACGACGTATTCGAGGGAACGTCGAACATGTGCAGCGTGGGCGCCGCGGTGCCGCTCGTCGGCGGCTTCGCGATCAGCTCGACCGGGCCGGCCAGGCCTTCGGCGAGCACGAGGTGGAACATGCCGTCGGCGGCCGTGTAGTCCACCGTCGAGACCTCGGTGAGCGGCGCGCCCGGTTCCCAGCGACCCATCGCGACCACCCGGTACTGCGAGAGCCCGCCGCCGGCCGACGACTTCACGCTGCCGCTGAGGGTCGGGAGGTTCGCGCCACCGAGCTGGATCAGCTTCTGGATCGAGTTCTCCCTCGCGCTCAGCGAGAACCGCACCGGCGGATAGAGCTGCGCGGGTGTCTCGCCGTTGCCCGACGGTTCATCGTTGCGACCGGCGGGCACCACGGTGACGACGTAGTTCTGATCGTTCGCGCCGGTCTTCGGCAGGGCGATGTCGAACGAGGGCCCCGTCAGATCGCGCGTGTCGTCGGTGTCGGTGACCAGCTTGAAGCCCGGGCCGCCCTTGAACGACGATGGCCGCGTGACGGTGATCGTCGTGGCGATCGCGGTACGGTTACACGCGGCCGGCGGGAGGCACATCGCCTCGATGCGGCCCTTGATCACGCTCGGCCTCTCGAGCGCGAGGTCCTGGATCCAGCCATCGCTCGCGATCGACGGCATCGTCATCTCGCGCGGCACGAGGTCCTTGCGGCTCGACGGCGGCGAGATCACGACAGCGTACTGACCCCTCGGCGGGTTGCCGTAGCAGGTTCCCTCGTCGCAGACCTCGCCGTTCGCCGTGTCGCAATCGGAGCTCTTCACGCACTCCTGCGGCGGTCCCGACGGAACGTCGAGGCAGCCGGCGAGCGTGACCGCGATGAGGAGCGCGCGCTTCACTGCGTCGGCTCCTGGCACTTGAGGAAGTAGAACAGGCTGGTCTTCAACCCACCCGGCGGCATCGCCTGGTAGGCGGGCGTTCCGGACTCGAGCGGCTCGCGATCGAACACGACGACGGTCATGTTGAACGGTCCCGAGCCTGTTGGCGGGCACAGCGGTCCGGCGTCGCAGCTCACCGTGCGTTGGGGCGAGGCAGGCATCGGCGGCGGCGCGGTGCAGGTGACGCGCGCGGGGTTTGGCGCCGTGACCGTGTAGTCGAGGAACATCCGCACGTACAGCGTGTCGGCAAGGTCCGTGTCGAGCAACGTCATGCTGATCGTGCCGGCCGTGGTGCCGCGATCGACGAGCACGGGACCCGGCTCCACGAACTCCGCCTGGTCGGTGCGCACGGCCAGGATCGCGGGCGGCGAGTTGACGCCCGCGTCCTCGCTACCGACGGAGAGGGACGGCGGAATCACGCAGCCTCCCAGCAGCGCGGAAACCAGCAGAAGCGGACGATACACAACTCCCCAGGCATCATGCACCCGGTGCGCCAAGGGCAATCGACCCTGTGATTCCGCGCGGTTACGCGCGTTCTCGAGGTGGGTCGTGCCGTCGGGCTCGGACATCTGCGTCATGGGTGTAAAGGACCGCAAAGCGGTCTAGGTCACAGCGGGATCCGACGAATCACTCGGATCGTCGGACTCCTTCTCCAGGTGGCGGAACACCGTCCGCGGATCGACGCCGAGGTCGCGTGCCGTCTTGGTGCGGTTGCCGTTGTTGAGCGCGAGAATCTCGTTGATGTAGTCGCGCTGGAACTTGTCCTTCGCCTCCGCGAGCGTGAGGATCTGCGGCAGCACGTCGCCGGTGAGTCCGAGATCGTCGGGACCGATGACCGTCGATTCGCAGAGCACGATCGCCTTCTTGATCCGGTTCTCGAGCTCCCGGATGTTGCCCGGCCAGCTGTGCTTCCGGATGCCGACCGCGGCGTTCGGGGACAGGCCCTTCACCCTCGCGTCGTACTCGCGCGAGTAGCGCGCGAGCAGATAGCGCGCGATCACGAGCACGTCGTCACCGCGCGCGCGCAGCGGCGGCAGCTCGACGTTCACGACGTTCAGCCGGTAATAGAGGTCCTCGCGGAACCGGCCCCCGGCGATCTCCTTCTCGAGCTCGCGGTTGGTCGCCGCGAGGATGCGGATGTCGACCGTCTCGGGCCGCGTGTCGCCGACGCGGTACACGACCTTCTCCTGGATCGCGCGCAGGAGCTTCACTTGTAGCTCGATCGGCATCTCGCCGATCTCGTCGAGGAACAGCGTCCCGCCGTCCGCGGCCTGGAACTTTCCCTGCTTGTTTGCGACGGCGCCGGTGAACGCGCCCTTCACGTGGCCGAAGAGCTCGCTCTCGAGGAGGTTCTCGGGAATCGCGCCGCAGTTGATCGTGACGAACGGCTTGGTCGCGCGCGGCGATCGGTTGTGGACCTCGCGCGCGATCAGCTCCTTGCCGGTGCCCGTCTCGCCGGTGATCATCACGGAGATGTCGGTGGCGCTGATCTTCTCGACCTTGCGGAACACCGCCTGCATCGGCGGGCTCGTGCCCACGATCTCGCCAAACCGGTACTGCTCGAGCCGTTCGTTCAGTCGCTTGTTGTCGACCTTCAGCTCGTTGAGCAGCAATGCGTTCGCGACGATCAGCGATGCCTGCGATGCGAACACCGAGAGCACACGCAGCGTGTCGTGCTGGAACAGATCGCGGATCGAATCGTTGCCGACGTAGATGAGCCCGAGCAGCCGGCCGCGATCGAGCAGCGGCACGCAGATCACGCTCGAGACCTTGAGCGACATGACGCTCTTCGCAGCGGAGAACTCGTCATCGCGCATCGCGTCCGACACGATCACCGGCCTGCGCGTCCGGATCACCTTCGCCACGATCGAGTCCGAGAGCTGAGACACCGCGTCGGCGATGTTCTCCTTGTTCACGTTGCGGGCAACTTTCACGTCGACCGTCTCGCCCTCGAGCAGCACGAGGAAGCCCTTGTCTGCGTTCGTGATCTCGACGACCGCATCCATCAGCGCGTCGAGCAGCTCGCCGAGGTCGCGCTGGTGGATCAGCCGCTCGGAGAACTCGTAGAGCTTCGTGTACGCGTCGATGTCGGCGATCGTCTCGCCGGCTTCCTCGTGCGTCGGTGCCTGCTCGTCGACCATCACGAACCGCAGCTCGCAGCTGCCGATCACGATGCGGTCGTCGTGCGTCAGCTTGTGCTTGCCGCGCTTCTTGCCGTTGACGACGAAGTCCGTCTTCTTGAGCGCGAGCACCGTGTAGATCTGGCCGTCGAACCGGATCGCGAAGCCGTCCTGGACGAGCGGATCGGGCAGCACGATGTCGTTGTCGGGGCCCGATCCGATCGAGGTCAGCTTCTTGTCGGGATGGAGGCTGTAGACCATCGGCGGATGGCCCGGTGCGGCGAGGCGAAGTGACGGCATGCTAGTTCTCCCATCCAATGCCGATGCCCACGCTGTCCTGCGTGAACATCGGTGCTAGTCGCAGCGAAGACGTCTTCGGGGGCTTGGTCTTCCCCGGGTTCAGGATCTCGGGCGGGATGAGCGAGTCATCGCCCTGCACCTGCTGACGCGATTTGTGGTTCCGGATCGCGTCGTAGACGCCCCACGCGTAGAAGCCGAAGAACGCGATGCCTGTTCCGATCTCGATCTGCTGGAGCCGGCGCACGCGCGGACCCTCGGTCAGCGGCACCGCGCTGGACTCGAAGCCGTAGGTGCCGACCAGGTACGCATAGATGCCGACGCTCGCGAGGAACGTGGTGCCCTGGCCGATCGCCATCACGGTCCCCATGCCGTTGCGGTTCTGCGTGAACTGCGCGAGGCCGAATGGCATGAAGTTCAGGTAGAACGGGCGCGCCTCGTACACGCGTAACGTCTTGCGGTAAGCCTCGAGCCGCTCGGCGGCCTCGGCGAGCCGCTTCTTCTCGGCCTCGTGCTCGAGCCGGACCTTCAGGTCCTCCTTCGTTCGCTCGAAGACCCGGATCGCGCCTTCGGAGAACATGAGGCGCGTCAGCTCGCGCTCCGGCTCCAGGAGGATCACCTTCGTGAACTCGTCGATCGCGGCCTCCTTGTTGCCGGCCTCGAGTTGCGCGGCGCCGAGGAGCAGGCGTGCCTCGATGACGTCGTCCTGCGATGCGAACTGGCTCCTCGGATAGAGCAGGGGATTGATCACGCGGATCGCGGACTGCCAGTCGCCTGCGCGGAAGTTCCGTACGCCGAGGTCGAGGTCCTGGCGCGGCGTCGCGTGCGCGCCGGTCGTCGCCATGACGATCGCGATCAGGACTGCGGATCGCACTTGACCTCGATCGTCTGATTCGGCCCGACCTCGACCGTGCTCTTCATCGACGTGGTCGCGGTGAAGAACTCGACGCGAACGCGCTTCGACGGGATGCCGCCGAAGAACACGTCGCTGCGCTCGTTGAGGCGCGCCGGTTTCGAGGCGACGCGGACGGTGATGTCCTCCGGCTTCACGCCTTCGATGGTGCACGTCGGGATCACGGCAGCCGGAAGGAACTTCAGCTGGACCGGGACCTCGCCCTGGCCGTACTTCGCGTGCACCTCGACGCTCTGGCAGCACGGGTTCCGGATCTTCACGGTGATATCCCGATCGATCGCTCGTGCAACGCGCGAGTCCTCCCGGCTGACCGGCACCCAGCCGCGGCCGTCGCCGAAGTCGACCTCCGAGCCATCCGCCGGATCGACACGCACGCTCAGCTCCTTCGGCTCGTTAGCCGGGACCGCGCCTGCGTCGGCCAGCAGCGGTCGCCCGTTGCCATTCGGATTGGGCACGAAGATCGCGATCTGCGCGTCGAGCTCCTCGGCGACCGCCGCATCGATCGTCGGCGGTGGGTCGTCGTAGCCGACCCTCGTGACCACGTGGTTCATCGCGACGCCGCTGCCGCCAGGCGGCTCGGGTGACTCCGCACCCGGCGGCGCGCTCTTGCGATGGATCATGTACGCGCCACCGCCGATCGCGAGCGCGGCGAGGACACCGATGCCGACCGCCTTCATCCGCAGGCGTCGGTTGATGCCATCGAGGATCGCGATCACGCCCTCGTTGTCGGAGTCGATGGTGAGCACGCGGTCGAAGACGTCGAGCGCGCCCGGCCGGTCGTCCTCGGCGAGGAGCTTCTTTCCGCGTCGCGTGAGGTGATCGATCAGCCGATCCTCGAGCGCCTGCTCGTACGACGCGGGCGCGGCGAAGTAACGGCCGAGCTCGCCGGAGATCTTGTCGGTCGGGATCCCGCTCTCGTCGAGGTATGCATCGAGCGCGGCGACCATCTCGCCGATCGCCGGGAAGCGATCCGACGGAGACGCCGCCATCGCGCGCAGGATGATCCGGCCGAGCCGGTTGCCGATCCTCGGGTTCGCGGTGCGCGGATCGATGAACCGGCACTCCGCGATCCGCTTCAGCACCTCGTGCGGGTTCTTGCCCTCGAACGGAAGGCGCCCGACGCAGAGCTGATAGAGAACGATGCCGAGCGCGAACACGTCCGTGCGGAAGTCGAGCGGCCGGCCCTCGACGTGCTCCGGCGCCATGTATGCCGGCGAGCCGAGCAGCTGACCCGTCACGGTCAACCGCTCGAGGTCGACCATGTGCGAGATGCCGAAGTCCATGAGCTTCACCACGCCGTCGGTGCGGACCATGATGTTCTCGGGCTTGACGTCGCGGTGCAGGATGCCGCCGGCGTGCGCGTGTGCGAGTGCGCGGCCGACCTGCAGGATGATCATCGCCCCGATCTCGGGGAACGCGATCGGGCGGTCGGTGATGACCTGCTTCAGCGTCTGGCCGTCGATGAACTCGGTGACGATGTACGCCTCGGAGTCCTCCTTCGCGGCGTAGTCGAAGATCTCGAGGATGTTCTCGTGGCGCAGCTTCGCGACCGCCTGGGCCTCGCGCTCGAACCGGTCGCGCGCCTCCTGATAATCAGCGAGGTGCTTGTGGAGGACCTTGATCGCGACGACGCGCTTCAGCGACCGGTCGATCCCGCGATAGACAATGGCCATCCCGCCTTGCCCGACGCGTTCGAGCAGCTCGTACTTGTCGAGGACCTGGCCGACCTGGATCAACGTGGACTCGCTACTCTCACGACCGCCATGACAACAGTGTCACGGGGTGCTCCCTACGTTCATCGGACCTTGCTGGAACCGATAAGGTTGTCTAACTCCACAAGTCTACGCCGCTAATCGACAGAGCGGCAACCGACAACGGCCAACCGGTCTGACGCGCCCGTCACTCGATTCGTGCCGGGAGCTGCACAGTTCCATCACGGCGATCGCCTTCAGTACCTTGACGAGTACGAATCGATCGCGTACTTGATTTGCCCCTCCAGGCACATAGCTCAGTGGGAGAGCATCACCTTGACACGGTGGGGGTCTGCGGTTCAATCCCGCATGTGCCTACGACGAAACGACAAATGAACCCGGCCGGTTGCTGCGGAGGCGCCGGGCTGGGTAGTCGTAGGCGGCGCGGGCTCGGGGTCGGAGACGACCAGCGCGATCAGGCTGCCAACTAGCAGCAACGAGCCGCCGCTGATGATCGCGAGGGCGGCGTAGCCCTCTCCCATCTCGGAGTCGCTCTCGGCGCCGTGCAGGAGGACAGTACCGCCGGCGACGATGCCCGCACTGACGAGCGTGCCCATGATCGCGTTCGATCGGGTGCAGCCGGTGCTCGCCGCGCAGACGGTGATCGCGAGGACGACGGCGAGACTGGTCATCCGCATGCCTCGATGGTTGCCCCAGCGGCGCTCCGGGTAGGACGAATTCACGTGAAGATCACGCGCTATGCTCCGCGGGTCAGAATCCTGATCGGAGTCCTCGTGTTCGCCGGTTGCTGACGAAGCGCCGGCCGTCGTTCGTTCAGCTCGCCGGCACACGGGACCCCGGAGCGAGGTGCGGGGCGAGTGCTTTGTTGATGGCCTCGATCGCCTGCTGCTTGGCGTCGTAGTCGAGCTGTCGCTGGACGCTGTGCGACGAGTCCACCGCGACCTTGACCGAATCCGCGGTGCTGGCGCTCACCTCGATCGTGCCGATCGAAGCGGACTTCGCGACGTCCACGAAGATCAGGCTGCCGTGGTACCCGCCACCCGAATACGTGGATCCAGCGACGATCCCGCCCCTCGCATGACCGGTGACCAGGACGAGGTACTTCGCGTTCTTGAACGCCGCGATCCTCGAGTCGTAGATCGAGGCCTTGCCGAGCGCCGGCGAGCCATGCGCGACGTCTCGAACATCGATGAAGATGTCGAGCGTCTCGCTGAGCAGGCCGTCCGGGTCGTGCTTGACCGGCATCTCGATCCACTCGGGGAGGATGAGCAGGGCGTTGGCCTTGTCGCCGTCGGTGTAGAGCGGGGGGAAGAACAGCTTCTCGGGAAGCTTCGGTGGTTCCGCGACTGGCTTGGCGAGCGCCGCGCGGACCGCCGTCTGGTACTCGCCGAACCGCTGCTTCAGCGCGGGGATCTCCTTGTCGACCACCTCTTGGGCGTCGCGGCCGCCACACGCTCCGAGTGCGAGTGCGGCGCTACCGAGGACGGACAGCAGCACGTTCATGCCGCAAACGTTATCATCGGCCGGTGATCCGACTCCGTTCGCTTTGCCTACTAACGATCGCTGCGTGCAAGTCGGGCGCGCCGCCGGCCGAGCCGGTCGAGCCGCCGCGGCTCGATGCGGTCGAGGCGTGCGCGAAGCCCGCGCTGACAGCGTCCGAGCTCCCGGTACCCATGCGCCCGCCGAGCGCGTTTCCGTGGGCCGAGGTCGGGTTCCGCGATGCGCAGGGCTGGCACCCGGCGACGCACCTCTGCGATCTCCCGTCGCGGGTCGTGATGCTCGCGACCGCGGGCAAGGGCGGCACCGCGTGGTCGATCCCGCGGCCGACCGGCGCGGCGAAGCCGGTGTCGATCCAGCCGAGCTCGAAGGGCTGCACACCGGACTCGGTGACGTGCTCGTGGATCGCGGGCGGCGAGACGATCGATACGCTGAAGGGACCGCAGTGGGTGCCGACCAGCGGCTGGGTGCATGGTGTCGAGGATATGTGCCGCGCGCTGCCCGATGACACGATCGCGGTGTGCTCGACCGCGACGAAGCTCGCGTACGTCGAGGTCGGCTGCGGCGATCTGCAGCTCGGCATTCACGACGAGTCGCTGCCGCGCAGGTATGACCTCGACGTCGAGATCCCGAACGCACGGCTCTACGGCAGCGGCGAGGGCGCGGGCGATCGGTGGACGTATCGCTTCAAGGGCGCGAAGCCCGCGAGCGCGAGCCTGGTGTTCGACCTGGCGGCGCACACGGGCGTGCTCGAGGTCGATGGACAGCGCGAGGACTGCATCGCCTTCGGGCTATTCAGGCGGTAGAGTCCGCGGCCCATGAGCGAGCCCGCGAACATCACCATCACTCTCCCCGACGGATCCACGAAGGATGTCGCCGCCGGAACGACGGTGGGCGACTTCGTGAAGACGAGCATCGGCCCGGGTCTCGCGAAGGCCGCGCTGTTCGCGAAGTACGACGGCGCCGAGGTCGACCTGACCCACAAGATGGACAGGTCGGGCACGCTCGCGATCTTCACGCCGAAACAGCCGGAGGGCCTGGACCTCGCGCGCCACGACGCGGCGCACATCGTCGCGTCTGCCGTGCAGAAGCTGTTCCCCGGCACGCAGGTCACGATCGGCCCGACCACCGAGGACGGCTTCTATTACGACTTCGCGCGCGACAAGCCGTTCACGCCCGACGATCTCGAGGCGATCGAGAAGGCCGCGAACGAAGAGATCAAGAAGGACCTGCCGTTCACCCGCAAGGAGGTCTCCAAGGAGGAGGCCCTCGAGCTGTTTGGGAAGCTCGGCGAGAAGTTCAAGCTCGAGATCATCGAGGACATCTTCGCGAAGGGTGCGAAGTCGCTCTCGCTGTACACGCATGGCGAGTGGGTCGACTTCTGCCTCGGACCGCATGGACCGTCGACGGGCCGCGTCGGCGTGATCAAGCTCCTGTCGGTCGCCGGCGCGTACTGGCGCGGCGATCATCGCAACGCGCAGCTGCAGCGGATCTACGGCACCGCGTTCTTCACGCAGAAGGATCTCGATGCGTGGATGAACCAGCAGGAGGAGGCGCGCAAGCGCGACCACCGAAAGCTCGGCAAGGAGCTCGACCTGTTCGCGTTCCACCCGGCCGCGCCGGGCGCCGTGTTCTGGACCGCGAACGGCACGATGCTGTTCACCACGTTGCAGTACGCGATGCGGCGCATGTGCCTCGCGAACGGCTACGTCGAGATCAAGACCCCGCTGCTCTTCAACAAGATGCTGTGGGAGAAGAGCGGCCACTGGGGCAAGTACCGCGAGAACATGTTCCTGATCCTCGATCCGGAAGCGGATCCGAACCTCCCGGAGGAGGAGAGGGCGTCGTTCTCGCTGAAGCCGATGAACTGCCCGTCGCACCACCTGTTCTACGAGATGAAGCGCCGCTCGTATCGCGAGCTGCCGCTGCGCCTCCACACGCAGGACGTGCTGCACCGAAACGAGGCGACCGGAGTGCTGTCGGGCCTGACCCGCGTGCGCCAGTTCCAGCAGGACGACGCGCACATCTACCTGATGGAGTCGCAGATCGCGGAGGAGGTCG
Organism: Deltaproteobacteria bacterium; assembly: GCA_013813765.1. Classification (GTDB taxonomy): domain Bacteria; phylum Myxococcota_A; class Polyangia; order Haliangiales; family Haliangiaceae; genus JABFXX01. The sequence continues at coordinate 19,377 of JACCRC010000069.1, read as the reverse complement.
CGAAGCTGACGAAGCTGATCGCGAAGGTCTACGACGCGTTCGGTCTCGCCTTCACCGCGAAGTTCGCGACGCGTCCGGAGAAGAAGATCGGCGACGACTCGCTGTGGGATCGCGCCGAGGCCGCGCTCGAGGCCGCGCTGAAGTCGACCGGTCTGCCGTACGAGCTCAAGCCGGGCGACGGTGCGTTCTACGGCCCGAAGATCGACTTCGATGTCGCCGACTCGATCGGCCGCAAGTGGCAGCTCGGAACGATCCAGCTCGACTACGTCGCGCCCGAGCGGTTCGGGCTCGGCTACATCGGCAGCGACAACAGCGAGCACCGCCCGGTCGTCATCCACCGCGCGATCTACGGATCGTTCGAGCGCTTCATCGGCATCCTGATCGAGCACTTCGCGGGAGCGTTCCCGGTGTGGCTCGCGCCCGAGCAGGCGCGGATCGTCCCGGTCGCCGAGCGGCACACCGAGTGGGCCGAGGAGGTCGCGTCGCAGCTGCGTGAGGCCGGCATCCGCGTGGAGATCGATCGGTCGCAGGGCATGCTCGGCGCGATGATTCGCGACGCGCAGCTCGCGAAGGTGCCGTACACGCTCGTGGTCGGTGACAAGGAAGTCGCGGCGAAGGCGGTCTCTCCGCGTACGCGCGGCACCGGGAAGGAGTCCGACCTCGGTCTCACGCCGTTCGATCAGTTCTTCGCCCGCATCAAGAACGAAGCGGAAGTCCCGTACTGACCAGTTTGCAGCGGCGCAGGTTCACCTGACGCCCTCAGTTCGCCCGAGTGGTTTCCGCCGAAACCCCATGCCAACCCCACGTGACCCGGGGTACAACGTCCCCCTACTCAGCCACAGGACAACGCCAAGCCACATGCTCATGACTGTCGTTACGGAATTGCGCCCATGAACGGTCGACCGCCTGGACGCTTCGATCGCCGCCGCCCCGAGGCGGGACTTCGCATCAACCACCGCATCCGCGTCCCGGAGATCCGGGTCATCCTCGAGGAAGAGCAGCTCGGCATCATGCCGACGCACGAGGCGCTCCGCCTCGCCGAGGAGAAGGGCCTGGATCTCGTCGAGATCTCGCCGCGCGCGTTCCCTCCTGTCTGCCGGATCATGGATTACGGCAAGTACAAGTACGAGGAAGCGAAGAAGAAGCAGCAGGCGCGCAAGCGTGCGTCGACGGTGGAGACCAAGGAGATCAAGTTCCGCCCGAAGACGGAAGAGCACGACATGGCCTTCAAGGTGAAGCATGTCCGTCGCTTCCTCGAGGGTGGCAACAAGGTCCGGCTCGCCGTCGTGTTCCGCGGCCGCGAGATCACGCACCCGAAGACCGGCATGAACGTGCTGAACCGCGTGGTCGAGTTTTGCAACGACATCGCGACCGTCGAGGCGACTCCGAACATGGAAGGTCGCCGCATGATCATGGTCATCGCGCCCAAGCCGGGCGTGGTGCGCAAGGCTCAGGAGGCCAAGAAGGCCCAGGCCGCGCAGGCCCAGGCGGCAGCCGCTGCAGCGGGTGGCAAGAAGGACCAGCCCGGCAAGCACGCCCCGCCGCCGGCTGAGGTCGACGACGACGACGACCTGGACGAGGACGCGATCAACGCGGACGTCGACGATAGCGACGACGACGACGACGCGCCGGACGCGACCGACGCCCCTCCGCCTCCCGACGCGTGATCGAGGTCAGGGATGCTGCCGGCATCCAGCGCAACGACCGTCAGGTGGTCGCGCTGGTTGGCCGGTACGCCGTGATCAGCACGGGCCGCCACATGGTCATCGTCGAGCACGCCGACGGGTCGACAAGCTCGACGAACCAGGTCGTGCGCGTCGTGCTCGACGACATGGCGTGGGTCGACCTCAGGGTGCGACCCGAACCGGAGATGACGGCTCTCACCGGCAAGCGCGTGGTCGCCACCGGGCGGCTGATCGCGCGCTCGACCCGCGAGGGCCCGGGGGCGCACCCGGATCCGAGCCCGACGCTCGTCGACATCGAGTCGGTCGTCGAGCAGTGATATGACGCTCGCGTGAATCGCTCACGCGCCGTTGTCATCGCGTTGCTCGTTGCCAGCTGCTCGACTCCCAAGCCGCCGCCACAACCGCCGGAGCAGGCGGACCCGGTGATCGGCAATCTCCAGCTTCGCAACCCCGACTACATGGAACCGGTTCCGTTCGGGGAGCCGTCCCCGCCGGGGCCGCCGTCGCCGCCGCGCGCGGTCCAGCACGACGAGATCACGACCGTGAAGATGAAGCTGTTGGTGAAGTTCGGCCAGCAGCACGAGGCCCGGATCTTCCGCGGCGTCGAGCAAGTCGCGGCGATGTGGCGCGCCGAGGACGGCGACTTCGCCGAGTTCTGCCTCGCGCAGTTCGTCGCGGAACCGAAGGCGCTCGACGCGCTGTTCGATCGGCTGCAGGCGACGATCGAGCAAATCAACGGACACTTCCTCGAGCTGGGCCGCACGGTGCGGTGGGCGACCGAGGTCGACATCGGTCCGATGCTGCCGGTGGATCAGCTGCTCGCCGGGTACGACGCGAGCTCGCACTTCGCGGACGACATGTACAAGAGCAAGGTCGCGTTCAGCGTGCTGCTGAACTTTCCGCTCACGAAGCTCGAGGATCGGATCAAGAACGCGGCGAGCTACAGCCGCCGGCAGTGGGCCGAGCTGCGGCTGACCAGTATGTTCGAGTCGCGCATCCCCGGGGACATCGCCGGTGGCGTGACGGCGGCCGAGGTGGCGGCCGATCAGTACATCAGCGGCTACTACCTCTACATGCACCACGTACTAGGCCGGGACGGAGTGCGGCGGTTCCCGAAGGACAAGCGGCTCATCACGCACTGGAACCTGCGCGACGAGCTGAAGGCGAACTACGCCGACGCGGAAGGCCTCGCGAAGCAGCAGACGATCGCGAAGGTGATGGAGCGGATCGTCACGCAGACGATTCCGCCGCAGGTGATCAACAACCCGCGCGTCGACTGGGATCCGTTCACGAACAAGGTCACCGATGCCGCCGACGGGACGATCGAGAAGTCGGACTCGGTGGCGCGCGACAACGACGAGCGCTTCGAACGCGTGATCGCGCACTTCAACGCCGCGCGCGCCGTCGACAAGGTCTCGCCGATCGCACCGAGCAGGATGGATCGAGCGTTCACCGCCGCCGAGCTACCCGAGGCGCGCGTGCGAGCGATGCTCGTCGAGATCCTCGAATCACCGCACGGACAGGCCGCCGCGAAGGAGGTCGCCGCGAAGCTCGGTCGACCGCTCGAGCCGCACGACATGTGGTTCAACTTCGCGGCGGGCTCGACGGCCGAGGGCGAGCTCGACGCGATCACGAAGAAGCGCTATCCGACGGCGGCGAAGTTCGAGGCCGACATGCCCCGCATCCTGCGCGACCTCGGCTTCACGCCGGCGCGCGCGAAGTACCTCGCGGCGCGCATCACGGTGGATCCATCGCGCGGCGCCGGTCACGCGATGGAGGCCGGGCGGCGCACCGACAAGGCGCACCTGCGCACGCGCATCGAGCCGGGCGGGATGCTCTACAAGGGCTACAACATCGCGATCCACGAGCTGGGTCATAACGTCGAGCAGACGTTCTCGCTGTACGACGTCGACCACACGCTGTTGCAGGGCGTGCCGAACACCGCGTTCACCGAGGCGCTCGCGTTTCTATTTCAGGCGCGCGCACTCGAGCTGCTGGGGCGGCCGAGGCCCAAGGGCGATGCCGAGCGCAACAAGGTGCTTGCCGACTTCTGGAACACGCGCGAGATCGCGGGCTCCGCGTTGGTCGAGATCGACGTGTGGCACTGGCTCTACGCGCACCCGAGTGCGACCGCCGCCGAGCTGCGCGATGCGACGGGGCGGATCGCGCGCGAGACGTGGGACCGCTACTACGCACCGATCCTCGGCGGGAAGGGCACGACCTCGCTCCTCGGCATCTACAGCCACACGATCACGTCGCCGCTCTACGTGTTCAACTACGTGGTCGGACACGTGATCGCGTTCCAGGTCGAGGAGCACCTGGCGGGCAAGGACCAGGCGACGTTCGCGAAGGAGTTCGAGCGCGTCTGCCGGATCGGCAACGTCCTGCCCGATCTCTGGATGCAGCAGGCAACGGGTAAGCCCGTGACACCAAAGCCGCTTTTGGACGCGACGGCCCGCGCGCTGAAGCCGTGACTCCGATGATTTACGGGGCGAAAAGGTCTTGTCCTCTTGATGAGCTTGGTGCATAAGACACACCCCGTTCCGCGGAAGTAGCTATGCCCAAGGTCAAGACCCACTCCGGTGCCAAGAAGCGTTTCAAGCGCACGGCTTCCGGCAAGTTCAAGTTCGGCCACGCGTACAAGCGCCACTTGCTGACTGGCCGCAGCCAGAAGCGCAAGCGCCAGGCCCGCAACGGCGCGTACGTGCCGGACGCGCACCACCACCAGATCGCTCTCCTGCTGCCGTACAAGGACTAGTGCTATGCCCCGCGCCAAACGAGGATTCAAAGCTCGCCGTCGCCGCAACCGCATCCTGAAGGCTGCGAGCGGCTTCCGCGGCAAGCGCAACAGCTGCCACGCCGTCGCGAACGAGGCTGTTCAGCACGCGTGGATGCACATGTACCGCTCTCGCAAGGTCCGCAAGCGGGACTTCCGCTCGCTCTGGATCCAGCGGATCAACGCCGCCGCCCGTGGCGTTGGCTTCAGCTACTCGAAGCTCATGGGCATGCTCACGAAGTCCGGCGTCGAGCTGAACCGCAAGATGCTCGCCGAGATCGCGATCAGCGCCCCCGTCGCGTTTAAGCAGATCGCCAGCGCCTAGCGAACAGCTGTCTTGTGTTTCCATGACGGCGGCTCGAAGGAGTCGCCGTTTTTTGCGTTTGCAAGGTCCGGCTTTGCCGGGCCGCGCAGCACCGCCGAAGGGCGGTGCGAAGGTAGATGAAAGGTCCGGCTTTGCCGGACCGCGCAGCACCGCCGAAGGGCGGTGCGAAGGTTGACGGGTCCTATGAGCGCCAACGAACTGATCGCGAACCTCGACAAGCTCGGTGACGAGTTCCTCTCCGTGATCCAGCCGCTCTCCGACGAGCAGGCGATCCGTGCGGCACAGGCGCAGTTCCTCGGCAAGAAGGGCAAGGTCTCCGAGGTGATGAAGGAGCTCTCGAAGCTCCCGCCGGCGGACCGGCCGCTCGTCGGCGCCGCGGTCAACAAGGTCAAGCAGACCATCGAGGAGCAAGTCTGTCGCCGGCTCGGGGAGCTGACGGCACTCGCAGCGAAGGCCGACCTCGCGCGTGTCGTCGACGTCACGCTGCCCGCGCGGCCGGTGCCGCAAGGACATCTGCACCTGCTCACGCAGGTGCGGCTCGAGGCCGTGCAGATCTTCTCCGAGCTCGGCTTTGTCGTCGCCGATGGCCCGCAGATCGAGACCGACTGGCACACGTTCGAGGCGCTCGCGATCCCGAAGGACCATCCCGCGCGCGACATGCAGGACACGTTCTACCTCTCCGAGGAGATCGTGCTGCGCACGCACACGTCACCGGTCCAGGTACGGACGATGCTCACGCAGGCGCCGCCGATCCGGATCGTCGCTCCGGGCCACGTCTATCGCCGCGATGACGACCCGACGCACTCGCCGATGTTCACGCAGATCGAAGGGCTCGCGGTCGACGAGGGCCTCTCGTTCGCAGATCTGAAAGGCGTGCTGATCCACTTCGTCTCGCGGTTCTTCCAGAAGGAGCTGACGGTGCGGCTGCGACCCAGCTACTTCCCATTCGTCGAGCCGGGCGCCGAGGTCGACATGCAGTGCAGCTTCTGCGGCGGCTCGGGCTGCCGGCTGTGCAAGGGCACCGGCTGGGTCGAGATCGGAGGCGCGGGCGTCGTCGATCCCGACGTGTTCGCGCACTGCAAGATCGACAGCGAGAAGTACACCGGCTTCGCGTTCGGCATGGGCCTCGAGCGCATGGCGATGCTTCGCCACGGCGTGAACGACATCAAGTTCTACTACGAAGGCGACGTTCGCTTCCTGGAGCAGTTCTAGTCATGAAGGTCCTGTGGAGCTGGCTCCTCGAGCTGTGCGACCTCGACAAGCAGCCGACCGTCGAGGAAGGCGCGAAGGCGCTCACGCGCGGCGGCCTCGAGATCGAGGGCATGACGGATCTCGGCGCGGGATTCTCCGGCGTCGTCGTTGCCGAGGTGGTCGGCAGAAAGCCGCACCCGCAGGCGGAGAAGCTCACGCTCGTCGATGTGATCACCGAGAAGGGTGGGGCGGCGACGCAGGTCGTCTGCGGCGCGCCGAACGTTCCGGATCCGGGGCGCAAGGTCCTGTGGGCGCAGATCGGCGCGACGCTGCCGGGCGGCATGACGCTCGCGGCGAAGCCGGTGAAGGGCATCGTCTCGCCGGGCATGCTGTGCGCCGAGGACGAGCTCGGCCTCGGTGACGATCACGGGGGCATCATCGTGCTGCCCGAGGACGATCGCACCGCGCTCGGCGCGAAGGCACAAGTCGCGCTCGGCCTCGACGACTGGATGCTCGAGGTCAACGCGCCTGCGAACCGCGGCGACGTGCTCGGTCACCTCGGGGTCGCGCGCGAGCTGGTCGCCATGCTGCGCGGCAAGATCGTGCTGCCGGATGTGGATCTCTCCGCGTTCGTCGGCGGCGATGGCGCGGTACCGATGGTCGATATCGCGAACGCCGCCTCCTGCCCGCGGTACACCGCGCGGCTGATCACGAAGCTCCAGGTGCGGCCATCCCCGCAGCGGATCGCGCAGCGCCTGCGCGGCGTCGGCGTGCGGCCGATCTCGAACCTCGTCGACGTCACGAACTACGTCATGTTCGAGCTCGGGCAACCGCTGCACGCGTTCGATGCCGAGACGCTCAGCGCGGGAACGGTGCGCATCTCGCACGCGGCCGATGGCGAGAAGTTCACCACCCTCGACAAGATTCACCGGACCCTGATCCCCGGCGACCTCGTGATCCGCGACGGCGAGAAGGGCATCGCACTGGCCGGCGTCATGGGCGGTCTCGACACCGAGGTCACCGACAAGACGACAAGGGTCCTGCTCGAGAGCGCGAGCTTCCAGCCGCTCTTGATCCGCCGCACGGCGCGCCGGCTCGGCTTGCACTCGGAGGCCTCGCACAGGTTCGAGCGCGGCGTGGATCCCGAGCTCGCGCAGCTCGCGTCCGATCGCGCGGCTCGCCTCATGTGCCAGCATGGCGGCGGCGAGATCGCGAGCCGCCTCGTCGATGCCTATCCCCAGAAGCGGACGTCACCCACGCTGACCGTGCGAATGGCGCGCGTGCGGATGGTCGGCGGCGTGCCGCTCGAGACCTCGACGTGCCGCGATGCCCTCGAACGTCTCGGCTTCACCGTCGGTGGCTCCGGCGAGGTGCTCGACGTGACGCCGCCGAGCGCGCGTGCCGATGTCGCGCGCGAGGTCGACGTGATCGAGGAGATCCTGCGCGTCGTCGGGTACGAGCAGGTGCCGTCGAGCCTGCCGATCCTGCGGCAGGCGCCGGGCAACCGGCCCGCGGATCGCGCGGACGTCGTGCGCAAGGCGCTCGCGGCCGCCGGACTCTCCGAGGCGATCACGTACGGCTTCCAGTCCGTCGAGCGCAATGGAGCGCTTGGCCTTCCAGGCAGCGACCGTCGCTCGCAACCGATCGCCGTGCGCAACCCGATGAGCATCGATCAGGCGGTGATGCGCACCTCGCTCTTGCCGAACCTGATCGCCGCCGTCACGCGCAACGCGAGCCACGGCCGGCATGACGTCGCGATCTGCGAGGTCGGCAGCGTGTTCCTGCGCCGCGGTGAGGGCAGCGTCGATCGTCCGCTGCACGAGCTCGCCGACGAGCCGACGTGGTGTGCCGGCGTGCTCTCCGGCAAGCGAGGCGGGCAGCTCGGTGCCGGCACCGCGTGGGACGCGTTCGATGCGAAGGGCTACGCGCAGATCGCGATCCGAGCGGTCGCGGGCGACGTCGAGATCAAGACGCGCGCGACGCAGAGCGTGCCGTGCTTCCACCCGGGCGTCGCGGGCGAGCTCGTGGTCGGCGGCCATGTGGTTGGGTGGTTCGGCGAGGTGCACCCCGAGGTGCGTCGGCGGCTCGGGGTCGAGGCGCCGGTGTTCGCGTTCGATCTGGATCTGACCCGGCTGCGGCTCATGGATCCGGCGCAGATGCGCTCGATCCCGCGGTTCCCCGGCTCTACGCGCGACGTGTCGCTCCTGCTCGCGGCGTCGATGCCTGCGTCGCGGATCGAAGAGGTGATCGCCGCGGTCGGCGAGCCGCTCGTGAACCAGGTCCGGCTGCTCGAGGACTATCGCGACCCGAAGCTCGGGGAGGGCATGAAGAGCATGCTGTGGTCGATCCTCTACCGGTCTCCGGAGCGGACGCTCACTGACGTCGAGGTCGACAAGGCGCACGAGGCCATCGTAGGCCGGTTGATGGAGAACCTACCGGCCCAGCGCCGTTAGGCCAGTCGTCCATTGGGCTTCCGGTCTAACGGTGGCCCCACGCAGGGATCGGTAACCATTTCGCGATGTTAGTTTCCGCGCGGGGCCGAAACCGGGTAAAGTTTCCTCACTATGGCGCGCATGACCAAGGCGGACATCATCGAGGCCGTCTACGAAAAAGTCGGCGGCTTCTCCAAGAAGGAAGCGGCCGAGATCGTCGAGACCGTCTTCAACGTCGTCAAGGAGACGCTGGAGCGCGGTGAGAAGATCAAGATCAGCGGGTTCGGCAACTTCGTCGTCCGCGACAAGAAGGACCGCATGGGCCGGGACCCGCAGCGCGCGGTGCCGATCCTGATCCCGGCGCGTCGGGTGCTCACGTTCAAGCCGTCGCAGGTCTTGAAGAACATCCTGAACGGCCTCCCGCCGGTCTGAGCCTTGCGGTCCGCGCTTGGATGAAGTACCAAGCCCGAACTGACATCGAGGCGTAGCGCAGCCTGGTAGCGCACCAGACTGGGGGTCTGGGGGTCGCAGGTTCGAATCCTGTCGCCTCGACCACGGTACCGGCCGATCGCCCCCAGCGATCGGCCTTCTTTCTTTCATGGCTCGCCCACTCGTCCTCTGCTCGAACGATGACGGCATCGAGGCTCCGCACCTCGAGGCCCTGGCCGCGTCGATCGAGCAGTTCGCGGACGTGGTGGTCGTCGCGCCCGAGCGCCAGCGCTCCGCGGCGTCGCATGCGATCACGCTGCACAAGCCGCTGCGGCTCACCGAGGTCCGTCCGCGTCGGTTCTCGCTGTCGGGCACGCCGGTCGATTGCGTGTACCTCGCGATCCTCAAGGTCTGCGATCGCAAGCCCGACGTCGTCGTCTCCGGCGTGAACGATGGCTTCAACCTCGGCTCGGATGTCTTCTACTCGGGAACCGTCGCGGCAGCGGTCGAAGGTGCGCTGCGCGGCGCCGCGGGCATCGCGTGCTCGCTTGCACCGCGCGCACCGAAGCCCGACGAGGCGATCGCGTTCGCCGCCGCCGTCGTGCGCGCCGCGATCGCCGAGCCGATGCCGCGGGGTACGGTGCTCAACGTCAACATGCCCGGCACGGGTAGCGACACCTACGAGTGGACGATGCTCGGGCGGCGGCTCTACGAGGACGACGTCTCCGAGCGCAACGATCCGCGCGGCCGACCGTACTACTGGGTCGGTGGTGGACCCGCCGGTCACGACGATGTCGAGGGCAGCGACTGCGTCGCGATCGCGCGCGGTCACAACAGCATCACGCCGATGCACCTCGATCTGACCGATCGCGGCCGGATCACCGCGCCCCCGTGGACGGTGGAAGGCTTTCGCGTGGTGGTAGGCTCCGCGAAATGATGCGGCTGATCGCGGTGGCGCTGGTGACCATCGCTGCCTGCGCGTGTCCCAGCAAGGCCACGAAGACCGGCGGCGCGAGCGGGTCGGCGGACGGCAGCGGATCGCCGATCGTGACGCCCCCGGTCGGTGGCTGCGCGGCCGCCCAGGCCAGGATCGAGCAGCTTTATCGCGCCGAGGCGCAAGCCAAAGAGCCCAAGCGCGTTGAAGAGGCAGTGGCCGACAACACGGCGATGGCGATGGCGGAGTGCCAGAAGGCGCCCGACAAGGTCGCGGCATGCATCGCGGCGGCGGCCACCGCAAAGGATCTCGACACGACGTGCATGCCGCAGCTCGACGACGAGGGCAGCGAGGGCGACTCGCTCAAGAGATGATCGCGCAACCCCCGATCCGAGGACGTGTCCCGATGGTGATGAGGAGCTTCGCACTCGTGATCGCGCTCGCCGCCTGCGGTGGCAAGCAGACTCCGAAGACCGGCACAGATGATGGCAGTGGCAGTGCCGAGCCCGTCGGTGTCGTGCAGGACACGCGTACCGAGATCGAAAAGCGGCGCGATGTCGCGTGCGATGACCTCGCGCCGCGGCTCACGCAGTGCGCGCTCGACGACGCGCGGGCCGCGATGGCCGCCGGCAAGGTCAGCAAGGCGGACTTCGAGCGCGATACCAAGCCCGAGATCTTGAGGAAGAACACCGACGAGGCGCGGAGGTCGTGCAAGGTCTCGCTGTCGTCCCGTCAGGTGCGCGTGCTCGAGGTCTGCGCGAAAGAGGAGACCCAGTGTGGTCCCCTCATCGACTGTCTCGGTCACCTCAACGACGGCGCCAAGTAGTACGCTCGCGCGCGATGAAGACGCGCGCGTTGGTGGCGATGCTTGCGGCCGTATCCCTCGGTGCCTGCAAGTCGAAGGAGGAGGCGAAGCCCGGTCCGGGCAGTGCGGCACCGAAAGGACCGCCTCGCGCCTCGCAGGCGCCGCAGCCGAAGCTGCCCGCGATGATCGGCGATGTCGATCCGAAGAAGGTCGAGCTCGGTCACGCGTTGTTCTTCGACAAGCGGCTCTCGGGCGCGAACGACCGCAGCTGCTACTCGTGCCACCAGAACGAGGACGGCAACGGCGGCCACGATCCGATCGCGATCGGCTCCGGTGACAAGCCGCTGACCCGACACTCGCCGGTGATCTGGAACGTCGGCTACTGGAACAACGCGTTCTACTGGGATGGCCGCGCGAAGACGCTCGAGGACAACGCGAAGGGCGCGTGGGGCGGCGGCAACATGGGCGGAGCACCCGCCGGCGCGAAGCCCGAGGAGACCACCGCTGCGCTCGACAAGCGCGCCGTGGAGCTCGCCGCGATCGCCGGCTACAAGCCGCTGTTTGACACCGCGTTCCCCGGAACAAAGGAGTGGAAGGCGGAGCACATCACCGGCGCGCTCGCCGCGTACATGCGCACGCTCGTCTGCAACGACACCGCCTACGACAGGTACGCCGCCGGCGACAAGGCCGCGCTCGGCGAGCAGCAGCAGAGAGGCCTCGACCTGTTCTCGGGCAAGGGTCGCTGCGCCACGTGTCACGCGCCGCCGTTCTTCTCGACCGCGATGGGACTCGAGGGCGGCGCGTACTTCAACACGGGCGTCGGCACCGACGTCGCCGAGGACAAGGTCGACGTCGGCCGCATGAAGGTGACGAACAAGCCCGAGGACTGGGCCGCGTTCAAGCCTCCGAGCCTGCGGAACGTCACGAAGAGCCCACCGTACTTCCACGACGGCTCGGTGGCGAAGCTCGACGACGCGGTGAAGATCATGGCGAACGGCGGCATCGCGAACAAGAACAAGTCGCCGCTCCTGCAGAACGCGGAGCTCACCGATGCCGAGCGCGCGGACCTCGTCGCGTTCCTCGGCGGGCTCGAGTGCGGCGGCAAGCTCGTCGAGCCGAAGCTGCCGTAGCTCCTGCTAGCTCTCGGTATCGTCGCGGCGACGCTTCTCGTCCTGGACCCGGATCATCAGGTGGATCTCGGTGCCGGGCAGGGGCAGCGGGCAGAACCACAGCGTCAGCTCGAGGGCTGGCTTGTCGTCGCCGCGGAACACGCGCGCGCGGCGCTCGCAGGGCTTGCCATCGGCGTGGGCGGCGCGCAAGGCGCGCATGAGGCCGGGCACCACGTTCGAGAGCGTGGTGTCGGAGACCTTGAGGCCGTCGGTGCCGGCGTCCTGTCCCAGCAAGCGGTTGAATGCCTTGTTCGCGAACGCGATGCGGCCATCGATCGAGAGCAGCGCCTGCGGAACACGAGATCGATCGAACGCGGCGATCACCGTGGCATCGCGCGCGCTGTCGGGCTTGAGCGTTCCGCTCGCGCGGCTCCGGCGACGGCCCATGTCCAGCATGTCCATCACCGTGTTGAGCTCGTAGCGGAACGCGGCCGCGGAGCCGTGGCGCTGGGACGGATCCTTGGCCAGCGCGCGGAGCACGAGCGACTCGAGCGCCTCCTCCATCTCCTCGCCGCGGCGCTCGGTCATGTTCGGCGGTGGCTGGTTGATCTGCGCCATCAGGATCTCCACGACGTTGCCCTCGAACGGCAGCGTGCCGGTGAAGAGCAGATAGCTGAGCACTCCGAGCGCGTACACATCGGCGGCCACGCTCGGCGGTCCGCCGGCGGCGCGTTCCGGCGCGAGGTAGTGAGGGCTGCCGCTGACCTCTTCTTCGTTCTGGCCGCCGTGGCGGCGTGCGAGGCCGAAGTCGAGGAGCCGCGCGATCCGGCGGCGGCGCGCTCCCGCACTCGGACCATCGGTCTCACCGGTCAGCATGATGTTGTCAGCCTTCACGTCGCCGTGAACGATGCCGCGCCGGTGGATGTGATCGAGCGCGTCGGCGATCTGGCCGAGGATGTCGATCGCGCGCCGGATCGACATCGGTACGGTGCCGTTCGGGAGCAGCGGCTCCCCTTCGACGAGATCCATCACCATGTACGCGCCGAACTGCGCGTCCTCGCCGAAGTCGACGACCGACACGATGTTCGGGTGCGAGATCTCGCTCGCGAGCTTCGCTTCCTCGTTGAACCGCGCGCGTGCGGCCGTATCCAGCGCGAACGCCGGCGAGATGATCTTCAGCGCGAACGCCTTGCCGAGCTGGAGATGACGGGCCTTGAAGACCTGGCCCATCCCGCCTTCACCCAGGCGGCCATCCAACGCGTAGCGCCCACCGACCGTGCCGTCTCCCCCCATTCGCCGGAGAGTAGATCAGGAGGTGGGCGACATTCCAACGTGTCGGAAACTATCGCCGCCTACCGATAGGCCTGCCACATCGAGGCCATGCGCGTTCCCTGGCCCGGGGAGAACGTGTTCATGCAGGCGTCGTCGGTGTAGTCCATGAAGTTCGTGATCGGGTCGATGCCCGGATGCCGGTTGCTGGCGCAACTGTCGCGGCCGGTCGGGCAGCCATACGCCGGCGACCTCTCGGCGGGCGTGTCCGAGACGCCGTCGTTGTTCTTCGTGCAGCCGCCCTGGAACGTGTGATAGAGGCCCATCCAGTGGCCCACCTCGTGGGTGCCGGTATCGCCGAGGTTGTACGGCGCGGCAGAGCCACCCGGCAGCGACGAGAACAACAGAACCACGCCGTCCATCTTCGGGTTGCTCGCGTAGCTCGACGGGAACGTCGCCCAGCCGAGGAGGCCGTCGCCCATGTTGTTCGTGTACATGTTGAGCGCGTTCGAACCGCCCTTGCGAAGCGCGTTCTTCATCGCGGTCTCGGATGCGCCGCCGCTCGTCGTGTACCAGGCGTCGTTGTTCGAGTCGTCGATGCTGACCAGCGAGAACGAGAAGCCGGACCCGGCGAACGCGTCATTGAGCACGCTGATCTGATTGTTGATCTGCGTGTTCGAGACGGCACCGCCAGTGCCGTTCGAGGCGTGGATGCGGTGCACGTAGACCGGAATCACGTGCGACGCCGTGAGCGCGGTGTTCTGCTCGACCGCGGCGATGCGCGCCTCGATCGCATCACGGTCAAGGCCTGTCGGCTCGACGGTGGCGCACCCGCGATGCACGTTGCTGGAGCCGGGCTCCTGTACGCCCTCGACCTCCTTGTCATTGATCGTTTGATCACCAACGTCCTCCGCACAGGCGACGAGTGACACTCCGAGCATTGCTACCAGAACCGCAAACTTCGTGTTCATAGAGCCTCCCAGTGCCGCGCAGCGTAGATCAGCGATGATGTAGGCCTGCTAGCACCAGCGCTCTGGCCACTGCTGACTTCTCGGCGCGTTTTCGAACGATCACCGTGAACACACGGTCACAGCTATGCTCGCGGCGTGCAGCGAACCGCGGCTCTGATCACGTTCCTCTTGTTAGTGCAGGTTTCGTACGCCGAGCCTGATCGCGCGCAAACCCAGGCCGCGATGGAGAACTACTTCGCCGGCGAGGTCCGCGGCGGCTACGTCCTTGTGGGTATGGGCACCACAGGTCTCCTGTCGGGCGGACTACTCTATGGACTTCAGAAAGATTCCGATCTCGCTCGCGGCATGTCGTATCCACTGCTCGGCTTCGGGCTCGCGCACGTCGCCGCGGGGATCTTCGTGACCGTCTCTTCGAACAAGCGCGTCGACGAATTCGGCGATCAGATCGCATCGGATCCGCAGACGTTCGTGACCGCCGAGCGCGGGCGCATGAAGGGCGTCTCGATGCAGTTCACGGTGCTCGAGATCGTCGAGGTCGTGCTGATCGCGGGCGGCATCACCACGGCCGTGCTCGCGCGCCGTGCGGATCGCAGACAGCTCGAGGGCATCGGCTACGGCGTGGCCCTCGAGGCGGCGCTGACGCTCGGCTTCGACATCGTCGCAGGGCGCAGAGCGCACGGCTACCGGGGTGATCTGGCCGGGCTCGACGTGTCAACGGCGCTCGATCCCGCGGGGAGGCCTCTGGTGATGGTGACGCACAGCGGCGCGTTCTGAAAAGAGAACTGCCGAGGCCGCTCGGCACGCTCGCTGCACAACCTGTGGTCGTTCAACCCCGAGGACCGATCATGGAAAAGCGCGTACCAAACGGCGACGCACGCCCCGGCGTGGGCGAGCTCGTCAATCGGATCACTGATGACGTGAAGACGATCGCGAGCGACGAGCTTCAGCTCGCGAAGCTGGAGCTTACGAAGAGCGTGAAGACCGCAGCCGGTGAGGCCGCCGTCGTCGTGCTGGGCGGCATCGTCGCGCTGATCGGCTTCGGGATGCTGTGCGTGGTGGCGGTCGTCGCCCTGGCGCCGGTCATCTCCGCCCTCTGGCTGCGGCTTCTGATCATGGCGGTCATCTACCTCGTCGCGGGCGGCGCCATCGCTGGCGTGTTCGCGAAGAAGCTGGCCGGCGATGTCAAACCCGACATGTCCGACACGGTCTACCAGGCCAAGAAGACTGTCGAGAACGTCAAGGAAGGCCTGAAGGCCTGAAGGAATGACCATGTCAAACCCGACTGAAGAGAAGCTCGAATACGAGATCAACCTCGCTCGCAATGACCTCGAAGCCAACATCGCCGAGCTCAAGCACGCCATCGTCGACGAGCTCGACGTCGGCAAGCAGGCCCGCAAGGTCGCCGACAAGGTGAAGGCAGCTGCCGCCGAGGTCATCGACCGGAAGCGCCTGCAGGCGAAGATGTACGTCGCGGAGAAGTCCAAGGAGGTTCGTGCCGCCGTGGTCGCGGACCCGATGAAGGCCGCGGCGATCGGGATCGGCGTTCTCGCTGCCATCGTGGGCGGCGTGATGCTGTACCGCCGCATGGCGGACTGAGCCGGCTAGCGCCCGAGGCGCGGATGCCGGGTCTGTTGTGCGCCCGGAGCCGCGCCCAGGCGCGTCACGGCCCCGGTGACGAGCACCACGAACAAGCAAGCTTGGACCACGCCGCGCTGTGCATCCCCCACGCGCATCCTACCGGTTCCTGATCTGCTATCGCAGGTACCGCTGAACGATCGCGCGCAGGTTGCGTGGGTCGAACGGCTTCTCGAGGTGCTCCTTGAGCGAATCGGAGAGGAACTGACGTGCCACGCTCGTGAACGCACCGCCGGTCACGAAGATCATGCGATCGGCCTGGTCTGGAGCAACCCGCGTGAGCTCGGCGTGCAGCTCCATTCCCGTCATCTCCGGCATCATCAGATCACAGAGGATGACGTCGAACTTTACGTTCGCGACGCACATCGCAAGCGCCTCCTTGGCGGCATTCACGGCGACGACGTCGTGCTGCTTTCCGAGAATGCGCAGCATCCCTCGAACGATCAGGGTTTCGTCGTCGACGATGAGAACTCGACCTCGGCGGGCTAGCGGCGGCGCCTTCACGACGGGTGCGACGCGCTCGAGGCCAGCCTCGCTCGTGACGGGAATCCTGACGCGGAACGTCGTTCCCTTGCCGGCCTCGCTCTCGACCGAGATGTCGCCGCGCATGTCCGCGACGAGCCGCTGGGAAATTGCCAGGCCCAGGCCGGTGCCAACACCGATGGCCTTCGTCGTGAAGAAGGCATCGAAGATCCTGTCGACCACCTCGGGCGGCATTCCCGCACCCGTATCCGACACGTCGATGAGGACGTGGTCGCCTTCGACGCGAGTGGCAACGCGGATCTCGTTGTGCGCGGCTCGGCCTTCCGGGATCGCCTGCGCGGCGTTGATCAACAGATTGAGGAACACCTGGCCGAGACGCGCCTCGTTGACGTGGACGCCAACTCTGCAGCCATAGCACTTGATCAGCTTTGCTCGATGGCGAATCTCATTCCACGCCATGCGGAGCGATGACTCCATGATCGCATCCACGTCGACGGGCGTCTTCGGATCCTCGATCGGCGAGCGCGAGAACAGCTTCAGATCCCGTACGATGAGCCGCACCCGGTGTGCGCCCTCGAGCGCGTCGTCGAGGGGTTCCTTGAGCTCCGCCCGAAGCGCCTGGCTCGGGATGTTCCGGGGGTCGTCGAGGAGCTGGGTCACCGCGTCGGCCACGAAGTCGAGATTTGCGATCACCGCCGCCAACGGGTTGTTGATCTCGTGTGCGACGCCTGCGGCGAGCGTCCCGACCGAGGCCATCCGATCACTGACCATCAGCTGGGACTGCAGCTTCCTGCGCTCCGTCTCGTCGCGAACAACGCCGAGGTTTCCGATGTGGCGACCGTCAGCATCGAGGAGCGGAGTGCCGGCGATGTTGCACCAGATGTCGGATCCGCTGCGGTGGCGAAATGACCCGTCGGCGGCAACCTTTTGACCTTGCGAGAGCTGTTCGTACGACCGCGTGGCGGAGAGCTTCGCGGCCGCGCTCATGAACGCGAAGATGCTGGCGCCAACCATCTCGCTGGGTTCGTAGCCGAGCATCTCTGTGAACCGCCGGTTCACGAAGACGATCTTGAGGTCGAGATCGACCTTGACGATCCCATCGCTCGTCTCCTCGACGATCTGACGATACTGCTGCTCGCTCTTGCTCAGCGCGAGCTCGCTGCCCTTCTGTTCGGCCCTCGCGGCCTTGCGCTCGATCGAGTGTCGGATCACACGCTCCATCAGCTGAGGCGTGATCTGGTCCTTCACGAGATAGTCGGACGCGCCGAGCTTCATCGCGAGCTTGTCGACGTTGTAGTCGCCGTTCCCCGTCAGCAGGATCATCGGGGCAGCAAATCCATCCGCGACCGCAGTCGCGATCAAGTCGAGGCCGCTGTGTGCGCCGAGCCGGTAGTCGACGAGCACCGCCTGGTAGGGCTTCTCGAGCTCTTCGATCGCGGCCTCGTAGGTCCTCGCCCAGGTCACCTCGAACGTGGTCTCGGGGTTGTCCTTGAGAAGCTTGCGCGTCAGCAGGTAGTCTTCTTCGTCGTCCTCGACGAGGAGTACACGAATTGGCACGTCAGCTACCAGTCGTGCCTTCCGGGAGACTGACGATCTGGAACCAGTACTGGCCGAGGACCTTCGTCACGTCGATCAATCCGGCGAGCGTGATCGGCTTGCTGATGAACGAATTGGTGCCGAGGTCGTAGCTGCGAGTGATGTCTTCCTCGGCCTGTGACGTGGTCATCACCACCACGGGGATCCGCCGCAGTCCGGGGTCCGCCTTGATCGCGGCCAGCGCCTCGCGGCCGTCCATGCGCGGCATGTTGAGATCGAGCAGGATGAGGCCAGGTGTCGGCGAGAGCGCCGGCGGCGCATACGCTCCGCGGTGATGGAGAAAATCGAGAAGCTCTTCGCCGTCGGAGACGGTATAGAACTCGTTTGCCAGCTTGTTCTTGTCGAGCGCCTTGCGCGTCATCTCGCGATCCTCGGAGTCGTCGTCGGCGAGCAAGATGACAATGGGCTTCGAGTTAGATGCCATAGCTGACTCCCTTCCGCTGCGCGACCGGAAGGGTGAAGACGAACGTCGCGCCTTCACCCGGTTTGCTGCGCGCCGTTATCGTTCCGCCGTGGCGCTCGACGATTCGCCGACATATGGCGAGGCCGATTCCCGTACCTTCGTAGACGCCGCGTCCGTGTAGTCGCTGAAAGATCGTGAACACGCGGTCGAGATACTTCTCGTCGAACCCGATGCCGTTGTCGGCGATCGAGACGCGGCACGCTCCCGCTGGTTGCGGGGTCCCGTCAGCGTCAAAGCCCTCGATGAGCTCGGCCGTGACACGCACCACGGGAGGTTCGCCATTCCGGTGAAACTTGAGGGCGTTCCCGATCAGGTTCTGGAGCAGCTGCCGCATCTGGACCTGGTCGCTTGCCACGGTGGGCAGATAGGCGATCTCGAGGCGCCCACCGGTCTGGGTGAGACGTGCTTCGAGATCGGAGACGACGCCCGTGATCACTTCGTTGAGGTTCACCGGGATGAACGGCTTTCCCTTCGATGACACCCTCGAGAACTCGAGGAGGTCGCGAACGAGCGTGGTCATCCGCTTCGTCGCACTCTGGATCCGGAGGAGATAATCGAGTCCGCCGGCATTCAGCGTCGCGGCCTGTTCGTCGCGCAGGCAGCCGACGAACGAGTGGATCTTGCGCAGTGGTTCCTGAAGATCGTGAGATGCGACGCTCGCGAAGTCCTCGAGCTCTCGATTGCTCTGCCTCAGTAGCAGTGCCGACGATCGAAGCTGATCCTCGTTTCGTTTGCGCTGATCGATATCGGTGCAGGTGCCCAACCAGCGCGTGATCTTGCCGTCGCTGTCCTGAATCGGCACCGAACGCCTCAGGTGCCAGCGGTAGTCGCCCTCCTTGTGCTTGAGGCGAAGCTCGATCTCGTAGGCAGCGCCCGACTGGATCGCGAGAAGCCACATCTCGTGCACGCTCGCGTGGTCCTCGGGATGAACGACGTCGGCCCAGCTCTCGTCGCCCCTGGTACCGTCGATACGTCCAGTGAGGTCGTACCAGCGCCGGTTGTAGTAGTCGTAGGTGCCATCGGGCCGCGCGGCCCAGACGATCTGCGGCATCGCGTCGGCAAGCTCGCGGAACTGTCTCTCTCCGTCTCGAAGAGACTGCTCGGTCAGCTTGCGTTGCGTGATGTCGGAATGGATCGCGGCCCACTCGCGAATGGCTCCGTCGTCCGCTGTTAGGGAGCATCTCCGTCGATGGAGAGCGCACGGTTTCGAGGCGGGCTGGATGATGGCCGGCGGATCCGACGCCATCACCGTCGGTGCCTAGTCAGGATCCGGC
>JACCRC010000066.1 GCA_013813765.1 Deltaproteobacteria bacterium | reverse complement strand
GACGCACAGGTACGGCAAGCCCGACGACTTCATGTACCTCGTCGATTACCTCCACCAGCGCGGCATCGGCGTCTTCCTCGACTGGGTGCCCGCGCACTTTCCGGCCGACGAGCACGGCCTCGTCTACTTCGATGGCACCCCGCTGTACGAGCACGCCGATCGCCGCCTCGGCTTCCACCCCGAGTGGGACACCTCGATCTTCGACTTCGGCCGGCAGGAGGTGCGGAGCTTCCTGCTCTCGAGCGCGCTGTTCTGGCTCGATCGCTTCCACCTCGACGGCCTGCGGGTCGATGGCGTGGCATCGATGCTGTATCGCGACTACGGCCGGCAGCCCGGCGAGTGGATCCCGAACGAGCGCGGCGGCAACGAGTACCTCGAGGCCGTCGAGCTGCTGCAGCGCCTGACCACCGCGATCGGCCGCGAGCAGCCCGACACCGTCACCATCGCCGAGGAGTCCACGGCGTGGCCGCTCGTGAGCGGGCCCGTCGACCGCGGCGGCCTCGGGTTCTCGTACAAGTGGGACATGGGCTGGATGCACGACACGCTCGCGTACCTCAACCGCGATCCGATCCATCGGCGTCACCACCACGACCAGCTCACGATGCGCGGCCTCTACGCGTTCTCGGAGCGCTTCGTGCTGCCGCTCTCGCACGACGAGGTGGTGCTTCTGAAGGGGTCGCTGCTTGGCAAGATGGCCGGCGACGACTGGCAGAAGTTCGCCGGGCTGCGGCTGCTCTACGGCTACATGTTCGCCATGACCGGCAAGAAGCTGCTGTTCATGGGCAGCGAGCTCGCACCGTGGCGCGAGTGGAACCACGACGGCTCGCTCGACTGGCACCTGCTCGACGATCCGCCGCACCGCCAGATCCAGCTCCTCGTCGGCACGCTCAACCACCTCTACCGCTCGATCCCCGCGCTCCACGAGCTCGACACCGAGCCGGGCGGCTTCCAGTGGCTCGACGCCAACGACGCCGAGCGGTCCGTGCTGACGTACGAACGGATCGCGCGCGACGGCGATCGCGTGGTGTGCGCGCTCAACTTCACGCCGGAGCCGCGCGCGAACTACCGAATCGGCACGACGACGGCGGGCGTCTACCGCGAGCTGCTCAACACCGATGGCGCCGACTTCGGCGGTTCGGGTCAGGGGAACCTCGGTGCGGTCGAGACCACGCCGGTGCGCGCGCACGGCCGCGAGCACTCGATCAACGTGCTGCTGCCGCCGCTCGGCGCCGTCTACTTTCAGCGCCAGCGCTGACGCGAGCTACGGCCCGCGGTGCGAGGGCGAGAGGCGCGCCGCGAGGCCGGAGGTCGAGCCCTGCGCCTCGAGCGCGAGCATCAACGCGAGCGGCAGATCGAGCGCGGCGCGGTGAGCGAGCCGGGCGGCGTGCAGCTGGTCGAAGTCGTGCGGCAGGCGGAGCGACCAGTTCTCGTCGGAGACCGTGCCCGGCGCGTTGAAGCGCTCGACGTACCCGAACAGGTCCGCGAAGAAGATCGAGACATTCTCCGCGGGGCACAGGAAGAGCTCGGCGACCATCGCCGACGCGACGAAGCCGTCATCGTGCGCCAGCCGCGCGCGCTGCGAGGGTTCGCGCAGGCCGAGCCGGTGCGTCAGGTGGCGCGCCCAGCTCTCGCGAGTGGCGGGTGACCAGCCGGCGATCAGCGCGAACACCGGCGCGGTGTCGTGGTTGCCGAGCATGACCCAGTCCTCGCGCGCGGCGTTCTCGCTGCGATAGACGTCGCGGGGATCGTCGAGGTTCGCCTTCTGGGTGACGCGCCAGCGACCGAGGCGGTGACGCTCGAGGACGCGCGACAGCGGGAGCGGCATCGTGCTCAGCACCTCGCAGCTGATGTCGTCGCGCGAGCGGCCGTGGCGCGCCGCGGATTCGGCGATCGCATCGAACAGGATGGCGTAGCGCGCGATCTGCTCGGGCTGCAGGTCGGTCACCCAGGCGTCGTGGTGGCGCGGACGAGCGCGATCGAGCTGGTCGGGGGTCGCGATCGCGTAGTGCGCGAGGCGCGGGTGATCCGGCAGATCCGGGGACTCGAACAGCCGCGCGCCCGCACGGACGGCGCGCCCG
>JACCRC010000062.1 GCA_013813765.1 Deltaproteobacteria bacterium | reverse complement strand
GCCTTCCTCCGCGCGCGGGCGCGCGCACGACGCCGACTGGTCCGAAGCGCAAGCCGCGCTGATCCGAGATACTCCCGCACACACACCGGCGCCTTTTGTGGTCACGAGTCCACGGGGTACTCTGTCGGCTAGCGTCATGGCCGCGTCGCCCTCCCCATCACCCGACGAGGCAATCTCGATCGGGAGCGTCCTCGGCGGGCGATACCGTATCGATTCCGTACTAGGTACGGGCGGGATGGGACGCGTCTACCGCGCCGAGCACACGGGCATCGGCCGGCAGGTCGCGATCAAGGTCCTGCACGCAGATCTCAACCGCAATCGCGAGGCGGCGCAGCGGTTCCAGCGCGAGGCGATCGCGTCGGGCCGGCTGGATCATCCGAACATCGTCAACGTCAGCGATTTCGGCGTGGTCGACGATGGGCCCTGCTACCTCGTCATGGAGGTGCTCGAGGGTGAGTCCCTCGGCGCGCGTCTCGAGCGAGAGAAGCGGATCCATTGGCGCGAGGCGATCGAGATCCTGCGCGGCGTGCTGATGGGCCTGCGGCACGCGCACGAGCGCGGCGTCGTGCACCGCGACATCAAGCCCGACAACGTCTTCCTGACGCGCAAGGACGGCGAGCTCGTCGTCAAGATCCTCGACTTCGGTATCGCGAAGCTGTTCGCGGGCACCGCCGACGATCCCGCGTCGACGCGCGCGGGCCTTACCGTCGGAACGCCGGCGTACCTGTCACCCGAGCAGGCGGTCGGCGGCGAGATCAAGCCCGCCTCCGATCTGTACTCCTCCACGATCCTGCTGTTCGAGATGATCGCGGGCCGCGCGCCCTTCGAGGACAAGGATCCGCTCGCGATGCTCGGCGCGCACGTCAGCCGCGAGCCGCCTCGGATCGCCGACGTCGCGCACGATGTCGCGGTACCCGCGGAGCTCGAGGACGTGATCCAGCACGGCCTGATCAAGACATCGTCGGATCGGTTCACGAGCGCGGACGAGTACCTCGCGAGGCTCGACGGCGTGATCGCCGACGCGCGCCTCGGCAGCGCACCGATCGTCGCGCATCACGTGCCCGAAGCACTCGGTAGCGCGCCGACCGCGATGCAGCAGGCCCATACGCCGCCGTCCGACACTGTTCCGAACCTCACGCCCGTGCCCGCGAACCACGACGGCACGATGATCCTGTTGACCGAGCGCAAGTCGGCACCGGCGCTGCCCTCGCCGACGCGCGCGATCTCGCTGGCGGAGGCGCCCCCGATCCCGCGTAACTACTACCGTGTCGGTCTCTACGTCCTCGGTGCGTGCGCGGTCGTCGCGATCATCGCGGCGATCGCGAGCGGCGGCAGCAAGAGCGATCCGGCGCCGTCGAAGCAGCCGGAGGCAAAGCCCGAACCGAAGGCCGCGCCGCCGAAGCAACCGGAGGTCCAGATGCCGTCGCTGGCGGATCTCACCACCGACAAGGAGACGCAGCTGAAGGCGCTGCTGCGTGACCTCGAGACCGGCAAGACGTGCACGGATCGCAAGGCCGCGATCCCCGGGCTCGTCACGCTCGGCGACGAGCGCGCGATCAAGGCGCTCAAGGCGGCGCGCTATCGCATGCGCGGCGGCGTGCTCGGGTTCAGCCAGAGCAACTCGAACTCGTGTTTGAAGGCGGACGCCGAGGCTGCGATCAAGGAGCTTGGCGGCTCGCTCAAGTAGGCTTCGACTTCCAGTCCTTCTGACTGAACACCTCGAAGTCGACGACCAGACACACCGGCTTGTCGGTCGAATCGACCCCCCAGTACGCGGCGAGCTCGGCGTTCCCGCACGGCAAGGCGAGCGCGCGGCGGCCATCGGTCAGCGGAACTTCGACGGGCTGGATCCCGTTCGGTGGCGGTAGCGCGATCGCACCCGGCGAGCCCGATCCCGCGTCGAGCAGCACGATCCATCCGCTCGTCACGATCAGCCGCGGGAGGTCATCGGGCGTCTTCGGCTTTTTCTGCCCGTTGAAGTGCGCGACGGTCCACTTCTCGATCGGCGGGCGCCCGACGTGGATCACGATCGCGGCGAGACGCTCCTTGTCGCCGGAGCGCGCGACCGACAGCATCACGCGGAACTGGCCCGGCGACGGCACCGGTCGGTCGTACACGCGCCAGCTCTTCGGCGCCGCGGGATCCGCGACCGCGAGCGCGCCGGATCCGCCGAGCAGCTGCAGCGGCAGCATGCGGACGTCGATCTTGTGCGGACCGAACTGCTCGCCGTAGCGCAACAAGCGACCGACATCGCGCGGCGCGATCATCTCGTCTCGCTGCGCGGGAGGCGGCGGCGGGGGCGGCGGGAGTGGGAGCGACGGCCGACCGGGCTTCTTCGGCTTCAGCGCGACCGAAGGCAGCTTTGGCTTCGGCGGAGGCGGCGCGGGCTTCGCGGAGGGTTTGACGCCTTTCGCCGGTTGCTTCGGCTTCTTCACGGCACCCTTCTGCTTCGCCACGGCGGGCACGGTAACATTTGCGCATGCGCCGCGTGTGCCCCGAGTGCAAGGCCGTCAATCGGATCCCGATCCGCCACCTGGCTGACACCGGCAAGTGCGGCAAGTGCAGCCACGCGTTGCAGCCACAGGCCACACCGATCGAGGTCACCTCCGAGACGCAGTTCGACGAGATCGTCGCCGGTGCACGCGTGCCGATCCTCGTCGATTTCTGGGCCACCTGGTGCGGCCCGTGCCGGACCGTCGCGCCCGAGGTCAAGAAGGCCGCGCACAACCTCGCCGGCAAGGCGCTCGTGCTCAAGGTCGATACCGACGCGCAGACGGAGCTCGCGCAGCGCTATCAGATCTCGAGCATCCCGAACTTCGCCGTGTTCTCCGGCGGGCGCCTCGTGCGACAGCGCGCCGGTGCCACCGATCACCGCCAGCTCGAGAAGCTGGCTGTCACGCCGCAGTAGGCTTCGGCGTCTTCGGCTTGACCTTGTAGGTCGCGAGGAACTTGATCGCCTTGACGCCGCGCACGGCCCAGAAGATCACGACGAACCCGACGACGAGCAGCGCCGGGCCCATCATGAGCATCTTGCCCCACGACACCGACTCCGCGTTCAGCTCCCCGTCCATCGCGCTGTCCTGAACGGCGGCGAGGATCTTCGACGCGATGAACATGAAGATCCACGGATAGATCTGGACGAGCAGCAGCGACGGCACGCCCCACTTGAAGAACCGCGAATGCGTGGACACCGGCGTGCCCTCGTTGAACCGCGCCTGGAAGATCTTCTGCGACTTGCCGAGGAAGAACGCGCTCGACAGGATCAGCGTCGCGAGGTTGAGGACGAGGAACAGGATCACGCCGAACAGCGTCATGAACACGAGGCCCGACGACGCGCCCTCGGCGAACTGCAGATAGGTGACCGTCAGGCTGAAGTAGGTGAGGAACGCGTCGAGCGCGGGCTTCACGACCTGACCGAGCACCCATCCGGAGATGAGCGTGATCACCACGAGCAGGCCGATCACACCGAGCGATGCGAGCAGCTCGCCCTTCACGCGCCGCAAGCTGTTCGCGACGACCTCCTTGCCGACGCCGGCCTCACCCGAGGCCGCTCGCGCAGGTAGCTTGATGATCTCCGTCAGTGTCGGCCTGATCGCGAGCACGAACAGGATCAGCGTCACGAGCATCAGCACGACCGGCAACGCCTTGAACACGAAGTCGACCTTCTTGAACATGTTCGCGATGCTGATGAAGACCTTCGCGTCCTGAACGATCTTGAGGCCGTTGTTGAGCAGCAGCACGCTCGGCTGCTCCTCGGGCTCGTTGCGGAACTGTTCGATCGTGGGCATGAACAGCTCCTTGCCCATCACGATGTAGCGGTCCGCGTTGTCGTCGAGCGTGTCGAACGTGCCCGACGCGATCGCGACGCTCGGGTTCGTGTGGCGCGACAGCACGCTTTGCACGGAGCGCAGCCCGAACAGCACGCCACCGAACAAGTTGACCGTGATGATGAATGTCACCGCGGCGAGCGCGGAGTACTTGAAGAGGTTCGCGCCCTGGCCCGGGTACTTCTTCTTGAGGAACAGCGGCATCAGGAGCAGCAGCAGACCGAGCACGGACACCCCCATCACGATGAGCGAGAACGTCTTCATCTTCTTGTCGGTGCTCTTCGCGATCTTCGCGGCCATCTTCTCGAGCACGACGTTCTTCGCGATTCGCACGCCCTGCTGGAACTGCTCGACCGTCATCGACGCCTTGAGCTCGCTGTCGTCGGCGCGCGCTTCGAGCGCCTTGTCATCGGGCTGATTCGGGATGTCGTCGAAGAACTCGCCGAACTCTTTACGCTCGGCGATCTCCTCGGCGCTCATCACGCCATCACCGTCCTGATCGAACGGCGACGTCGGCGGGTCCTCTTCCTCGGCGTCGGGCACACCGTCGTTGTCGATGTCGCCGTCGTCCTGCGCATCGGGAACGCCGTCGTTATCGGCATCGAGCGCGTTCACATCGACGTCGGCCTCCATCACCTGCTCGTCGAAATCGTTGACGCCGTCGCCGTCGGAGTCCTCCTTCGTGTCGGGCGTGCCGTCGCCGTCGGAGTCCTCGCTCGCATCGGGCGTTCCGTCACCGTCGACATCGCCCGGCTTTGGTGGTGTGGGATCGGGAGCATCCGCAGAGCCGTCGTCCGAACCGGCCGTCGGTACCGGCGGCTCGGGAGCCGCCTCGGCCGAACCCTGCTCGGTTGGCGTTGCCGAACCCTCGTCGTCCTCGGCGCGGGACTGCGCCGCGAACATCACCACACCCAGAACCACGAGGAACGCGACGAGACCCGTGCGGGGACGCATTGTTGTGGGGTTCGGTAGCTCAGGCTCACCTTATCGGTCAATGATCTTTGGCGCGGCCCTTGCGCCCGAGGGGTCGGGACAGCACGGTGCCCGCCATGGCCAACGACCTCGCGGGCAAGACCTTCATCATCACGGGCGCGAACACCGGCATCGGGAGGATCACCGCGAAGGAGCTCGCTCGCGAAGGGGCCCACGTGATCCTCGCGTGCCGATCCGAGGCGAAGACCGCGCCGGTGATCGACGAGATCAAGCGCGAGACCGGGAACGACAAGGTCGAGTTCGTTCCGCTGGATCTGAGCGACCTCGCGTCGGTTCGCAGCTGCGCCGAGGCGCTGCTCGCGCGCAACACCCCCTTCCACGGCCTGATCAACAACGCGGGTCTCGCCGGCCAGCGCGGCACCACGAAGGACGGCTTCGAGCTGACGTTCGGCACGAACCACCTCGGTCACTATCTGTTCACGCGCCTCTTGCTCGACCGGATCAAGCAGAGCGGCGCGGCGCGGATCGTCAACGTGTCGAGCGCCTCGCACTACCGCGCGAAGGGCATCGACTGGGACGCGCTGCAGAAGCCGACGAAGTCGGTGACCGGCATGAACGAGTACGAGGTCAGCAAGCTCTCGAACGTGCTGTTCACGAAGGAGCTCGCGCGCCGGCTCGCCGGCACCGGCGTCACGACGTACGCCGTGCACCCGGGTGTCGTCGCCACCGACGTCTGGCGCAAGGTCCCGGCGCCGGTGCGCTGGCTGATGAAGAAGTTCATGATCACGCCGGAGCAGGGCGCGCAGTCGAGCATCGTGTGCGCGACGTCACCGACCCTCGCAACCGAGACCGGCAAGTATTACGACGTTGGTGGCAAGGAGAAGCGCCCCAATCGCCTCGCCGACGACACGGAGCTCGCCGCACAGCTGTGGACGAAGAGCGCGGAGTGGACGGGCCTCCCGGCCTGAGCGTTCGGCTCTCGTAGAGTCACTCCAGATAAACGCTTCGGCAGGTGATGCCGCCGCACTCCGGGCCGAACGGATTCGTCTCTCGATACGTCGCTGTTGGCCACGACCTGCGGGCCACTTCGACGCCGCTGCTGTTGCGCAGCTCGATCGAGTACATATCGCCGTCCTTCGCGTCGTCGTTCGCAACGCCGATCCGAACCTCCATTCCTCGAGCGTGGAACGTCGCCGAGTCGAGCCGGATCTGCGTGTCGAACGGACGCGCCAGGCCCAGGCCTTGTAGCGAGGTTGCGTCCGTGACGATCGTCTCCTCGTTACATCGATCGTTGTGGCACACGCGCAGCGTGCCACCGTCCAGGCTCGGGTTCGCGGAGGTCGGATACACCAGCAGCAGCAGGGCGCCGTCGCATTCGCGAGCGCCGCACTTCTCGTCCCCGGGGATGCAGCCCGCGAGCAGCGGAGCGAGCGACACCGCAGCGGCGAACCTGAGCTTTGGAATAGTCATGAGTGCCGCCAAAGCATGCGCTATGCCAGCTGCGCGTGACACGTCATTCGTGACTGGCCATCCCGGGCGGCCGCGTACACCTTCACGTCAGAGCGAAATTGACCGGTCAGATCGACCGGCCGTTGCTGCGGCGACTGCGATGCGGCGCTGGCGGAGCTCAGCTCAGCGTTGCGGCAAGCATAGTCATGTATGCCCCGTACACGTCGGTCACTACGGCTGGTTGGCGTCGACAGATGCGGGAGTCGGACCCCGGATCGCGACACCCGTGTCAGACCCGCCGCGCGTTCGGCGATGTGAATCGCGATGCGGCGTTCACTTTTTTTGCCACCCCGCTGAGTCCGTTCGTCCGCGCGTTCGTCTCGTCGAGCACGTTTACAGCCAGACGGGCTGAAGAGCGCGGAGTGGACGGGCCTCCCGGCCTGAGCGTACGCTCGGGAGATGCTGCTCCCGCTCCTCGTCGTGCTCTCGCAAATGCACTACGAGGGCGATGTTCCGCCGACCGGTGGTGACTACGCCGATATCGAGTTCGTTGTCCCGCCGGGCACGGTCGAGATCCAGATCAGCCACACGGATGGCTCCGACTTCGTGGTCCTCGACTGGGGCGTGTGGAGCCCCGAGGGCTTTCGCGGGTGGGGCGGTGGCAACACCGAGGACGCGATCGTCGGCGTCCAGCAGTCCTCGCGCAGCTATCTGCCGGGACCGATCACGCCGGGCACGTGGGTGGTCTCGATCGGCAAGGCGAAGGTCGACCCTACGACGGGCGGCCACTACTCGATCGACGTCACCTGTCGCGACAACGCGACGCTGACGGTGCAGCCGCGTGCCGCGTTCACCCCAACCGTGTTGTCGCCGGAGCGCCGCTGGTACAAGGGCGACTTCCACGTTCACTCCGTGGAGAGCGGCGATGCGAGCGCGACGTTCACGCAGATCGCCGCGCTCGGAAAGCTGCGTGGCCTCGACTTCGTGAACCTCAGCGACCACAACACGAATTCGCACCACGCGTTGATCGCGGCGCTGCAGCCGACGCTTCCAGACTTCTTGCTCCTGCGCGGCGCGGAGATCACGACGTACGCGGGACACGGCAACTCGGTCGGCACGAGCACGTACATCGATCACCGCATCGGCCTGCGCGGCCGCGCGATCGGCCAGATCCTCGACGAGGTCCAGGCGCAGGGCGGCGTGTTCATCGTCAATCACCCATCGCTGAATCTCGGCGGCGCGTGCATCGGCTGCGCGTGGGCGCACCCGACCACCGACTGGTCGAAGGTCCAGGGCATCGAGATCATCACCGGCAAGTGGGAGTTCGTCGAGCGCGCGTTCACGCCGGGGGCGATCGCACTGTGGGACACGCAAGAGGACGCCGGCCACCGGCTCGCGGCGATCGGCGGCAGCGACGATCACCGGGCCGGGATGGATACGAGCGCGACCGGCACGCCGATCGGCAGCCCGACGACGCTCGTCCTCGCCGACAACCTCTCGGAGGCCGCGATCACGGATGCCATCCGCCACGGCCGCACGATCGTCCAGCTGCGCGGTCCCGACGATCCGCTCGTCAACTTCACGCTCGACCTCGGCGATCGCTCGGCCGAGATCGGCGACGAGGACAACGTGGTGTCGACCGCCAAGCTGCGCGTGGACGTCACGGGCGGCACGGGGATGTTCGTGCAGATCTGGCGCGACGGCGTGAAGGTGCACCAGGCCGAGGTCACGAGCGACGACGCGAAGGTGTCGTACGACGACAACGATGTCGGCGCGCACCGCTACCGCGTCGAGCTGATCAACGATGGCAACCAGCGCATCGTCGTGACGAGTCACATCTACGCCGATGTCGTGGGCGGCACCGGCACCTGCGGCTGCAACGGGAGCAGCGCGGGACTCGGCGCAGCGTTCGTGCTGCTCGCGCTGCGTCGTCGCCGTCGCGCTACGCCTTGAACTTCGTCGCGTCGAGGCCGTGGCGCTGCAGCAGGCGGCGGAAGTTCGTGCGGTCGAGCCCGGCGAGGCGCGCGGCCTCCGACACCGAGCCCTTCGCCTTCTCCATCGCGGCGACCAGGTAGCGCTTCTCGAACGCGGCCGTCGCGCGTCGCTTCGCCTCGGTCAGCGGCTCCAGCTCGCCGTCGTCGCGCGCGATCGGCATCGCACCCGACACCGCGCTCATTCGGTTCGAGATCGCGGCGGGGAGCGAATCGGGGAGGATCACGTCGGAGTGGTGCAGGGCGATCGAGTGCATGATCGCGTTCTCGAGCTCGCGCACGTTGCCGGGCCACGCGTAGCCGTTCATCGAGTCGAGCGCCTCGGGCGTCAGGCTCGGCGGCTTCTCACCACCGTGCTTCGCGAGGAAGTGCGCCGCGAGGATCGGCAGGTCTTCGAGGCGCTCGCGGAGCGGCGGCACTTGAAGCACCACGACGTTGAGCCGGTAGAACAGATCCTGACGGAAGCGCTGCTGCTCGACGGCGCTCCCGAGATCGACGTGCGTCGCGGCGATCACGCGGACATCGACCTTGCGCTCCACGTTCGAGCCCACGGGGCGGACCTCGCTCTCCTGCAGCACGCGCAAGAGACGCGCCTGCACGGCGAGCGGCATGTCTCCGATCTCGTCGAGGAACAGCGTTCCGCCATCGGCCTCGACGAACACACCGGGACGGTCCGTGGTCGCGCCGGTGAACGCGCCCTTCGCGTGACCGAACAGCTCGCTATCGATCAGCGACTCGGGAATCGCGCCGCAGTTGAGCGCGACGAACCGCTTCGTCCGCCGCATCCCGCGATGGTGCAGCGCGCGCGCGACCAGCTCCTTGCCGGTGCCGCTCTCGCCCTGGATCAGGATCGAGACGTCCTGACTCGCGAGCCGATCGAGTGCGGAGCGCAGGCGCCGCATCGCGGCCGAGGTGCCGACCAGCAGGCGATCCGCGGCGTGGTCGAGGCCGATCTGCGGAGCCTTCGCAGCAGCGAGCTGGCGGCGCAGCCTGGAGTAGCGCGCCGCGGAATCGACCATCGCGCTGAGCTCGTATGGCCGGAACGGTTTCGTCAGGTAATAGAACGCGCCCGCGCGCATGCATGTCGTCGCGGTCTGCGCGCTGTGGTCGCCGGTCAACATCAGGATCGATGCGAGCGAGCCGGCCTTCTTGAACTCGTGCAGGACGTCGATGCCGCTCATGCCCGGCAGACCGACATCGAGGATCACGACGTCCCAGCCGTCGAATCCGTCGGCGAGGCGGTCGAGGACCGGGCGCGGATCCTCGAGCAGCTCGACCTCGTGCCCATCGTGGTTGAGCTTGCGCAGGACCGTCTTGCCGACCTCGACGTCGTCCTCCACCACCATCACCTTCACGCGAACGACGTCTTCGCCCATGAGAGACGGGCCACAGGCTGGCACGGTCTCGACGAGAACACCAGTCGCTCAGGCGGCGGCGTGCACGGCGACGCTCGTCACGCCGATGTGCGCGCGGAGGCGCTCGATCGCGCGCCACAGCAGCTGACACACGCGCGAGGGAGTGACGCCGAGCGTGCGTGCGATCTCCTGATAGGTGAGGTCCTCGATGTAGTGAAGGCCCAGGATCGTCACGTCGCGCGGCTCGAGCTTCGCGAGTCCGGCGTTGACGTGGGCGATCTCCTGACGACGCGCGGCGGCATCGTCGGGCGCGATCGTCGTTGCGGCGCCGAGCGCCGGCGACTTCTCGTCGAGCGACTCGACGTCGAAGCGCACGAGCTGCGAGAGCTCGCTGCGGTAGGTCTCGATCGACACGCCGAGTTTCACGGCGACGCGCGCATCGGTCGCCTGCTCGCCCTGATTCTCGATCTCGCGGATCGCGCTCTGAACCTTCCGCGCGGCCTGGCGCACGCGGCGCGGCAGCATGTCACCGCGGCGCAGCTCGTCGAGGATCGCGCCGCGGATGCGGTGCTCGGCGAACGACGGAAACGGCTCGCTGCGGGTGGCGTCGTAGCGCGCGGCCGCCTCGGTCAGCCCGAGGTAGCCAGCCGCCACGAGATC
>JACCRC010000012.1 GCA_013813765.1 Deltaproteobacteria bacterium | reverse complement strand
TGTCTGAAGGTACGATCAAGCGTCTCACTGACAAGGGTTTCGGTTTCATCGAGAACGGTTCGGGAACCGACCTGTTCTTCCACATGTCCGCCGTCGAAGGCGTGCGCTATGAGGAGCTTCGTGAGGGCCAGAAGGTGTCCTACAACGAGGGTCGTGGGCCGAAGGGTCCCCGCGCTGAGAACGTTCGCGTCCTCTAGGTAACGGGTTCAGTTCGGAACCGGGCGCATCTTCCAAGGTGCGCCCGGTTTCATTTTCGGGTCCGCGCGATCGCACATCCGTGAGTAGCGATCAGCGCTGGGCCTCAAAGATCTGAGACCGCGCGCTCGCGGTGAGCCGCAACCTCGCGTGCGTACATGCGGCGCGACGACCCGCGGGCGGGGCACATCCTTTGCTAACCGGCGAAGCGTGTTGCGCGCTCTCTCGATCGTGATCGCCGTCGCTGTCTCCGCGTGCGGGGACGAGCCGACCGTCTGCGAGAGCGAGACGCTGCCGCTCCGCACGGCCTTGCACTGCGAGGACGAGCTGCGAGCGCAAGCCGCACGACCGCTCGACGCTTCGCTGCCCGGCGCGATCACGGTCAAGACGATCATCGATCGTGCGAACGGTGATTCGCTCACGTTCCAGGACACGACGGCGTACCCGCTGCACGGGCGCTTCGCGACCGAGCACCTCAACTGGCCTCCGGGCGCGCCGTTCGTCGATCAGTACTTCTCGCCGTCGCGCCGGTTCCTGCTCGGATCGGTCACGTACTACGAGGAGCCCGACGTCTTCGCCTACGAGCTCGCCCCGTACGACACCGCGAACGCGGTGATGATCACGACGGCGTATCGCGCGATCGCGAAGGCGACGTATTTCGGAAAGCGGCTCGCGTTTCACGCGTCCTCCGAGGAGCAACGAGCCGTTGCTCGCGAGCTGGCCAAGGACATCCGCGTGATCACGACCGAGGAGCTATGGGCCGGCATCACGTACCAGCCGCTCAACCTCGGCGAGACCTACGCGCGCGTCCGCGTCCTCACCGCCGAGCAGCTCGCAACCACGTACGTCAGCCCGCGCGAGATCGCGGTGCTCGATCGCGTGCCGAACGACATCTCCGTCGTCGCCGCGGTCGTGACCGACCAGTTCCAGACCCCGCTCTCGCACGTCAACGTGCTGTCCCAGCAGCGCGGAACGCCGAACATGGCACTCGACGGCGCCGCCGCTCGATTCTCGCCGCTCGAAGGGCGCTGGGTCCGGCTGACAACGCGTGCGTTCGACTGGGACGTCGCCGAGGTCACGGCGGAACAAGCCGAGGCATGGTGGCAGCTCCATCGTCCCCCGGCCGCCGTGATCCCCGCACCTGACTACACGGTGACCGCACTCCTCGACATCGACGACGTCGGACTCGACGACATCTCGGCGATCGGCGGCAAGGCCGCTCACTACGCGGGGCTTCGCGACATCGGTGCGGCCGTTCAGATCCGCGACGCGATGGCGATCCCGGTCGCGTTCTATCGGCAGTTCCTCGTCGGCAACGGGTTCGATCAGCGAATCGCGGCGATGCTCGCCGACCCGAGGTTTCGTGCCGACGGCAGCGCCCGCCGCATGATGCTCGATCAGCTGCGTGCCGACATGATCGCGGCGCCCGTCGATCCCGCCGCGCTGGCGGCGATCGAGGCGTACCTCACCGAGCACTTCCCGGCGACGCGCATGAAGTTTCGCTCGTCGACGAACGCCGAGGATCTCGCGCGTCACAGCGGCGCGGGGCTCTACGAGTCGAAGTCCGGCCAGGTCGGCGATCCGCAGAGACCGGTCGACGTCGCGCTGAAGACCGTGTGGGCGAGCGTGTGGAACGTGCGCGCCTTCGAGGAGCGCGACTACGCTGGCATCGATCACGTCAACGTCGCGATGGCGATCCTCGCCAATCCCTCGTTCCCCGATGAGGATGCCAATGGCGTCGCGATCACGGCGAACCTCTACGACCCCGCGGCTGGTGGCGAGGACGCGCTGTTCATCAACGCGCAGGTTGGCGAGATCAGCGTCGTGCAGCCGGATCCGGGCGTCACCTCCGACTCGCTGATGTACTACCACTTTCACATCGGCCAGCCGGCCACGTACTACGCGCGGTCGAGTCTCAACGGCGGTGCGCCGGTGTTGTCCCGCCGCGAGCTGTTCGAGCTCGGGCAAGCGCTGGTCGCGGTCCGCGAGCACTTCGCGAGGACGTACGACCCACCCGCCGGGTACGGCCGCCTCCCGATGGACGTGGAGTGGAAGCTCCTCGACGACGGGACCGGCGCACGCCGTGTGTGGATCAAACAGGCGCGCCCGTTCCCCGGACGCGGCAGGTAGCCCAGGAGCCTTTCATGAAAATTAGCTTGTTCATGCTGTTGCTCGCTGCGTGCGGCGATGGTGCCGCCGTCGGTCCCGATGCGTCGCCTGACGGGCCGCCCGGGGTCGAGCGTCCCGTCGTCGGGGGTATCGAGATCCTCGAGAGTCGGTTCACGTTCGGCGGTGCCGGCAGCCGAGTGGCCGCGCGGTTCTACAATGGACATCCGCCCCGCTGGCACCGGGAGACGATGCGCGCCGGCGGCTGCGTGCTCCGCCTGCACACGCCGAGCTCGTGCACGCCGGCCTGCACGAGTGGACTGTGCGTCGATGGCGTCTGCGAGGCGTTTCCGGGCATCGCGTCGGGCGGCCGGCTCACCGTGACGGGGCTGACCACGGGCGTGCAGATCGATCCGATGGATGGCTTCTACTACGACCCCGGCGCGCTTCCCGAGGAGCTGTTCACCGACAGCGCCACGGTGACCGCGAGGCTCGCCGGTGCGGCGGTGCCCGCAATGACCCTGTCCGCGCGCGGCGTACCGAAGCTCGTCGCGGCGATCCAGCCAGACAAGCTCGTGCTGCCGTATCCGGCGAGCCAGGACTTCGTGGTGCGCTGGACGCCGGCCTCGGGGGACAGCCGCGTCCGTCTGACGCTGAACGCCAACAACCAGGGGCACGGGCTGCCCTACCTCGGCATCATCGAGTGCGACGCACCTGACAGTGCGGGCCAGATCGCGATCCCCGCGGCGATGCTCGACGCATTCCCTGCCACCGAGGCAGCGCAGATCTGTGCCGGCACCGACTGCCCACCGTCGGTGATCCGGCGCTATCAACGCGCGACGCACGCGTTCGGCGAGAACGATATCGAGCTGGTCGTCGGTAGCGAGCTGCAGTTCCTCGTGGAGCACGACCGGCCATGAAACATCTCGTGCTCTTCCTCTGCCTGCTCGCCGCTTGTAGCGACGACAGCGATCCCGATCCCGGCGTGTGTGCGGATCGTCCCTGTCGCACGTCGATCGCGACGGACGCACACTGGACCGCGGTGAGCGACGTGCATGCCGGCGTGCGCTGCGACTTCAGCGAGGAGACCAAGTATCTCGCCCCGGCGAGCGCGTCCGCTGCCCTCCAGGAGATCGTGTTTCACGACGTCAAGACGCACCGCCTGCACCACGAGTTCATGACGCGCGCACTGCCCGAGTACTTCGGCGGCCTGCCCGCGCAGATGTATCAGGCGATCGTGCAACGCCGCGCGACGCGGCAGTACTGGGCCGGAGCGATCTTCCGGCTGCGAGATGCCAGCGGTGCGCCGACCGGCTGGGGCTTCGACGTGATCGTCGATCCCACGACGCACGCCGAGCGCCTGACCGAGACCGAGATCGCCGCGATCGAGGCGCTGCTCGAGACGCGGTTCGAGCTGCCGCTCGTGTACGCACCGACGACACGCGACGCGATCGACGACGCCCAGGGCTTCGTCAGCGTGACCAAGCACATGCCACGCGCGTGCCAGCTGGCAACGTGCACGAACACCGCGAAGGACTGCGTGCTGGTCCCCGCGGCGGTCTCCCTGTGCGGTCACTTCATGGAGGGGCGCACGGCCGCCGTCGAGCACTCGCGCAAGGCCCGGCTCGCCGCGGTGCCGGGTGCCCACGAGCTGCCGCGCGAGGCGGGGATGCACTCGGTACCGCCGCTGTTCGGTGCGGGCGAGCTCGGTCCGTCGCGGATCGCGATCACGCCGATGCCCGGCAATGCGCGCTACGAGGTCGAGCATACGAGCAACTACGTGGTGCGTACGTACCAGCAATCGTTCCGTGCCGGCACGCAGACCCTGGACCTGTCGTGGTCGATCCCGTTCCCCGAGGCGGGCGGTGGCATCCAGCTCGCCGAACCCCACATCCAGGGCAGCATGCAGGCGACCGCGGCGCTCGACGGCTCCGTCGACTACGACGATCTCGTCTCGTTCCAGTCGTGCGCGGCGACCAACCTCGATGCGTGGCGCATCACAGGCACGCTGCCGAACAGTGATGGCTTCTCCGTCGACTTCCGACATGCGGTGCCCGGCGCCGGGTCGGGCCCGCTGTTCGTCACGCGCGGAGAGGTCAAGCTTGGCGGGCAGACCGCCGTCGTCGACGACTACTTCCGCCTGGTCTATGCCGGCGAGCATCACAACTGGAACAATCAGTACTGGGTGCTGTTCGCCGCGCCGATCACCTACGGCGGTCATCCCATCCACGGGCTGTGGATCGACGAGGAATCGTACCAGTCCAACCTCGAAGCCGCGTGGACCCTCGACGCGAACCGGCAACCGCTCGATCGGCTCACCGTGTCGAGCTACAGCGTGGAGAAGCTCCCGTGATGCGGATCGTGGCCACGATGGCCGCGCTCGCCGCGTGTGGGGACAGCGGAGCGACCCCGGATGCCGGTGTGCTCGTCGACGCCGGGCCCGACGATCATCATCCCGATCGCGTCGGCTTCGTGAACCTCGTCGAGGGGGGCTTCACCTCCGTGTTCGCGATGATCCAGGACGGACCGGAGTTGCCGACGTTGACGCTCGCCGCACGTGATGGTGACTGCGCGATCTACAAGCGCGCGCTGAATCCACGCTGCGACCCCGCGTGCACGGACGGCGCCTGCACCGCCACCGACACGTGTACGCCATGGCCGAAGAACGCGGGTGCGGGCACGATCACCGTCAGCGGCCTGCGCTCGCCGCTCGCGTTCCGCGGCGGTCAGTTCGGATACGTGCCGGAGCCGCCCCCCGGCGAGGACCTCTTCGCGCCGGGAGCACAGATCCGGGTCACCGCGCCGGGCGACGTCACGCCGGCGTTCACCGCATCGGTCACCGGCGTCGCGGCCCTCGAAGCACCGTTTCAGAACCTGACACTCGTCGACGGCCGCGACTCGACCGTGACCTGGACCGCCGCCGGCGACGCGCGCATCCAGGTGGCACTTGTCGTCGGCTGGCACGGCGCACCGTACGAGGCCATGTTGCTCTGCGAGACCGCCGACGATGGGGAGCTCCTGATCCCCGGCGCCATCATCGCCAAGCTTCCGCGCGCGTCGTCGAGCCTGGAGTCGCATCCGTCGTGGATCATGCGCTTCGACCGTACGACCGTGGCGGTCCCGGGCGGCCCGATCGAGATCATCGCGGGAAGTCAGGTCTTCCTCCACTTCACCCACCCGTAGCGTGGGGATAACGCCGGGGTTCTTCTCACACAAGAAGCGCACTCGATCCGGTTCTCTTCGCGTATCCTCGTGGTTTGGAGTCCGAAGCACCCGAGAATGCCGAGAATGCCGCCCTTGCCGGGCTGCTGGCCACGATCTCGGATCGTCGCATCCGCCGGAAGGTCCACAAGCTGCTCCAGCACGGGGAGGAGGCGGTTCGCGCGCTCGGCGAGCTCGACGCCGCGCTCTACCTCCGCGAAGACGGCGAGGACCAGCTACAGATCGTCTCCGACGCGGTCCTGAGTCACTTTCGCCGGCTGCTGGAGTACGTCGCCATGGTCGCGCCCGCCGCGCCCTCGAGCCCAGACACCGGGAGCGCGGAGCTCGACTTCGACGAAAACGCTGCCGCTCGTCCGTCCGGCCCGATCTCGATGCGCGGCATGATCGCCAAGTCGAAGCAAACGGACGACGACAAGTGGAACGCGCTGTCGGCAGAGATGTCCACGTTGCAGTACGGGCTCGGATCCGAGCTCAAGAACTTCGAACGCCGCTTCGCACACGCGCTCAAGAACGACAACCGGGAGCAGGCGGTTCGCGACCTCAACGACGCGACGACCGGTCTCATGGACGGCGTCTTCGCGGTCATGACGACCGTGTACGAGTGCTTCCTCGGGTACGCCGAGCCCGAACGAATGGTGCCGGGCCACCGCGACACCCTCGGCAAGGCCCTGGCGATCCGGCGCGCGCTGGCGGACCTCCGTCGAGGAGTGCATGGGCTGAACCGGCGGGTTCAGGATCGTGCAACGCGTCCGGATGTTGCGGAGACGAACTACCAGCGCATCGTCGATGCGATGATCCGCTTCGTCGATAGCGACGTGTTCAACTACCTGCGCTCGGATACTCGTCGAGACTTCTGGCAGTTTCGCGAAACGCTCGAGAATGGTGACGCGGTGCAGAACCGCAACGACTGTGAAGGGTTCGACAAGTACCTCGACTCGCTGTCGTTCATCTCTCAGCGCGGCGTGCTCATCAAGCACGACACCGATCTGAAGACCAAAATCTCGGGAGACCTCGAGCGGGCCGTCAAGTTCGCAAAGCTACTGCCCGAGGTCGGGTGCGACGTGATCGAGCAGGCGTTCGTGAAGGCCGAACGCCTCTCCGGGCTCAGCGACGAGATCGACCGGGTCGTCCTCCAGTGGTCGTCGCTCACGACGGAGGACCGCGCGGATGTCGATCTCGTGGTGCCCCTCGCGCGCGAGCTGATCGAGCTCGTCCGCCCGCCGCCGGTCGCCACGTCCTCCGGTAGTGGCGACCTCTTCTAGCCGGACTGGTTCGCTACTGACGTCGCGTCAGTAACCAGTTGTCAGCGGCCCAGGGTGGTCAGGTGCGTCCGCCTTCCGTAGGGTGATCGCGATGCAGGGGACGCGCTGGATCGCGGTGGTGATACTTGCGTGCGCTGGATGCCAGCCGGCTCGAACACCCGAGCACGTGGCACGCAGCGCGCCCGCGCAACGGTCATGCAAGCCCGAGGCGCCGGTCGCGATCGAAGTCGCGACGCGCACCGTCGGCGACGAGCTGGAGGTGACCGCGCGCGCGACTCCGACGGCGGACGTCGGATCGCTGGAGCTCGCGCTCGTGCTGCCAGCACCGGCGACGTCGGGCGATCCGATCGCGGCGCGATTCGGTGCCACGCCCGCCGGCCAGGAGCGCAGGCTGGTCGCGCGGATGCGCGCTGATGGCCGATCATCCTCGGTGACGGCCATCGCGCGCGTGCCCGCGAGCGGCATCGACATGAGCCGCACCGCCACGATCGCGATCGGCGCGCCGGTCGCACCGCCCGTCGTCCGGGTCTACGCGCTGCCGGATGGCGACCGCGCGCGGGAGCTGGTGCCATGAAGTGGCTCGCGAGCACGCTGGTGCTGCTCGTCGCGTGTGGCTCTGATTCGAAGCCGGCGCCGGCCGGCGACGATGGCGATCCTCCTCCCGACGCACCTCCGGGTGTCTGCGACGGCGTGCCAGAGGGCGGCGCGTGCAATGCCGCGGGCACCGAGGTGACTCGCTGCGCCGATGGCGCGCCGATGACCGAGACCTGCGAGACCGGGTGCGTCGTCGTCGGTGGCGTCGCGAGCTGCGGCGGTCCCGCGGTGTGCGACGGGGTTGGACCGCTCGGCCGATGCGAGGGAGACGTGCTGCGCCGGTGCGATGGCGCGCCGTCGGTCGTCGACTGCGCGGCGGGCGGGATGATCTGTGGCTATCGAGACGACACCGCCGGCTATGCGTGCCTCGCGAGCACGGGCGCGCATCGCGTCGCGGGGACGATCACCTGGGAGGATCGGCCGCTATCACCGGGGATGCTCGGTGCGCCGATCACGAGCCCCGCGCGAGGTACGATGGTCGCCGTCGTCGATGATTCGACGAACGCGCAGCTCGCGACGGTCTCCGCGGCCGACGACGGCACCTATGTCGCTCACTACGCCGCGCAGTCCAGCACGCGGGTGCGCGTCGTGGCCTACAGCCGGTCGCGTGCCGAGCTGCGCCCGGCGCGCGTGCGCGATACCGCTGGCTATCTGCATGCGGTGGGCTCGACGGCCTTCGAGGCTGGCGCCTCGAGCAGTGTCGATATCCACGTCACTGCCGCGTCGACCGCCGGTGGCGCATGGAACGCGCTCGACAACGCGATCACCGCGATGGACTGGCTCCGCGCGCACGGCACGACGCCGATCACGCCGGTCTACATCTACTGGCAAAGCACCACGGCCAGTGGTTCGTACTACCAGGGCGGTAGCAACGCGCTCCACCTCGACGGAGACGACGGCTTCGACGACGTGGTCGCGCTTCACGAGCTCGGTCACTACGTACAGGACGAATACTCCGATAGTGACAACCCGGGTGGTGCGCACGATGGCAGCCCGGCCGACCCGCGGCTCGCATGGGGCGAGGGCGGCGCGACGTGGTTCGCGCTCGCGTTGCGGCAGGTGCCCTACTACATCGACTGGTCGATCGGCGGCGGCTGGTCGGTCGAGCTCGAGCAGCGCGTGCATGCCGCATCGCCGTCGGGCACGATGAGCCAGAACGTCAGCGAGTGGATGGTCGCGGAGGTGCTGTGGGACATCACCGACTCCGCGACCGATGGCGCTGATGCAATCGATGGCGGCGCGCCGAGCGTGTGGAAGGTGCTCGTCGGCTACGTGATCTCGCCGCAGCGCCGTGACCGCGGGCGTGCCGGTCTCGATCTCGTCGAGTTCCTCGACGGCTGGTTCGTGGAGCACGGCATGGCGAGCTGCAGCTCGATGCGCGCGCTGCTCCGGACCCAGTACGGCTTCCCCTACGACCTGGCGGGTCCGGCGGGCGCCTGTCCTTAAAGAGGGAATCGACCCAGGTGGAGGGCGCGGGCGGGACCGTGGAGACCTGCTAAGAATCGACATGGAGCTCGATCCAGCCCGGCGACTTCGTCCACGGCGCATCCTCCCCGTACTCGGTACTGTGGTGGGCGCGGCCGCGGGCTTTGCCTTCTACTGGTTTGTGGGCTGCGACAGCGGTTGAGCGTCGCAATCGAACCCTGTACTGACCACCGCCCTCGGTGCAGCACTGGGTCTCGTGGCGACCGTGAGTCGCTGA
>JACCRC010000522.1 GCA_013813765.1 Deltaproteobacteria bacterium | reverse complement strand
CTCGTTGCCGTCAAGCGACGCGCGTCGCCTGCGACGGCCGTCCACAAGTCCACCGCGACCGCCGCGCGATCTCGCCGTGTTGCTGCGTGGATCGCCGAGCGGAGCATCGCGCGAGACAAGCGCGTGGGCCTGCGGGCCGGCGCTCGCTCGTTGCATCGAGCAGCCCTCGTCACCTGAAGCGGCCGTCGACAAGTCCACCGCGACCGCCGAGCCGATCTCGACGGGTGCACCGGAGCATTCGCGCGAACGAAAGCGCGGTGGGCCACGTGGCCCGCGGCTCGCGCCAAGCCCCTCCGTGGCAACTTCACCGAAGCCGACGAACGAGCACGACCGCGACATCATCCTGGAGCCCGCCGCTCGGCAGCCGCACCAGCTCGACGAGCGCTCGCGCTGCGGCGACGAGGTCAGCACCGCGCGCGATCCGCGCGATGTCCTGCTGCTTCGCATAGCGAACCAGCCCATCCGAAGCGACGAGCAGCGTCGCAGTTCCGATCGGGCCTGCTGCAAACCCGACCGGCATGCAACCACTGCCCAGCAGCGGCTT
Organism: Deltaproteobacteria bacterium; assembly: GCA_013813765.1. Classification (GTDB taxonomy): domain Bacteria; phylum Myxococcota_A; class Polyangia; order Haliangiales; family Haliangiaceae; genus JABFXX01. The sequence continues at coordinate 18,793 of JACCRC010000522.1, read as the reverse complement.
GCGCACCTGTCGCGCTGTCAGCTCTGTCACCTCGTCGCCGATCAGCCACGCTTCCGAGTCGCCGACGCTCGCGCCCTCGATCCCATTCGCATCCACCGTCAGAACGATCGCCGTCGTCTGTCCGTGCCCGAGACGAGCGGGATCCTCATCGAGCGCCTGCCAGTCTTGGCGCGCTGCGACCGCATCGATCACGGCTTGCGCCGCGGCCGCTCCATTGCCGGTCCCTCCGGCACCATCGGCGAGCGCGACCACGAGCGCGTCAGGCCCAACGATCACCGCAGCACGGTCCTGGCCGACGCGCGCGATCTCGACGGCGTACTCGAACACGTTCAGTCGCGGCCGAAGGCAACGCGGCCGAGCTGGCCGAGCAGCACGTCGAGGGCGACCTTGTTGTCGCCGCCCTCGGGCACGATCAGATCGGCCCAGCGCTTCGACGGCTCGACATGCTCGAGGTGCATCGGACGGACGGTCGCGTAGTACTGGTCGCGCACGGACTGGAAGCTGCGGCCGCGCTGCTCGAGGTCGCGACGGATGCGGCGGATCAGGCGGATGTCGGAGTCGGTATCGACGAAGATCTTGATGTCCATCTGCTCGCGCAGCGAGGGCTCGGTAAACACGAGGATGCCCTCGACGATGATCACGCGCGCGGGCTCGACGCGGCGGGTGTCGCGCCGGCGAGTGTGGTGCGCGAAGTCGTAGATCGGAATGTCGACGCCGCGGTTCTCGCGGAGCTCGCGCAGGTGATGCGCGAGGAGGTCGGACTCGAGCGACGATGGATGGTCGTAGTTGATGCCGGCGCGCTCGGCCTCCGCGAGGTGGGCCTGATCGCGGTAGTAGGCGTCGTGCTCGATCACGGAGGCGCGGCCGGGCATCGAGGCCGCGAGCTTGTGCGCGACGGTGGTCTTGCCCGAGCCGGTGCCTCCGGCGATCCCGACGACGAGCGGACGCGAGCCTACGGACATCGGGCGGCGTTGTACCTACGGCATGGCCGCGATGGAAGACGAGACGATGCCCATCATCAGGGTCGACAGCTTCCCGCTGATGCGGACGTTGGACTTGGCACGGGTCACGGCGAGCTTGCCGACGGAATCGGTCGTGGAAGCGAACAGCGGCTCGAGCTCGGGCTTGACCTTTGCCTCGAGCTGCCTGGCGGAGGCCTCGTCGTGCGTGTCGAGCGCGACATCGAACGCCACGCCCCAGTCGGAGATCTGGACCGAGGCTGCGGCGTCCGAGCCGCGGGGCAGCGGATCGCCGGGCCACTCGACGTTGCCGGTGCCATCGACGACGAACGTGAGTGCGCGGTTCGGGGGGAGCGTGGCGAGGAGCGTGCGAGCGCGCTTCGTGAGGCCGACGCCCTTCTTCACGTTGTCGTGAACCTGCGCGGCGGCGAGATCCTGGCGGACCGAGATGTAGACGGTGTTCGCGTCGAGGAAGTCGAGCCAGCCGATCTCTGGAAGCTGGAGCAGCTTCGCGCCGTCGGTCATCGTGAACGTCTGGCTCTGCGCGGAGAAGCAGGCCTCGACGTCGGAGCGCTGCCAGCGACCGCGGACGATCAACGTGCCTTGCTTGTCGGCCATGAAGCCGGTCGAGCCGAACGCGAACCACTCGGAGCCGGAGATCAGGGTCTTCACGCACGGGGGCATGAGCCCGAAGGCCATCTGCACCTTCGGATGCTTGCCGAGCTTGTCGAACATCGAGATAAAGCGCTCGTCGCGATTCATCTGACCGACGAGCGCAGCGATCACGAACGAGGTGTCCGCCGGCAAGTGTGGAAGCGCTGCGGCGAGCTCGCTCTGCGCGATCGCGACGGAGATCTCCGGACCGAACGTGGCGAGCGGCGGCGTCGAGGGCGTGGGCCTTGCCGGCGCGCCCCACGGATCGGACTCGGGCGGCAACGTCTTCACCGGAACCGCGATCGACACCGCGGGGGTTGGCGCTTCCGGAGAAGATCGATCGCGAAGCTGCCACCACGCGACGCCACCACCGACGGCAGCGAGCGACAGCGCGGCGGCGTAGATGGGCCACCGCTTCTTCGGCGTCGGAGCAGCCTGCGCGGTCGGTGCCCACGCGAGCGGCGTCTTGCCGCGGTCGGTGGTGTTCTGCCGCTCGGCAAACCACGGCTTCCGTTCCGCAGTGATCGTCGGCTTGTTCGGCGGCGGATCACTGGGCGCGGGACGCATGCGCGCGGTGTCCGCTGGCTGCGTGGGAGTGGATGCACCGGCGGCCGCGCGCACCGCGGCGTCGAGTGCGGGCGCGGTGCTCGGCCGGTTCTGCGCGCGGGTGGAGAGCGCGCGCCGGATCTCGACGTCGAGCTCGTCGGGAATCGACACGAGATCGACGAGCGGGCGCGGCGAGAGGCGCGCTTCGGGATCCGCGAGGTCGTCCCACGGTAGGCGCCCGGCGAGCATGGCGTAGAGCGTGACGGCGAGCTCGTAGATGTCGGTCGCGGTCGACGCGGGCTGACCGAAGAACCGCTCGGGCGCCATGTACGCGGGCGTGCCGCGGACGCCGCCGTCCATCGTGGTGGTGGATGCGGGCGCGGCGATGTCCTTCGCGATCCCGAAGTCGAGCAGCACGGCATGCTTGCCGCCGACGATGAACACGTTCTCGGGCTTGAGGTCGCGGTGAATGAGGCCCTGCTCGTGCAGCGTGCCGACGGCGGAGCACAGCTCGCCGAACAGCTCGAGCGTCTGCGCGAGCGGAAGTGGTCCGCGTGCGAGCACCTGCGCGAGCGTCTCGCCGTCCAGGCGCTCCATCGCGAGGTACGGGCGGCCATCCGGGAGCTCGCCGACGGCGAGGACCTTCACGACCGCGGGATGCGCGATCGTCTGGAGGCGCTGCGCTTCGATGAGGAACTGCGCGCGCACGCGATCGGTGTCGGCGAGGCTCGGGTGGAGGACCTTGAGGGCGACCTTTCGCGGGCCCCAGGTCGCGTCATAGACGATGCCGCTACCGCCCTCGCCGAGGATCGCCTCGACGCGAAACTCGCCGAGCGAGCTGGGAAGAGCAGCAGGAATCATGCGCGCGCACGCATCCTAGACGGCAGAGTGCTCTCACGGAAGCGGCCTGAATTCCGGCCCGCGTGTTGCTTATTTCTGTCGGAAAGCTCCGTAGGAGAAGCACATGATTAGACTAGCAATCGCAGAAGACCACACGATCGTGCGCTGGGCGCTCCGTGAAGCGCTTGGCAAGGCGGACGACATCGAGGTCGTCGGCGAGTCCGGCACTGCCGCGGAAACGCTGGAAATGATCAAGAAGGAGCGCCCCGACGTGCTCCTGCTCGACATCAGCCTTCCCGATCGCTCGGGCTTCGATGTGCTCACCGAGATGCGGCCCCTGGACACGGCGCCCCTCGTCGTCGTGCTCACGTGGCACACCGAGCCGAGTTACGCCGCACGCGCCATTGCGGCAGGAGCGCACGGCTATGTGAGCAAGTCGGTTTCCCCCGAGGAGCTCCTCGCTGCGATTCGCGCAGTGAGCCGGGGCGAGCAGGTGATCCCGCCCGGCGTGGATCAGCTGCTCGCGAACGGGGATGGTCACCCGGCGAGCGCGCTCACGGCGCGCGAGTCCCAGGTGATGGAGATGCTCTCGCGGGGCATGACCAACCGCGAGATCGCAGAGCACCTCGAGATCAGCATCAAGACCGTCGATACGCATCGCGGTCACGTGCTGAAGAAGCTCGGCCTGCGAAACAACTCCGAGCTGACCCGGTTCGCCGTCAAGCACGGCTACGTCTCGCTGTAAGGCTCCGCGACTAACGACGCGCGGGCTGAACCCACGCCTTCTTGCCGTCTCCGCGCGTCACCAGCGCACGGAGATAGCCGGAGGCGGGGAGCGTTCGGCGTGCCGTCGTTCCCGTCACGCGCTGCACGCGCTTGCCGTTCTCGATGAAGTCGATCGTGTACGAGCCGCGCTCGCCTGGGGCGACCTCGACCACGAGCGCGTCGCCATCGACCTCCGCGCGCTCGAGGACGACGCCGTTCGACGAGTAGAACCGGCCTGCGTCGAGGGCCGCGAGGATCGACGCCTGCCCGCGCGCGGCCTTCACGACGACCCAGCCGCCGCCCGCGGGGTACTTCACCTTCGGGCTCTTGCTGTCGGTGTAGTCGTGCGCGTCGTCGGAGGCGATGCCCCAGAGCGTGACGCCCTGCGCCAGCGCCGCGTCCCACAGCGTGTCGAGGTCGGGGTGGTCCTTGTCGCCGGCGTTCCAGGTCTCGAACGCGGCGTTCGCGATCTCGACGTGCCGGAACCCACGGCGCGCGAGCTCGGCGAGGAGGTCGCCGGTCATGCCCCAGAACCAGTTCGGGTGGTTGATCTGCGCGATGCCCCCGAGCGCCTTCTGCTGCTCGAGAGCGGCGTCGTACTTCGGGATGCGCTCCTGGGTCTTGCGGTTGGCCCAGACGAGCTTCCCTTCGACGCGGCCGGTCACGCCGAGGAGGTTGACGTGGATGCGGCACTTGCCGCTCGGGTCCCCCGGCGGGATGCAGTTCGACGGATTGTGGGTCAGCTCGATGCCCGGGATCACGAGCAGGCTCTTGCCCTGGACGACCTCGGTCGTGCGGTTGTGATCGGTGAGCACGATGAAGTCGTAGCCACGCTTCTCGTACCAGGCGATCACGTCGGGCAGCGGCGTGATGCTGTCCCCCGATGGACGCGCGTGGACATGCGTCGACCCCTTGAGCCACTCCTCGCGTGCGGGCGCCGCGGTCTCGACGGGCGCTGCATCCGGCAGCAGCGGGGTAGCGAGCACCTCGGCGTCGGCGGGTGCATCGGGGATCTCGGTGGAGATCGGCGCGTCCTCGGCCGGTCGCGGGATGCTCGAATTCGGCACATCGGGCGCGCCGCATGCGAACAGGGCGCACGCGACCACGGCGCACGGCGATCGCTTCACGGGGTCGTGACCCCGTCGAGCGCGGCGGCGCCGGCGGTCGTCACGTTCGTGACGGTCCCCCATGCGTGCTTCTTCCACTGCGTGCGCAGCGCGAGGAACAGGCCGAGGTTGTCGGTGAGCATGCGGCGCTCGACGGGCCGCGACTGCGAGAGGTCCTTCGTCTCGTTCGGATCCTCGACCATGTCGCCGACGATCGGGACGCCCGCCTTGCCCACGCGCGCCTTCCAGCGGCCGATCCGCATCGCGTGCGCGTACTCGTACATCGACGCGTACGACGGCGTCGGCCAGCCACGGCCCACGCCCTGCGCGATCGGCTCGAGCGCCTGTCCCTGAACGGTGTCGACGGCCGGCGCGCCGAGCGCCGCGAGCATCGTCGGCAAGAGGTCCACACCTTCGGCACCCGCCTCGACGATCGTGCCGCCCGGGAACCGCGCCGGATCGTGGATCAGGAGCGGCACGCGCGTCAGCGAGTCGCGCAGCGAGCCGCCGTGGCCGCAGCGCTTGTCCTCGAAGAACTCCTCGCCGTGGTCAGCGGTGATCACGAGCATCGTCTGGTCCCAGATGCCCCACGACTTCAGCTGATCGATCAGGCGGCCGAGCTGCTTGTCTTGATAGCTGATCGCCGAGTCGTAGATCGCGACCAGCCGATCGATGTCTTCCTTCGGCGGAATGATCGAGCAGCCCATCGACCCCGGCTTGAAGCCGAGGTCCTTCGCGGTGCCAAAATCCTTGAACGGCCCGGTGTAGCGGCCGGGCGAGTAGATGTCGATCCACGGCCTGCGCGCGATCCACGGGCCGTGGGTGTCGATCGTGCCCATGAAGAGATACGTCGGATCGGCGCGGCGCTTGCCGAGCTGGCCGAGCGCCGCGTCGACGATCTTCTCGCCGTAGATGACGCCGTTGATGACGCCGGTCTCCCGCATCATGTTGCGGAACTCCTTGAACCCGCGCGCGTAGCCCCCGCTGTCGTTGACGAAGCCATTGCCGGTGACGGCTGTCGTGAACATCCCGGCGGCGTCGAGCTGCGTCGCGATCACGGGGAAGTCGTTGTCGATCGCCCACTTCCCACCGACGCCGGCGAGCCGAACGTTGTGGACCGCGGGATACAGCCCGGTCCACATGCTCGAGTGGCTGGTCTGCGACTCGTTGCCCTGCACGTAGTACTGACGGAACACGGCAGACGTCTTCGCGAGCTCGTCGAAGTTCGGCGTCTGCGCGCGCGCACCCGGCGTGAAGATCGGGATCCTGTCGGCGCGGAGCGCGTCCATGATCCACAGGATGATGTAGCGAGGCGGTGCGCTCGGCGGCAGCGGCACCGGCGCCGGGCCGTGTAGCGTGATCCGCGGGCGCGTGATCGTGGCGGTCGCACACTCACGCGCGGTCAGCTGCAGCGCGACGACCTTGCCCGCCATCGACGTCAGATCGACGCGCGCGCCCTCGCCGATCAGGTTTCCGCCGGCGAAGCTGTCGTCGCTCGCTCGCGCACGCACCTCGATCTTGCACGGCGTGGTCACGTCCGCGACGAGGTGCCCGCCGTCGGGGACGGTGATGAACCAGGTCAAGCCGGCGTCCTTCGCGAGCGCGACGGAGTCCTTCGCGCCATCGAACACGGCGGACGCGCGCGGATCGAGGTCGCCCGGCGGCTGCGAACCGATCCGCAGCCACGCGATCGAGACCTTGCTCTTGCTCTTGCCGTGCGTCTCGAGCACGAGCTGGTTCTCGCCGACGGTCAGCGAGCCCGGATCGATCGGGATCGCGATCGTCTGCCAGCCGTCCTCGAGCGGCAGCTCGGAGGCCTTGCTCGCCTTCTTGCCGTTGACCTTGAGTCCGAGCGATTGCTTCGTGCTGCCGAACACGCGTGCGGTGAGGTGCGTCGCGGTCTTCGCCTGACCATTGGTCAGCGGGAGCTCGACGACCGCCAGCTTGTCGGCGGTCGCCGCGCGCACGCCGTCGACCGTCATGCCGTAGTGCCAGCGCGGCATCGGAACGCCGAAGCGCGTGTAGCGTGCGAAGCCGATGTCGGCGGCGTCGAGCACCAGCTCGTCACCGATGAAGCGATGCGCCGCGTGACGGTTGTCGACAAGCTTCCACACCGCGTGCTCGACGCGTCCCGGCGGTGGCGGAGGCGCATCGATCGTGGCCGTGGCATCCGTGACCTCGGCCACGGTAGCGGCATCGTGCGCCACCGGAGCAGCGTCGTCGCGGGTCTTCTTCTTGCTGCCGCACGCCGCGAGAGTCACGAGAAGTAACAAGGCGATGCGATGCACTCCACCCAGGCATTAGCACGACGCGGTATCGTCGAGCCAATGAGGGGCGTGCTGCTGACCGTTTTGCTCGCGGCCGCGTGTGGTGACGACAGCCCGGGCACCGCCGCCGACGCCAGTCCCGACGGCACGCCTCCGCCGCCCGCCTGCCCCACCGAACCGCCCACCGGCGCGCTCGCGGACCAAACGATGCCCGGCGTGTCGATCACGCCGGCGCCGGCGATCCGGAGCCTGACGATCGAGTGGGCGATCACCGGCGACGCGAACGTCAACGCGACCGGCGCTGTTCGCTATCGCACCGGCGGTGGCGAGTGGAAGCAGGGCTTCCCGCTGAAGCGGATCCCCGCCGGCAGCATGATGAGCTTCTCGTGGCTGAACCGATTCTCCGGCAGCGTGTTCGATCTCGACCCCGCCACGCCATACGAGCTCGAGCTCGCGCTCCGCGATCCCGACGGCGGGTGCGAGATCCGGACGGTGATGGTGGCGACGCGCGCCGTGCCCGCACCAATGCCCGGTGCGCCGGTGAAGCCGGTCACGCCGCAGACGTTCACGCAGGTCACCGGCGCGGCAGTACCCGGCGACATCCTCGAGCTCGCCGCGGGCACCTACCCCGGCTTCACGTACATGAAGGACGGTGCGCCCGGCATGCCGATCGTGTTTCGCGCCGCCGCGGGCGCGACGGTCAACATCACCGGCGACGTGCGGCTCGACAGCCGGCACGACCTCATCGTCGAGGGGCTGACGATCGCCGGCAAGATCAAGTTCAACAGCGCCCAGCGAGTCGCGATCGTGAAGAACACGATCACCACCACCGAGGACGGAATCACCACGAAGACCCGCTCCGAGGACCTCTACATCGCCGACAACACGGTAACCGGCGCGACCCTGTGGAACGAGCCTGCACTCGGCGCGAGCGGCAACAACATCGGCGAGGGCATCGAGGTCACCGGCCCTGGCCACGTGATCGAGCACAACCGCGTGAAGGGTTTCCGCGACTGCATCTCGACGATCGAGGACACCAACGCGTCCGATCAGCACTCGATCGACATCGCGTACAACGACCTCTCCGAGTGCGCGGACGATGGCATCGAGGCGGACTTCTGCTTTCACAACTGCCGCATCGTCGGCAATCGCCTGACGAACGTGTTCATCGGTCTCAGCTCGCAGCCCGGCCTCGGCGGGCCGACGTACTTCATCCGCAACGTCATCTTCAACACACTCTTGTCGGCGTTCAAGCTGCAGCGCGGCTCGGTCGGTGACGTCGCCCTCCACAACACGGTGGTCAAGCGCGGCGATGCGTTCGGCATCTACACCACCGATGTGTTCTCGCGACAGTACTTCCGCAACAACCTCTTCCTCGGCGGGCCGGGCGGGACCTACAACACCTACGACATCGGCACCGGCCAGGTCATCGTGCTCTCCGCTGCCGATGCGACCGTCGATCTCGACTACGACGGCTACGGCGGCACATCGTTCTCCGGACGGTTCGGAGCGGCGCGCTTCACAAACCTCGCGGAGCTGAAGGCGATGACGACCGAGAAGCACGCGGTCGAGATCACGGCTGCCGCGTTCGCGATGCCGCCGGCGATCCCCAGCTCGCCGTTCCCGTCGCAGCCGCCTCCGGATCTGCGGCCCGCCGCGGGTGGTGCTGCGATCGATGTCGGGCTCGTGCTGCCCGGCTTCGCGTACGCCGGCGCTGCGCCGGATCTCGGCGCATACGAGGCCGGCGCTCCGGTGCCCGCCTACGGCCCGCGCTGAGCGGCGTCGAGCTCCGCGTTGCAGCGGCAGTGCGGCGAAACCCGACGAGGGCCGAGATCGCGAGCGCACCGGTCAGGATCGCCGATGCGCCCCCCGGCGAACGCCCTATCCGGTGGAAGCTCCTCCACGCACCGAGCTTACCGAGCGATTTGGCGGGAGATGCCATCCGTCGGCACGAACCGCCAAGGCGCGCTCCTGCATCCCACCCCAGGGAACCCATGACCAGCGCAGCGACGACACTCGGTGCGGCCCGCGCTGACTACTATCGGGTCAACGGCTTCGACGACGACGGCGGCGACTCGCTCGAGTGGGTGCCCGTCAAGATCCTCGGCGTCACGCTCAAGATCCCGAACACGGACGGCCGCAGGAAGGCGGTGAAGATCCACGACCTCCATCACGTGGTCACCGGCTTTCAGACCGACCTCCGCGGAGAGGCGGAGATCGGTGCGTGGGAGCTCGCGAGCAACTGCCTCAGCTCGCGCGCTGCAACGGTGTTGAACCTCGGCGCACTCGCGATCGGCCTCGTGATGGCGCCCGGCCGCATCGCGCGCGCATGGTCGCTCGGCCGTCACACGAAGAACCTCTACTCCGAGGACGGCGTCGATCACCTGCTGCCTCGCCGGGTCGACGAGGTGAAGGCCACGCTCGGCCTCGATGCGCCCCGCCCGCGTGCACGGCTGCGGGACGTGGTCGCCGTGTTCGCGATCGGCCTGCCAGTCCTCGCGCTGATCGCGAGCCCGCTCGTCGGACTCGCGCTGCTGATCCGCGCGTTCGTCTGACGACTACTTGCGCTCGGGAGCGCGCTCGCGGTGATCCCGTCAGGCAGGCGCGATACCTTCCTGGCGTGCAGCCGCGAGAAGGACGCTGCGGATCGGTCGTCAACGAAACACGCCGAGCGCCGGTGCCTCCGCGAGGCTGCGCACGAACGCGACGCCCGCGAGCAAGCGCCGTGGATCCTCTTCGATCCCATCCCACGTCAGCGTGGTCTCGACGCCCTCGCTTTCGAGCTTCGCGGTGCCGAGCTCGAAAGGCACCACGACCTCGCGATCGACGCGGATCTGGCTCCAGATCCGCGTCCTGACGCGATCGCCGTCGCGGTACGGGCCGACGCGGATCTCGCCGGGGCCCGGCAGCCGGACCAGCGAATCGGCCACAGGCTTCGCGTCGGGCAGCGTGGAGAGCACGCGGATGCCGTAGAGATCGGTCCGGGCGAGGGCGACCAGCAGATCGATGCCGCGCTCGATGACATCGTCCTCGAAGCGCCCCGGCGCCTCGAGGACGATGACCTGCTGCTCGCCGTATACGACGGCTTCGCGCGAAATCCCCATGAGCGCCGCGCACTGCTCGTGGCGCCACATTCGGCGCACCGCTTCGTGGTCGTCCGCTCTGATCATGAACGTGTAGTCGAATACCGGGTGCACTGCGAGCTCGACGTCCTCCCCGCCGAACAGCTTGCTCGCGAAGCTCTTCGCGCCTTCCGGGTAGATCCGGAAGGTCGCTGTGCCCGGTCGCGGCAGCTCGACGCCCCAGCGTACGCAATCGGGCAGCATATAGACGACGATCCGCAGCTCATCGACGTCGCGCACGCTGGGTTTTTCTATCGGGCCGATACGCATCACGACAGGACCGTCGGGCTCGGGCTCGGCCTCGGCCTTGGGCTTGGGCTCGGGCAACGCCCGGTAGATCGCGAACGCCGCCGCCGCGATCACTAACGGCAACACGAAGTCCATCGCGGGTTCAGTTTGTCACGGCGCAACGCTCGCCGCAGGCGATCGGGTTTGGTGTCGTGGCCGAGCGGATTGACCAGGCTCTTGCACCATCAGCGTGGACAGATCGTCCACGCTGTTCGCACAGCCAATTCGTACCGGGCGCTCAGCGCTTCGGCTTGTCGGGCTGCAGCTTGGCGAACGGATTGTTCCCTCGGCAGGGCGATGTCCTCAACATCATTCTTGTTCCTCAACGCGCTCAACGTCGTGAACGAAGTGCTCTCCTCGACGGAGAACGCGACAAGGGAGACACGAGGGAGACGCGTTCGGGGCATCCCGACCGCTGATCCTGGCTCCTGCATGGCACGCTGATGGACGCATTGCTCACCGCATGAGGAGGGAACCGGCTGTTCGACTCGCATCGGACGCTGGCGATGATGAGTTCCTCGCCATCGCATCGCACGAGCTACGAACGCCTCTCCAGACACTCAAGCTCAGCACGCAGCCTTTCTCCGCTCGAACGACTTGGTAAAGACGAGAAGCTGCGTTACCGGCTGGTGAAGATGGATCGCCAGGTCGATCGCTTGGTCGAACTTGTGAACACGCTGCTCGATGTCTCGCACGAGATCGCCTCTCCAGACACTCAAGCTCAGCACGCAGACCTTTCTCCGCTCGAACGACTTGGTCAGGCCGCGACCGAGGTTGCCACCGTCGGGTTTGACGGTCGGGGAAGAGGATGTCCAGCCGGCGCAGGTGTTGAGGCTGCTCGTCGAGTAGGACGCGCGAAACAACCGCGAGGACATGTTGGAAGAGCCGGCGTCGACCCACGCACCTGGCTCGGCGATCGCGGGTGCGTGCGCCTGGTCGAGCGCGATCCGCATGCCGAACCGGACGAGATCGAACAACCCACGTCTCGTGCGAGCAGCTCGACTCGATGCGATCGCCTCGAAGGCGGCTCGCGCGCGATGACCTCAGAACCAGTTCAGCCACTCCGCCCACTCCTGTTCGGCGGCGCCTACGAAGGTCTGGAACGTGATCGAGCTGCCGTTCGGGCTCGCCGCTTGCGCCATCGCGCCGTGCGGACGGACGCGATAGTCCGCGCCATCGAACTGGACCCAGAAGCGCTGGGCGTGCGTGAGCTGGGCTTGATCGCAACGCCTGGACTTCATCACGCCGTTGTCGGCGCTCAGGCAGAGACCGTTCCTCGCGTTCACGAGCACGAAGATGTCCGCCGTGGGATTCGCCGCGTAGTCCCAGTAATAGAACGCCTGGCTCGCCGGATTGCCCGCGCGCGGGATCATGACGGCCGCGACCCCCGGCGCACTGCCACCTTGCAACGCCTCTCCCGTCTTGGCGTTGATCAGACTGAGCGCCACCTCCTCGCGCGCACGCGCCGCCACGAACCGGATGTCATCGAGGGCCACGCCGAGCGTATGCACCGGTGCTGCCTTCCGGTTGAGTGGATCGAACACGATGGCCACGAGCTCGGCGCCCGCGTCATTCATACAGAACGCGCCGCCATCGCCGTCGCTGGTGAGCTCGATCGGCTGACCGTTGCCGCCCAGTCCTCCGAGCAGCGAATAGTTACCGGCCCCATCCACGTCGACGACCTGGAACTGGCCCTGGCGGAACACGCCGAGGTGGTACCCGAAGCAGTGGACCTTCTGGCCGCTGACGAGCGGCGTCGCGGACGGCCCGCGGAACAGACCCGAGTCCTTGATCCCGGCCCGCGTGACAACCGGAAGCGGCTTGCGAAGCTGCACCACCGCGAGCTTCGGAGATCCTCCCCACGGCACGCGCGCGACCGAGACCGACGTCTGCACGCCAGCGATGGTCACGCGGGTCGCCGTCAGGTCGGCGCAGTCGGTCGACGTCAACGCGAGGTCGTTCTCGATCAACGCGAGCGTGCAGCTTCGCGACGCACCGCTGTTGTCCTTACCGGTGAGCAGCGGCGCGGCGAACGTCTGCGGGTCGCGCGAAGCGCCGTTCTTCACTTCCTGGCTGGTCTCACCAAGATCGTCGAGCTCCGAACGATCGAGGTCGTCCTCGTGAACTGCACAACCGACGAGACCGAGCGCCAGCAGCGACCGAGCGAGATGATTCGTGACCATGATTCGATTCCTCCGAGGGGAGGAAAGGCACGTTTCGGGCCAAGCGGATCGACAGCGACATCGCGCGGTTGAGCGATCGGGTTCAACGATCGTCCCATGAGACAACTGGCTCGCGCCGGTTGTCACAGGGGGCTCTAGATCGACCCGAGCCGATCGTTGCGGACACCGTTGGACGGATCGAAGTGGATGTTGAGGCTGAACGTGCCGCTGATCGAGAGTGGTTCCGCGAACGACAGCCGCGATTGCTGCTCGAAGTCCGCGGGATCGATCGCGGCCGGGTCAGGACCAGGCAGCTCGCGCTGCGTCAACGAGAGGGAGAGCTCGAGATCGACGCGATCGCCGAGCTGGACCTGGATGAATGGCGAGACGGTGATGCTGTGGCGGCGCGTCGGATGCGCGAGCTGTGCTTCGGACTCCAGCGACAGGCCGAAGCTGATGCGGTCGTGCCGCACCGAACCGAATGCCTCGATCCCGTGGACCGGATAGGTCGCGGACTTCTCGCCGCGCTCGTTGCGCAGCTGATATTTCTCGGTCGACCAGCCGAGCGCGTAGAACACGCCGAGCCGGTTGCCGCGCGGATCGTCGGGCTTCAAGAGGTCCCACTCGATCGCCACGCGCGAGCGATTGAAGTAGACGTGCTGGCCTTTCTCGTCCTCGAAGTTGGTGAAGCTGCCGGCACCCACCGACCAGTGATCGTCGAGGATCTCGACGAATTTGGCGCCCGCGCGGACCAGCCAGCGGCTGCTGTCGAGATCGACCACGGTGCCGTCCCCGAGCACGAGCGGAGGCTGGCGGTTGAGTCCCACGTTGGAAAACATGCCGGCGAGGGCCCTTGTTGCGCGTCCCTGTGGGACGGCTAGCGTTCCGAGTGATCGCTGGCCGCTCTGCGGGACGCACCTGCGGAGGCGAAAATGATCAAGCGAGTAGACCGTGATGGCGGCGTGCGGTTCCAGGTCTATGGCCGAGCGAACGGAAAGAAGGTGTACGTCGGTACGTATGACTCTCAGCGCGAAGCGATTGCAGTTGATGAGGAGCACCGTACGACGCAGCGAAAGATCGCCTCCGGAGAACTGCCTCCAGCGATCGATCACAAGCGAACGTTCGGGATGGCAGTGAAGTCTTGGCTGGAGACCCTCGACGACAACGGATCCCGGTCATACGCCGAATACTCTGGCCGCGTCGATCTCTACGCGCTACCGCGGTTCTCGGCTGTACCGCTTGTCGACATCCGGAAGAGCGACATCGTGCAGTGGCGCGATGATCTTGTCGAGCGTCTCGGCAGCCACCGTCAACACGGTGATGGGAACGCTCTCGGCGGCGTTCACGTGGTGCATCGACCGCGATTGGCTGGAGCACAACCCTTGTCACGGCGTGAAGAGGCTGAAGTCCGACGCGCGCGTGTTTCCATGGCTGGATTCACCCGAAGCGATCACGCGCCTCCTCGCGCAGTGCCCACCACACATCCGCACCATCGCCGCCGTTCTCGTTGGCACCGGAATGCGCCTCGACGAGGCGCTGCACCTGCGGTGGGACGATATCGATCTGGAGCATCGTCTGATCACCGTGCACCGTGGCCGGCGCGGTCGAACGAAGACGGGGACGACGAAGTCTGGCAAGGCGCGCCGCGTTCCGATCTTCGACAGCGTGCTGTCGGTGCTCAGGGCGATGAAACCCACGCGCGGTCCCAACACGCTGCTGTGGCCGGGCGGGTATCGGCGCCTTCGCGACTCCGAACCCGACGCGTGGCTCCTCACGAGCAACGCGGCATCGCCAGTCGGCATAATCCGAGAGGCGGCATAATGACGTTTATGCCGACGTCGGCATAAGCGGCATACGTTCGCATCGCTGTTCCTGGTCGATGGCGGCGACATCTTCAAACTGTCGCGCATCCTTGGTCACAACTCGGTTTCGATCACGGAACGGACCTACGCGCACCTCAAGCCCACCGCGTTCGCAGAGGACTACGGCCGCGTTTCGTTCCTCATGCCGAGCGATGCCCCGAACGTGATCGCGATGCAGCCAAAGAGCGCAGGCGGCGCAGTGGAAAAAGAAATCGCGCGCGCCTCGGAGGCGGCCTGAGGAGGCCGAAAGGAGACGAGAGGGAGACGAGGCCCGACAGGGCCATTTTTCCCTAAGGTTTCCGAGGCTTCTCGACGAGCTTCGCGAACGGATTGTTCTTGAAGCCGGAGACCCCCCAGTCCTCGGGCGGCGGACCTTCGCGACGCGGCTCGCGATCGTCGCGGCGCGGACCGCGATCGTCGCGGCGCGGACCACCGCCACCGGGACCACCCGGGCCACCGGGACCACGATCATCGCGGCGCGGACCACCACCGCCTGGTCCACCACCTGGCGGAGGACCGCCCTGCCACTGTCGGTCGTTGCGCGGACCGCGATCGTTGCGTGGACCCTGACTGCCCTGACCACCGCCGCCACCGGGTCCACCTTGCCACTGGCGAGGACCGCGGTCGTTGCGCGGGCCACCGCCGCCACCACCACCGGGTCCGCCCTGCCACGAACCGTCGTTGCGCGGACCGCCACCACCCTGCTGGCCGCCTTGCCACGAACCGTCGTTGCGCGGGCCGCCGCCGCCACCACCACCCTGCTGGCCGCCCTGCCACTGGCCATCGTTGCGCGGACCGCCACCCTGCTGGCCGCCTTGCCACGCACCGTCGTTGCGCGGACCGCCACCACCGCCACCCTGCTGACCGCCCTGCCACGAACCGTCGTTGCGCGGGCCGCCGCCGCCACCACCACCCTGCTGGCCGCCCTGCCACGAACCGTCGTTGCGCGGACCACCACCACCCTGCTGGCCGCCCTGCCACTGGCCGTCGTTGCGCGGACCACCGCCGCCACCCTGCGGGCCGCCTTGCCACTGGGGGCCGTTGCGCGGGCCACGTGGCCCACGCGGACCGCGCGGACCACGAGCGTTGCGAGGAGCACCGCCCTGCTGATCGGGCGCGCCGCCCTCGACGTTCTGCTGCGGCGGCTGATCACCGCCCTGCTGCTGCTGATCGGGACGCGGGCCGCGCTCGCGCCACTGCCGGCGCTCGTTGCCCTGCGGCTGCTGCTGCTGATCGCCGCCCTCGACGTGCTGCTGCTGCTGATCGTTGGGCGCGCCGCCCTCGACGTTCTGCTGCTCGGGCCGCGGACCGCGCTGCTGCTGGTTACCACCGCCGCCGCCGGCACCACGGCCACGACCGCCGCGGCGATTGTTGCCCTGGCCCTGGCCCTGGCCGCGCTGCTGTTGCGCCGGCTGCTTCTCGCGCGGCTGACCACCGCGCTTCGCCGAGAGCGCGATGCGCTTGCGCGTGTTGTCGACCTCGAGCACGCGGACGGTCAGCTTCTGCCCGACCTTCACGACCTCGGACGGATCCTTCACGAACTGCTCGGCGAGCTGGCTGACGTGCACGAGGCCGTCGTTGTGCACGCCGATGTCGACGAACGCGCCGAACGCGGTGACGTTCGTGACGATGCCCTCGAGCACCATGCCGGGCTTGAGGTCTTCCATCTGCGTGACGTCGTCGCGGAAGCGCGGCGGCGAGAACTCTGCGCGCGGATCGCGGCCGGGCTTTCCGAGCTCGGCCGCGATGTCCTGCAGCGTGGGCAGCCCGACATCGCCCTCGACGTACTTCGAGAGATCGATCTTGTCGACGAGCTCCTGATTGCCGACGAGGGAGGCGAGATCGACACCGGCCTCCTGCGCCATGCGCTCGACGAGCGAGTAGCGCTCGGGGTGAACCGACGAGGCATCGAGCGGGTGCGCGGCGCCGGGGATGCGGAGGAAGCCCGCGGCCTGCTCGAACGTCTTCGGGCCAAGGCCCGCGATGTCGGTGAGCTGACTGCGCGACGAGAACGCGCCCGCGGTGTCGCGGTGAAGCACGATCTTCTTCGCGAGCGACGGCCCGATGCCGGCGATGTAGCCGAGCAGCTGCGCGGAGGCGGTGTTGAGCTCGACACCGATGCGGTTCACGCAGTCCTCGACGACAGCGCCGAGCTTCTTCGAGAGCAGCGGCTGGTGCACGTCGTGCTGGTACTGACCGACGCCGATCGACTTGGGCTCGATCTTCACGAGCTCGGCGAGCGGATCCTGCAGGCGGCGCGCGATCGAGATCGCGCCGCGGATCGTCAGGTCGAGCTCGGGGAACTCCTCGCGTGCGAGATCCGAGGCGGAGTAGACGGACGCGCCGGCCTCGTTGACCTGCACGACGTAGGGAGCGTCGGCACCCTCGCGGAGGTTCGCATCGCCGAGGCACTTCTTCACGAACGCCTCGGCCTCGCGGCCGCCGGTGCCGTTGCCGACGGCGATCGCACGCGGCTGAAACTTCTGCACGAACGCGAGGAAGTCATCCTTCGCGCGCGAGAGCTGCGCGTCGCCCTGCGTGATGAACACGGTCACCGTGCCGAGGAACTTGCCGGTCGCATCGATCGCGGCGCACTTGCAACCGGTGCGCAGGCCAGGGTCCACGCCGATCACGGCGGCGGAGCCGAGCGGCGAGGCGAGCATGAGGTTGCGCAGGTTGCCGGCGAAGATGTCGACGGCAGCGTGATCGGAGCGGAGCTTCAGCTCGGCGCGTACGTCGTTCTCGACGCTCGGCGCGAGCAGGCGCTTCAGCGCATCCGCGATCGCGAGATGCAGCTGCTCGGCCCAGGGCGACTGCGGATCGAGCTTCACGAGCCGCTCGATGCCGACGCCGACGCGGTTCGGATCGACGATGACCTGCGCGCGCAGCACACCCTCGGCCTCGCCGCGGCGGATCGCGAGGAACCGGTGTGACGGGATGGTCTTCACCGCCTCGCTGAACTGGTAGTACTGCTCGAACTTCGTGGGCTCGTCGCCCTTGTTCGGGACGACCGACGAAACGAGCTCGCCGTACTCCGCGTACTCCTGGCGGACCCACGTGCGGACCTCGGCGGTATCCGCGATCTGCTCGGCGACGATGTCGCGCGCGCCCGCGAGCGCCTCCTCGGCGGAGGCAACGCCTTCGGTCACGAACGCGGCGGCGTCGGCGAGCGGATCACCATCGCCGGGCTGCGCCGCGATCTTCTCGGCGAGTGGCGCGAGGCCCTTCTCGCGGGCAACCGAGGCGCGCGTCTTGCGGCGCGGGCGGTACGGCGCGTAGAGGTCCTCGAGCTCGCTCTTGCCGGTAGCAGCGCGCAGCTTGGTCTCGAGCTCCGGAGTGAGCTTGCCCTGCTCGGTGACCGACGCGAGGATCGCCGCGCGGCGCGTCTCGAGCTCGACGAGGTACGTGCGCTCCTCCTCGATCGTGCGGATCTGGACCTCGTCGAGGCCGCCCGTGCGCTCCTTGCGGTAGCGCGCGATGAACGGGACCGTGTTGCCCTCGTCGAGCAGCGCGATGACCGCGGCGATCGAGCCCTGCGCGAGCCCGAGCTTCTGCGCGAGCGGCGGCACCGGATCGAAGTCGACGGGCGCAGCGGTGGCGGGAGCGTTCTCGTCGGTCATGGAGCCGGCGACCGTAGCCGTGCCGCTCACACGCGGCAAGCCGGATCGGGGTCTAGAACGTGGCCGATGGGCCGGGGGGAGTACCCCTGCGGAGGCGCTCGGCTTTCTGCGCGGCCGTGTACCCCATGGCGAGGGCAATCGCGGTGACCCACCACACCCAGCTCGTGATGAACAAGGCACCGGCGGCCCACATCTGGAGGGCCGTGTGAATCAGGAAGATCGCGCCGGCGATGTTGAACGCGAGCAGCGTCTTCTTCCCGGCGATGATCGCCAGGATGATGTTCGCGACGCCCGCGACCATCACGTACACCACGATGGCGTACGCCAGCGTGACAGCGGACCGGAGCTCGCTGTAGTCGGTGTCCTCGCCGTAGGCGTCGAGGATTTGCTTGACCTCGACGATGTCACCGTACGCACGCCATCCGAGAAACGCGTACAGGAGCCCCACCGCGACGAGCACGATCCGCGCGCGGTTGATGTGCGGCGTCATGAAGGCCGCGATCTCGAGATCGACGTGCGCGTTGTGCCCGCAGGACGAACAGATGCCGGTCGGAAGGACGGCCGCCCCACACTTCGTACACGTCATGGGGTGACCCTCTCAC
>JACCRC010000067.1 GCA_013813765.1 Deltaproteobacteria bacterium | reverse complement strand
CTGAAGGACGAGCTCGTCGCCGTCTTCCCCGAGGGTGAAAAGGGCATGGGCAAGCTCTGGAAGGATCGCTATCGCCTGCAGCGGTTCGGCCGCGGCGGCTTCGTGAAGCTCGCGCTGCGCACCGGCGCGCCGATCATTCCTGTCGCCGTCGTCGGCGCCGAGGAAGCCGCGCCCATGCTCGGCAAGGTCACGTGGTTTGCCAAGAACATCGGCATCCCATGGATTCCCGTGACCCCCACGTTCCCGTGGCTCGGCCCCGCGGGCCTCTTGCCGCTCCCGAGCAAGTGGTTCGTGCAGTTCGGCCCGCCCATCGATCTCGGCAACGCGCACGGTGCCGCAGCCGCCGAGGATCGCCTGCTCGTCAACAAGCTCGCCGAGCAGATCCGCACGCAGATCCAGACCATGATCGACGGTCTGCTCGGCCAGCGCCGCTCGCCGGTGCTGTCGGCCTTCCTCGGCTGATCGTGATCACCGGCATCGCGCACATCGGGATCCGCGTGCACGACCTCGCGCGCTCGGTCGCGTTCTACGAGGTGCTCGGGTTCACGAAGACTGCCGGTCCGA
This sequence comes from Deltaproteobacteria bacterium, assembly GCA_013813765.1. Classification (GTDB taxonomy): domain Bacteria; phylum Myxococcota_A; class Polyangia; order Haliangiales; family Haliangiaceae; genus JABFXX01. The sequence continues at coordinate 8,938 of JACCRC010000067.1, read as the reverse complement.
TCGGGCCCGAGCCGGTCGCGATCCTCGACCATCCGTCGGGCGTCGAGATCAACCTCGTGCTCAACGCGCCGAGCGCTACCGCGCCGAACATCCTCATGGACGTGCCCGAGAAGCATCCGGGCATCACCCACATTGCCCTCCTGGTGCCCGACCTCGACGCAGCTCGGGCCACGATCGAGGCGGCCGGCATCACCCTGTCGGGCGGGCCGATCCAGTTCATGCCGACGGCGCGCGGGTTCTTCATCCGGGATCCCGACCGCAACGTGATCGAGCTCCACCAGCGCACCCGTCCGTAAACATCTCCACGGGCATGCCCCGGATCGCCGTGTTAGCGTGGTCGGAGTGCGTGCTCAGTACGACACGGAGTTCGACCGCCTGCTCGACCAGGCGCGCGAGCTCCTCGGTGCGGGCGACGACGAACAGCTCACCGAGGCGAACCTCTCGGTGAACCAGGCGCTCGTGCTCCGGCCCGATTCCGTCGACGGCTGGCTCCTCAAGTGCCAGGTCGCCTCCGCGAACGGCGACGACATCGCCGCGCTCGCCGCCGCCGAGATGGCGTTCACGCGTGCCCCGGGCCGCGCCGAGTGCATGTACTGGCGCGGCGCCGTGCTCGGCGACCTGGGCCGCCATCGCGAGGCGCTGTGCGACATCGAGACGGCGTTCCACGCGCTGTGCGACGTGGACTTCTGGCTGCTCGAGGACCTCTTCTACGAGAAGGTGATGATCCTCGAGGCGCTGGGCCTCGCGGAGGCGGCGGTCGCAACGTGCGACGCCGGGCTCGTGCAGTGCCCGGGCTCGGCACTCCTGCGCGCGGCCCTCGTGCCGGCGGAGCGTGCGCGGGTGCGCAGTACGCTGAAGCTCCTGCGCGGCGGCGCGGGCTAGCCGCCAGCTTGCTATGATCGGCGTGTGCATCGCGCGCGCCTCGCTCTCGCCGCCGGCCTCGCGCTGACCGCGGCCGCAGGGCTCGCGTGGCTGAGTGCGGCGCTCGCCGGCGATCCCGCCACCGCCGCGCCGATCGATGCGCAGGGTCCGATCGCGTCCGCGGTCGCCGCCGGCCGGCACGTGCGCATCGATGCGCCGCGTGGTCCGGTGCACGTCTGGGTGCCGCGCGGATATCACGCGGATACCGGAGCGACCATCATCTACATCCATGGGTACTTCGATAACGCCGACACCGCGTGGACCGCGCATCAGCTGCCGGAGCAGTTCGCGATGTCGGCACTCAACGCGGTGTTCATCGTTCCGGAGGCGCCGATCGCGCAGCGGGTGCCCGTGAACTATCCGGATCTCGGCGAGCTGCTGCGGCTCGTCGAGGACAACACCGGCATCACGCGCGGCGCTGCGCTGACGGTGGCGGTCGGTCACAGCGGCGCGTTCCGCACGCTGCAAGACTGGATCGACGAGCCGCTGCTCGACCAGATGGTGTGGATCGATGCGATGTATGGCGACGAGGATCTGCTCGTCAACTGGGTCAAGTCGTCGAACCGGCACCGCCTGATCCTGGTCGGCGAGGACACGGTGCTCGCCGGCGAATCGATCGCGGCGAAGGTCCCCGAGGCGAAGATCCTCGATCGGTTCCCGCCCAGCTACGACCTGTGGCCCGCGGACGCGCGTAGCGCGAAGCTCGTGTACATCCGCGCGCAGTACGCGCACATGCCGCTGGTCAACGAAGGTATCGTGTTGCCGTCGCTCCTGCGCATTCTCCCCGTGGAGCGCCTCGCCGAACTACCGTGGCAGCTACCGCTCGGTTCGCTCACTCCCCTACCCGACGCCGCGCCCGACGACACCGCCGCCGACTGAACCATGCGCTCCAAGCTCGCAGCCATCATCGCCGGCGTGGTGCTGTGCGCACTCGCGTGGATGATGCCGCAGGTGCGGCGCACGCTGATCCGCGCGATCACGACCTACGAAGCCGCGCCCGCGGATACCGCACCGCTTCCCGGTGGGACCGGGCCTGGTCTCCCACCGGCGCCACGGACGCGCGTGATCCTCGTCGATGGTCTGACCGAGGCCGGCACCGAGCAGATCGCTTCGTGGAAGATCATCTGCTCGCAGGGCGCGCTGCTCACGATCGACGTCGGGTTTCCCACGGTGTCGTTGCCGGTCGAGGCCGCGCTCTGGACCGGGCTGACGCAGCAGCAGACCGGCATCGTCGCGAACCACGCGTTCGATCCGCCGATCAAGGGCATCCCGTCGCAGGTGCCGGGCTCGATCGCGATCGCGGAGAACCACGGCTACATCGTGCGTTCGCTCGGCTTCTCGCGCGCAGAGCCCGCCGCCGAGCCCGGCAAGCCGATGAAGGACGCGAACGAGAAGCCGTGGGAGTCGCAGTGGTTCACCCTCGCGATCGAGGCGGTGAAGAGCACCTCGCCGCTCGTGTTCATCCACATCCTTCGCGTCGACGTGGCGGGCCACAAGAGCGGGCTTGGCTCGGACTACGAGAAGGCCGCGCGAGCGACCGATCCGCTCATCGACAAGCTGTTCCAGTCCGATCCGTCGGCGCGCTGGTTCCTGCTCTCGGATCACGGCCACATCCCGACCGGTGGGCACGGCGGCCAGGAGCGCGAGGTGCGCCACGTCCAGGGCTGCATCCACGGGCCGGGGATCAAGAAGCAGAAGAGCGGCCTCGTTCACATCGTCGACATCGCGCGCGCGATCGCGGACTCGGTCGGCGTGACGATCGATCCCGCATCGCACGGCCGGCCGTTCGAGGTGATGATGGCGACCCGGCTCGGCGAGGATCAGGCCGTGCCGGCGCTGCCGATCGCGATGGGCATGATCGGCATCTTCATCCTCGTCGCCGGCCTCGGGGCCGCGACCTGGGCCGTGCGCCGCTGGTGGCTCGCGCCGTTCTGGTTTCTGCTCGCGTGCGGCCTCCTGATCGCGGTGCGTGGGATGCCATCGCTGTCGACGGGGTTCATCTACAAGCCCGAGGGCCGCGACATGTGGATGGTGTGGGCGCCGACGCTGCTCCTCGCGGCGACCGCCGCGTTCTTCGGCATGAAGAAGTCCACGCTCGGCCGGGTGCTCGCAGGACAGCTCGCGCTGCCGTTCGCCGTGCTCGCCGCGATCCTCACGATCGCCGGCGCGTGGGGTGCTGCGTTCGGCGCGAAGGTCGCGCCGGTCGTGCCTCACTTCACGGCGTGGATGTCGCCGATCATGCTCATGGTGGCGCACGGCGCTGGGGCCGTCGGGCTTGCTGTTCTCGCCAGCGTCGCCCATCAATCGTTCGGTCGACGCGCACCACCGGAGCCTCCGCGTAGCGAGCCCGCAGCCGCGCCACCACCTCCGGCATCGAGCTGACCAGATCGGTCTTCTGCTGCGGATCCGTGGAGAGGTCATAGAGCTCGGCGAGGTTCTCCGCCGGCCGCACCAGCAGCTGATACGGCCACTCGACGACGCTCCACTGCAGCTCCTCGTTGATCACGAGCGCGCGCTTCATCGCTCGCAACGCCTCGGGCGCGTCGAGGAGTGCGGGCAGGAGATCCACGCCGTCCATCGGTGACAGCGAGCTTCGAGAGTCGAGTAGCGACAGCAGCGTGGGCGCGATATCCACGAGCGACGCCGGATCGGTGCGCAGGCCGCCGCGAACGCCGGGGATGTGGAACGCGAGCGGGATCCGCACGAGCGGCGCATAGACGACCTTGCCGTGCGTCTCGAGCAAGCGCGGATCTTCGCGGAGCGACTCGCCGTGATCGCTCGCGAAGATGATGATCGTCTTGTCGGCGAGCCCGCGCTGAACGAGCTCGGCACGGAGGCGGCCGATCTCCGTGTCGATCGCGAACAGCAGCGCGCGATAGCGGCGGCGCCTGTCGGACGCTTCCTCGCGAACCTTCTTGAGCAACCGCTTCGGCACCGGAATCTGGTGGTGCTCGTGGACATCGAAGTAGTGCAGCCAGATGAACGACCGGCGGTCGGCCGCGTCGTTCCACGCGCGAACACCCTCGAGCGTCGTCGCGGGTCCACTGACGTGATCGGCGACGTCGGTGGTGTCCCAGTCGGTGTAGACGGGCCGCGGTCGATCCATGCCGCGCCCCGGCAGCACCTCGCCGACGTAACGGGTGACCTCGACGGGCAGCGCGCTGTACGTGCGGAAGCCGAGCGACTGCAGCGCCTCGGGCAGCGTGGTCTCGATCGTCTGGTGCGGATCGTGGCGCCCGGTCAGCAGCGTGCCGAGCGAGATATCGGTTCCGGAGGCCGGGGAGAATGCACGCGTGAAGAACACCGACTCGTCGAGCAGCTTCGTGAGCTCGGGGAACTCGGCGCGATCGGCGGCCTCGGGCGCGAGCATGTCGAACCGAAGCGCGTCGATCGTGAGCAAGAGGACGTTCATGCCCTTCGTGCGCGCGATCGTCTCGGCGACCGGCGAGCTCTCGCGCCACGACGCGAGATCGATTGCCTTCGGCTTCGCGGCCGGTGGTGGCGGCGGCAGCGCATCGCGGCCATCGCAGTCCTGATCGATGCCGTCGTCGGGTGAGTCCGCAGCCCCGGGGTGGCGCGACGCATCGCCGTCGTCGCAGTCACCGCCGCCGAGGACCGGAGAGCTGCCATCGCGATCGCGGTCGATGAGCTGCCGCCAGAGCCGCACCAGGTCGCGTCCTTGATCGCCATAGGTCGCGAGCACGCGGCGCTGGTTCGCATCCTCGAGGCCATGCATGGCCGTCGCGATGGCGGTTCCGATCGCAGCGGCAGCGAGACCGGCGGCGAGGTACGGCGAGAGCTGGAACCGGCCGAGCGCGCGCACGCACACACCGGCGAGCACGAGGACCGCGAGCGTGGCGCCGACGTGCGCACCGGGATAGCCCGTGCCGAGGAGGTTGCGCTCGCCCCACACGATGGCTCCGAGCGCACCGGCGCACGCGAGCACCATGATCGCGCGTGTCGTCGGATCACCGGCGCGGAGGAAGCGACTTCCTCCGGCGATCGCGAGCGACACGGACAGCCAGCCCAGGATCGGCACGACGTAGGGCAGCGCGAACGCGAGTGGCAGCGTCTGCGCGAACGCACCGTCGAACAGCGTCGATGCCACGGGGACCAGCACGAGCAGGCTCGGCGCGCCGCGGATCAGCGCCGAGACCCACCACGCGCGCCCGGCCGCGATCCGCTCGGTGCCCGCGATCACGAAACCTGCCACGAGCCCGGTCACCGCGAACAGCGGGACCAGCACCATCGCGAGCGACGCACTACCGAGCCGCGCGGCATCCAGCGCCCCGATCGCGCTCGCACCGAGCGTGTGGGCGACCAGGATCCACGCGGTGAGCACACGCGCGGGCGACGGCGACATCTAAGCCATCACACCATGCGACGCGGTCAGGCGCCAGTAGACGCCTCTCACTCCCTCGGCGGGTACTTCTGGAGCTTGCGCTGCAGGCTGCGTCGATGAATGCCGAGGCGGCGGGCCGCTTCCGAGATGTTGCCGCCGGCGTCGGAGAGCACGCGGTTGATGTGCTCCCACTCCGCGCGTGCGAGCGACGGTGCCTTGTACTCACCTGACTCCGAGGCAGGCGGCTCCAGCGGCGGCGCTTCAGCGCGCGCGAACGTCTGCACGATGTCATCCGCGTCGGCGGGCTTGGACAGGTAGTACGTCGCGCCGAGCCGCACCGCATCGATCGCGGTCGCGATGCTGCCGTAGCCGGTGAGCACGATCGACTTGGTGGACGGATCGATCTCGACGAGCGCCTTGATCAGCTCGAGGCCGCTCTTGCCCGGCATCTTGAGATCGACGACCGCGAGCTCCGGCGAGTCCTGCTGCGCCGAAGCCACCGCGCTGTCGTAGTCCTGCGCGGTGCGCACGTCGTAGCCGCGGTCGACGAACGCGCGCGCGAGCCGGTTGCGATAGACCTCGTCATCATCGACGATCAGGATCGACGTCTTGTCGCCTTGCGTGGTGTCCGCGGTGCTCATGCCGATTTGGATACCACCTGACGCCCCAGAGGTTCGCCCGATCTCGCGGTTCCTGGCACCACTTGCGGCGAGACGTCGGTAGGCAGCAGTGCGAGGACCTCCGTCCCGGCACCTTCGTGCGAGTCGATTCGCAGGGTTCCGCCGACGCCTTCGATCACCGCACGGGCCAGAAACAACCCGAGACCCATGCCGCGGCCCGGCGCCTTGGTCGTGAAGAAGGGCTCGCCGATCTTCGCGAGGACCTCGGCCGGGATGCCGCCGCCGCGATCGCGGATCGAGATCGAGAGCCGCGAGCCGTCGACGCGCACCATCACGACGACCGTCGTGTTCGGCGGTGACGCATCCTGTGCGTTCGTGATCAGCGAGCGCAGCGCCTGCCCCACCGCACGCGGCGGAATGCGCAGCGGCGCCTTCGCGACCTCGCCCGGCATGTCGACGTGCACGGTAGGCGCCGGGCGGATGCCGACCAGGGTCTCGTCGAGCAGCGCGGTGACCGTCACCGGTTCCACGGTTTCGCCGACCGTGCCCGCACCCTGCGCCATCTGCTCGAGGATCGAACGGCAGCGGCCGACCTGCTCGCGGATCAGCCGTGCATCCGCCGCGAGCTCGGGATCCGCGGCCTTCGTCAGCGCGCGCTCGAGCTCCTTCGCAGCGAGCGCGACGGTGCCGAGCGGCGTCGACAGCTCGTGCGCTGCACCCGCCGCCATCGTCGCGAGTGACGCGAGCCGCTCCTGCCGCGCTGCGAGTCCGCGCGCCTCGGTCAGCTCGCCCTCGCGCTGGGCGAGCGATCCGGTGATGCGTCGCAGGAAGTACACGACGAAGGCCGAGGCCACTCCGAGCGCGACCCACATGCCGATCGCGCGGCTGTCCTCGGGGATCGTGATGAACGGCTCGGCGAGCAGCAGCACTCCGAACGCGATGAACGACAGCCCGACCAGCATCCAGGTCCACAGCGCGCGGAGCAGCACCGTCGCGAGCGCGATCTGTACCAGGTACAGAAAGCTGAACGGGTTGTGCGGACCGCCGGTCAGATACAGCAGGCCGGTCAGGATCGCGATGTCGAGCATCATCACGAACGCGAGCTGCCACTGCTGCACGACGCGCGCGGGGTTCACGCGCTTGCGGTCGCCGAAGAAGTACAGCTCGATGCCGAGGTTCGAGACCAGGCCCATCGAGATCACGCCGAGCAGCATCGCGATCGGCAGTGCCCCGTCCAGCAGGAACTGCCCGACGAGCACCGTCCCCGCTTGCCCCGCGATCTGCGCCCACCGCAGGCGCGCGAGCCACTGGATGTTGACCCAGTTGGCCGCAGGGATCGAACGCTCGGGCACGACCGGACCTTACCAGGCCCGCGTGCCCGCAGCGGTCAGCTACTTACCTGCCGCCTTGAACGCCTTCTCGCCCTTACCCATCACGACCTTCTCGTAGTACTCGGCAGCGGGAACGCCCGATGCCTCGACGATCTTCAGCTCGCGCTCGATCAACTGCTTGAACGCGCCAGCATCCATCGCGCCGGCGACGTACTTGCCGTTGATGAAGAAGCTCGGCGTCGAACCGACGCGGAACTTCCGCATCTCGGCTGCGTCGGAGTCGATGAGCCCCTTGCAGTCCTGGCCGTCCATGTCGGCCTTCAGCTTCGCGGGATCGATGCCGACCGAAGAGACCCAGCTGAGGATCGCTTCCTCGCCCATCTTCGATGCGTCACGCGACTCCTGATACGCCTTGAAGCCCTTCTCCCAGAAGAGGTTGTAGTACTCCTTGAACTTCCCCTGATTCGCCGCAGCGCACCCAGCGAGGTGAGCGCGCGCGACGGTCTGGGGATGGACAACGAGGTTCTTGAACACAACGCGCACCTTGCCGTTGTATTCCTTGACGAGCTGCTCGAGGGTCGCACCGACCCTCAGGCAGTACGGTCAAGCAAAATCCCAGGCCTCGACAATTGTCACGGCGGCCGTCGCCGGGCCCTCGACCATGCCCTTCTTCACGTTGCTCGCGACCTCGACGGCGAACACGGCGTTGGGATCCGCTTCCTCGCGGCCCGGGCGCTGCTGAGCCGCAGCGGCTCCGCCGCCGCCGCCCTTCGCGATCATCGCCTTGATCTCGCGGATGTCCTTGGCCTGGTCATCCAGCTTCTTCTCGATATTCTTGGTATCCGGCTGGCAGGCAACCAGCGACAGGACGAGTGCGGTCAGGGTCAGCTTCGTCATCGATCAACTCCTTCTGCTTGGTCGCAGGCGGCACCCGCAGGCGGTTCCGACGGCGGAAATAGGACATCAGTGGAGCCGCAATTGCAACATAGCGGCCCCGAGAGAAACTCGTCTAGCTCGACCTCGGGAACGGTCGAGACCTGCGGCTCGCGGCGGCGCCACTCGGCCTGCAGCTCGCAGGCCTCGTCGACGGAGAGCGCGCCGTCGCCATCGAGATCGGCCTCGGGATGGGCCTGGAACAGGGCCTCCGCGAGCTGCGGCGTATAGACGCAGACGTCGTTGTCGCCCCGCGCTGCGGCGCTGCGAGCACCACCGAGCGCCAGCACCGCCCAGACGGCGATCAATGCCTTGCCGGCGATCCCGGTGCGCGCGCGCGCAGGCGGACCGAGCACGGCGGCAACGCGAGCATCGAGCGAGTGCGGAGCGGCGAGCGCGGGAGCCGCGGCGGTACGGAGCGCGGCCATCTTCACGAGTAGCCGTGCATACGCGGCACGCGGCAGCGCACTCGCCTCGAGGGCCCACGCATCGCACGCGGCCTCGCGAGAGAGATCCAGTCGGCGGCCGACGAGGCGCACGACCGGCCACCAGAAGAACACGGCGGTCGCCCAGATCTGGAGGAGCCGCGCGAGTGCATCCTTACGACGCACGTGCGCGAGCTCGTGGAGCAGCGCCGCGCGGAGCAGCGCGTGATCCTCGAGCAGCGCGGGCGGCACGACGATCGTCGGCCGCACGAGACCGACGACGTGCGGACCGGTCTCTGCGCCACCGACGGCGAGCCGAGGTGCGCGCACGCGGAGCGCGGCGGCGAGCGTGACGAGCAGCGTGCG
>JACCRC010000491.1 GCA_013813765.1 Deltaproteobacteria bacterium | reverse complement strand
GGTGAGGACCGCGAACAGGATCATCGCCGGGCCTGACGCGATGCGCAGGGTCTCCGAGATCTTCGGGTCGCCGGTCTCGTCCTGCTGGCGTGACTTCTTCGCGAAGTACGCCGCCAGCGCGGTGAAGCCGATGCCGTAGATCACGAAGCGAGCGGCGAAGAACTCGGATGACAGCCAGCCGAGCTTGAAGGCGAGGTGGTGGTCGGTCTTCGCGTGGGGATGTGCCCAGTAGTAGAGGTCTTCGTACCCCGCGAGCAGCGGGATGATGAAGCCGAGGCCCGCGATGAAGATGATCGGCATCGCGGTCGCCATCGCCTCGCAGATCCGGCGGACCGCGGTGACCCAGCGGCCACGCACCAGGAAGTGCAGGATGATCAGCCAGAGCATGCCGACCGACAGCGAGAAGATGTAGCTCCAGCCGATCACGTACGAGTGCAGGAACCGCGACCACTTGCTCGCGTGGCCGCTGTTCGCGGTACCGGTGATGAGCGTGAAGATGATCGAGAGGCCGAGGAACAGGACCGCGATTCCGAGACCAGCGACGACAAGCTTCTTGCCGAGCTTGCCGGCCTTGATCTTCTCGTCGGGGTGGAGCGTCTTTTGTAGGGTGCTCATAAGTCCTTCCGCCTAGCGGATCGAGCCACGCTGGTTCGGGGGAACGTCATCGAGGTTCGCGTTCTGCGAGCGCTGCAGCGCGCGCACGTAGAGGACGATCGCCCAGCGGTCGGCGTGCGGAATCTGCTGGGCGTAGCCCATCATCGTGTTGAAGCCGTTCGTGATCGTGTTGAACAGCTGACCGTTCGGCATGCTGACGCTCACGCCTCCGGTCTCGACGAGGTTCCGCGCCTGCCACGCGCCGCCGGCAGCCTGCACGCGCTGCGGGACCGAGCCGCTGCCGCGGCCATCGAAGCCGTGGCACGAGGAGCAGTAGATGTTGTAGCGATTCTGGCCGCGCTTCACGAGCGCGTCGTTGATCTCGAGCTGCTTCGGGAAGCCCGTGGTCCACGCGCCGTTCTCGATGCCCCGGTAGAACGTGTCGTCCGCGTTGAGAGAACCGCGCGCGACCGTGCCCGTGATCTCGCCGCGGTTCGCGCGGCCATCCGCAAAGAGATCTATCGCGGTGTCAGACTTGAACTTGGGCTGGAAGTCCATGTCGGGGAAGAGGTGGATGTGCGGCTGGTTCGAGTGCGAGTTGCGCGCCTTGGCCGCGATCGCGAACGGGATCAGGGCGAACGCCGTGCTCCCGACGATGAACGCGATGATCCACTTCGGCATCGTCTTGCGCGCCGGGTCGCCCTCGTAGTGGACGTCCTCGATGGCGATCGCGCCGGCATCCGTGAGCAGCTTCGTCGTCGCCGCGTGATCGAACCGGCGGTCCTTGGCCTCGATGCCGAGGATGAACGCGTCATCGGTGACGCGCGCGAACCGGTCGCTGCGGAAGAACGGGTGCCAGACCTGCGGCAGCTTGTTCAGGATCCACATCCCGAAGAACGCTGCGAAGACCGAGAACAGAATCGTCGCCTCGAACGCGATCGGCACGTTCGCGGGGATCGACCAGGTCGGCTTGCCGGCGATGTTCCACGGCCAGTCATAAGCGTTCATCCACCACTGGAGGAAGATGCCGCCGAGCAGGCCGGTCACGCCGCCGCCGAAGACGATCAGCGGGAGAATGGTGCGCTTGATGCCCATCGCCTCGTCCATCCCGTGGACGGGGAACGGGCTATAGCAGTCGAACTCCGTGTAGCCGGCGTCGCGGACCTTGCGGGCCGCGTCCATCAGCTCACCGGGGGTGTCGTACTCGGCGAGAACGCCGTAGAGCGCCCCGTCCGGGTAAACCACCGGCTCGTGATCGTCGTGATGTTCGTCGTGGTGTGTGTTTGCCATGACGTCCTCTAGTGCTTGTCCTTGGAGCCGCCGGCGTGGGCTTCGGGCATGGCGCCCTTGACCTCGGCGATCGCGATCACCGGCACGTACCGGAAGAACAGCAGGAACAGCGTGAAGAACAGACCGAGCGTTCCGATGAACAGACCCACGTCCCACTTGGTCGGCAGGTAGTAGCTCCAGTTCGCCGGGAGGAACGAGCGGGCGAGCGAGGTCGCGATGATCACGAAACGCTCGAACCACATGCCGATGTTGATGAAGATGCAGAGGACGAAGATGATGATCGGGCTCTGCCGGACCTTCTTGATCCAGAAGAACTGCGGCGCGAGCACGTTGCAGCTCACCATCGCCCAGTAGCTCCACCAGAACGGCCCGAGGGCGCGGTTGGCGAACGCGAACTTCTCGTACAGGTTACCGGAGTACCAGGCGATGAAGAGCTCGGTGCCATAGGCGAGACCGACCATCATGCCGGTCGCCAGCATGATCTTGCACATCGCCTCGACGTGCGACTCCTTGATGATGTGCTGCAGGTTGAACAGATGCCGCAGCGGGAGCATCAGCGTCAGCACCATCGCGAAGCCGGAGAAGATCGCGCCTGCGACGAAGTACGGTGGGAAGATCGTGGTGTGCCAACCGGGCAGCTGTGACGTCGCGAAGTCGAACGACACGACGCTGTGGACGGAGAAGACGAGCGGCGTGGCGAGACCCGCGAGGATGAGGTACGCGCGCTCGTAGCGGTGCCAGTTGCGAGCCGAGCCGCGCCAGCCGAGCGCGAGCACGCCGTAGATGATCGCGCGGAGCTTGTCGCCCTTCGCCGCGAACCGATCGCGGAACGTCGCGAGGTCGGGGACGAGGCCCATGTACCAGAAGAGGATCGACGTCGTGGCGTACGTGGAGACGGCGAAGACGTCCCACATGAGCGGGCTGCGGAACTGCGGCCACATGCCCATGTCGTTGGGGTGCGGCAGCATCCACCACGCGAACCACGGACGACCCGTGTGGAGGAGCGGGAACAACAAGGCGCACATGACGGCGAAGATCGTCATGGCCTCGGCAGCTCGGTTGATGCTGACGCGCCAGCTTTGCCGCGTCAGGAACAGCACGGCGGAGATCAGCGTGCCGGCGTGACCGATACCGATCCACCACACGAAGTTCGTGATGTCCCACGCCCAGCCGACGGTGTTCGAGTTGCCCCAGACGCCGATGCCGGTGGTGACCAGCACGTAGATCGACACGACGCCGATGCCGAGCATCAGGACGGAGATGCCGAGCGCGGCGAGCCAGGCCTTGTGCGGCTTCGGTGCTTCAGCGACCCAGGCGACGTCGCGGGTGACGGCGCGGAATGCTTCGCGCGCCTTCCCGGCTTCCTCGTGGTGCTCTGCAGCGCCTTCCACTGTGGTTGCGTTGCTCATCAGTGATGCCCTTCCTTGGAAGCGGCGCTGGCGGCCGATGGCATCGCCGGGTTCGGGTTGCGCACGCGGGACAGGAACCGGTTGCGCGGCTTGGTGTAGAGCTCGGGCAGCAGCGAGTACGCCCGGTTGTCGTCGAACAGCTTCGCGACGCGGCTCGTCGTATCCGACAGGTCGCCGAACGTGATCGCCTCGGTCGGGCAGGCGTCCTGGCATGCCGTCTGGATCTCACCGTCGGGAATCGCGCCGAGCACGGTGCCGGGACGCATCCCGCTGCGGACCTGCGCCTTCGCCCGGATCTTGCCGTTCTGAATCCGCTGCACGCAGAACGTGCACTTCTCCATCACGCCGCGCATGCGCACGGTGACGTCCGGGTTGAACAGGAGCTGGCGAACGCGATTCCGCGCGTCGCGCCACTCCTTGTTCCAGTCGAGGAAGTTGAACTTGCGGACCTTGTACGGGCAGTTGTTCGCGCAGTACCGCGTGCCGATGCAGCGGTTGTAGGCCATGTCGTTCAGGCCTTCGTCGGAGTGCGTAGTGGCACCGACCGGGCAGACCTGCTCGCACGGCGCCAGCTCGCAATGCTGGCAGGCGATGGGCTGATGCACGACCTCCGGCTCCTCGGGACCGCCCTTGAAGTAGCGGTCGATGCGGATCCAGTGCATCTCGCGGTTGTTCTTGACCTCCTGCTTGCCGACCACCGGAACGTTGTTCTCCGACTGGCAGGCCACCATGCACGAGTTGCAGCCCGTGCAGGTGTTGAGATCGATCGTCATGCCCCAGCGGTGACCGAGGTAGTCGTGCTCCTTGAACAGCGACTGACCGCCCTGGCGGGTCGGCAGGTCGGTGTTGGAAGCGCGGCGCGGATCCGTGAAGAACGTGTCGGGCTTCTCGGCGACGTACTGCTTGTTCTCGGCGAGCGTCTTGCCCGTGACCTCGCGGATCAGCTCGGGCAGGCGCTGCTGCAGGCCCTCGCTATTGACCGACGGAACGATGCCGGCCCGGATGTCCCAGTGCTCCTGCACGCTCGCGAGCTCGAACTTCCTGCCGACGGGCTCGACCGTCGCCTTGAGCGCGATGTCGAAGCCGGCGGTCGTGCGGACCTTGTTCGTGTCGAAGCCGACCGTGCGGTCAGCCGTGCCGCCGACGCGGCCCGCGGCCGTGCGACCGCCGCCGAGGACAAGGCCAATCGAGTAGCGCGCCTGACCGGGGATGGTGTGGCAAGGCACCTCGATCGAGCGACCCTCGATCTTCACGCGGATCATCGTGTCGTTCTCGAGCTTCAGCGCGGCGGCCGTCTCGGGTCCGACGAGTGCGTAGTTGTCCCAGGTGACCTTCGTGAGGAAGTCCGGCGTCTCCTGGAGCCACGCGTTGTTCGCGAAGCGACCGTCGTACGAGAACGGCGAGACCGCGAACACGACCTCGACGTCGCCCTGCGCGCGCTTCGTCGAGCCGAGCTGGCTCTGCGAGAGCTGCGGTGCGCCGGCGTTCGCCGCGAGGTTCGTCGCCGCCGGCAGTGCGGTGTTCGGGACGAAGCCGTCGTGCACGCTCTGGCGCCAGGACGCGGTGACGCCGAGCGCGGCGTGCGCTTCCTGGATCAGTGCGTCGCCGACCTTCGCCTCGCCGAGCAGCATGCCGACGAGCTCGATCGACGAGAGCCCGCCGTAGAGCGGGGCGATCAGCGGCTGCGCGATCGTGATCGTGCCGTCCCAGGTGCGGGCATCGCCCCACGCCTCGAGGAAGTGCGACTTCGGCACGTGCCAGGTCGACTTGAGCGAGGTCTCGTTCTGGTACTCGTGCAGGTGGATCGACGTCTTCGCCTGCGCGAGCGCTGCGGCGAAGTCGAGGTCCGCCGGCGCGTCATAGACCGGGTTGCCGCCGAGGATGATCAGCTGCTGCACGCGGCCGCCGGCGAGCGCGGCCGTCAGCTCCTTGATCGACTCGACATGCGGGCGGCGGTTCGCGTCGGGCGCGAAGTAGTAGTCCAGCGTCGCGCCGGGCGCGCCGATCGCCGCGTTGATCTTCGCGACGACCGCGTGGACGTCGGGCGACTGCCGGCGACCGGCGACGACGACCGCCTTGCCGCGGTTCGCGCGGAGCTCGTCGGCGAGCACCTTCACGAACTCGGCGACCTTCTTCTCCTTGAGGAACTCCGCGGGGGGCGTACCACCGCCGCCGAGCGCGGCGTCGAGCGCCATCGCGAGCGGAAGGCCGAGCTCCGAGCGCAGGCCGAGGCGGTGATCCGCCATCGCGCCGGTGTTCGAGAACGTGCTCTCGACCGACCACAGCCGGTTCATCTTGCCGATGCCGAGCGAGCCGTTCATGCGACGGCTGCGCGCGTAGTCGCGGCTGTACTTCATCGCAGCCGGGTGCTCGACGAACAGGTCGCAATCGATCGTGACGATCGTCTCGCACTTGTCGAGCCGCGCGATCGCGCGCATCGGCTGACCGAACGCCTTGCGCGTACCCTCGCGCTCGTTGTCCCAGCTGATCGGCTCGTACTCGTGCCAGACCAGGCCCGGGTTCATCTGCACGAGGCGATCGCGGAGCGCCGCGAGCGTCGGCGAGGACGAGGCCTCGGCGAGGACGCGCGTGCCCGCGAGGTTCTTGCGGATCTCGGGGAGCGCGTTCTTGAACGCCTCCATCGACGCGCCCTTGCCCGCGTTCATCGGGTTCTGCGAGCGATCCGGATCGTAGCAGTGGAGGATGGAGGCCTGCGCGAACGTGGTGACGCCCGCGTGACGGACCGTGCCAGGAACCGCGCCGCCCGAGGCGAACGGGTGCTCCGGGTTACCGTCGAGGTGGATCGGGCGACCTTCAAACGTCGTGGCCACGAGCGCGTGACCGACGCCGCCGAGGTCGAACGCCGTCGAGTACTGCTGCGTCTGACCCGGGACCTGGTCCTCGGGACGGCGCGCCAGCGGCACGATCTCTTCCTTCTCGTAGCGGCAGGCGCCGACGCCGGCGAGCGCCATCGATGCGCCCATCAGCTGGAAGAAGCTTCGGCGGTGCATCGGATCGATCGTCCGGTCCGGTGCGGTCGCGAACTCGTTGCGAGCAGCGACGGGATCGAGCTGATAGCTCGCCTTCCCCTCGAGCTCCTTGAGCGAGCGCCAGTAGCCGTGCTCCGTGGGAGCGATCGGCTGGATCACCTCGTCATGGTCATCGTGACCGTGGTGGTGGTGATCGTGGTCGTCGTGGGCGTGGTCAGGTTCTTTGGCGGACATCCTTGACTCCTAGCGGTGGCAGGTCGAGCAGTTGGTGGGCGGGTTGACGTTGTTCGCCTTCAAGACAGCGGCGCCTTCGTCCTTGCCGGGCTCGTAGCCCATCGCCGTGAGCGCTTCGTGCTTGCGCAGGTGCGGCTCCGGGTTGCGGTGGCAGTCGAGACACCACTCCATCGTCAGGGACTTGGCCTGGAAGACCTTGACCATCTGATCGACGCGGCCGTGGCACGACTCGCAACCGATGGTCGCGTTCACGTGCGCCGAGTGGTCGAAGTACACGTAGTCCGGCACGTCGTTGACGCGCGTCCAGCGCACCGGCTGGTTCTCCGCGTACGCCGCGCGGATCGGCTGCAGCGCGTCGGACTCGCGCTTCACCGTCGCGTGGCAGTTCATGCAGACGCTCGCCGGAGGAATCGCCGCCTCAGCTGCGCGCTCCACGGTGGAGTGGCAGTAGCGGCAGTCCATGCCGAGCTCGCCGGCGTGTAGCGCGTGGCTATACGGGACGGGCTGGTCCGGTTGGTAGCCGATCCGGATAGCTTCGGGGGTCACGCCGTAGGCGACAAGAGCGACCAGGTAGACTGGTGCTCCCATGACCAGGAGGCTGATCCACTTCTTGAGTGTCTCGGTCCATTCAGGGAATGTGAAACGCGGCATTTAGGTTCCTGCGTTGACGCGCGCAAAGCAGCCGCGCACGCGAGAGCGTTGAACCACTACCCGACACCATTTCGCAAGGTTGGGCGGTGGGTTCTTGGGGTGGCGTTCCGTCGCAGCAGCGAGCATCCGGCTGATCTCTCCGATGCCGTTATCGCCGCATCCGTCGACGATGCGGATGCGGCAAGAGCGCGCGCCGATCTGCGCGACAAACTGCCGCACCGAGGAGGGGTCGGCGTAAGCTCGATGTGATGTCGGTTCGCGCGGTTGCCGCGCTACTCGCGGTCGCGTCTGGCTGCGGTCGGCTCGGGTTCGCCCCCATCGCGGGCGACGCCGGCGGAGACAGCGGCGACAGCACCCCGCCGATCTCGTTGGAGCTCCCCGCCGGCGGCAGGACCTGGATCGGGCTGAACGTCCTCCCCGCGGAGGATGGCTACTTCGCTTCGTCGATCGCGTTCATCGGCGCGCGTGCGTTCGTCGGCACGTATCGCCGCGTGCTCGTCGCGGATCCGCCGTACACGACGTGGACCCCGCACCAGATCATGGGAGCGAATCGCGAGGTGTTCGCGGTCGCGGTGACGGGCGGCAAGCTGTGGGCCGGCACCGAGGATGGTCTGTTCGTGTCGGCGGACCAGGCAATGACGTTTCAGGCCGTGCCTCAGGTCAGCGTGCTCGTCGAGGCGCTACTCGTGCTGCCCGACGGCGGACTCGCGGCCGCCACCGGCGGCGGCACGTGGCTCAGCGATGCAGCCACCGCGACGTGGGCGCTGCGCGGTCCTGCCGAGTACACCTACAAACACGCGCTGATCCCCGGGGGACTGGTCGCCGCGACGGAGGACGGCGCATTCGTCTCGCGCGACCGCGGCCTGACGTGGGCGCTCGCGCCGGGGAGCGAGACCTACACGGTGCCCTCGGCGATCTACGATCGCGGCACGGGCGAGCTCGTGATCGGCACGATCGGTGCCGGCCTCGTGCGCGTGCCGCTCCCACCGTGACGCTCCCTCGCGGCCTCCGGCGTGGCACGCTAGTCATCTCGTGCTGACGATCATCGTCATCGCGCTCGTCATCGCGCTGTTCGTGTCGGCGCTGATCGTCGTGCGTCGCCGCGAGGCAGGGCCTCGACCGGTGGTGATCGAGCCTGGCGGGCGCGACTCGGTGCCGACGATGGAGGGCATCGTGGCGGTGCCCGCGCCGGCCGATGAGCCGCGCCGCACTCCCCTGCCTGTCATCCTCGTGCACGGCCTGTTCGGCTTCGATCGGATCGGCGTGCCCGGTGCGCGATTCGATTACTTCCGCGGCATCGCGAAGCACCTCGAGTCGCTCGGCTGTCACGCGCACGCCGTGAACCTGCCGATCGCGGCGAGCGTGCCGGTGCGCGCGGAGAAGCTGATGGCGGCGATCCTCGCGCTCAAGCACGAGCGGATCGATCTGATCGCGCACAGCCTCGGCGGGCTGGATGCGCGCTACGCGATCGCGAAGCTCGGGCTGTCGAAGCACGTGCGCTCGCTCGTGACGATCGGCACGCCGCACCGCGGATCACCGATCGCCGATCTCATGCTGAAGGGCCCACTCGACTGGCCGCGTCGGCTCGTCCACACGCTCGGCATTCCGATGGATGCGGTCGAGTGGTTGTCGTCGCAGTCGCTCGCGAAGTTCAACGACGAGGTCCGCGACGTCCCCGGCGTGCGCTACGCGAGCGTGGTCGGCGGCATCCGCGATGCGAGGACGTCCGTGCCGCTCGCGCTCAAGGCCGCGCACGCGTACATGAGGAAGGTCGCCGGACCGAACGACGGGCTTGTACCGATCAGCTCGCAGTACTGGGGCGAGACACTCGCCGACATCGAAGCCGATCACTTCGCGCAGGTCGGCTGGCGGTTCTCGATGGGCAACACGTTCGACGCGCTCGGCCTTTACGCATTCATCGTCGCGCGGCTCGGCGATGCACCGGCGATCGCTATGGGTCCAGGTCAGAGCGCCACCACTGGTTGAGCAGCGTCAGGAACGGGGCAACGCGGGGCACCGGACGCCGGAGCGAGCTATGATGGCGTCGTGGCGGACCTCTACGGTGAGCTCGTGGCGCTGCTGTCGGCGCTCGACGAGGCGAAGGTCGAGTACGCCCTTTGCGGCGCATTGGCGCTGGCCGTTCATGGCGCACCACGAGCGACCAAGGACATCGACCTGATCGCGCGCAAAGAAGATCACGCAGGAATCCGCGAGATCGCGAAGCGCCTCGGCTACGTGTTCGAGGCGTTGCCGATGGAGTTTTCTGGCAGTGGCATCGAGGTGCAGCGCTACTCGAAGCTGGTCGACGGGCGGCCGCTGATGCTCGATCTATTGTGGCTCAACGCGAAGCTCGAGACCGTATGGAACGACCGCGTCCGTCTCGCATGGCGAGAGGGCACGCTCTCGGTCGTGTCGCGCGATGGATTGATCACGCTGAAGCTCACGGCAGGTCGGCCTCAGGACCTCGTCGACATCCAGAGCCTCACGGCGGCGGAGGGCAACCGTGACAAGCCGTGAGCTGGAAGAACGCCTGCGTGCAGCGCTGACGCTCGAGCCATCTGCGCGTGACGGCGTGGACATGTCGGCAGAGGCGATCACGGCGCGCCTGCGCGATCTGTGCGAGCTGTCGTCGCTCTGCCTCGAGCTGGGAGAGCTCAGTCCGGGCGAGCAGGCGCCGAGTCGCGGGGCGGGACCTTCCGGCTCGTCTTGATGTTGCCGGCCTTCACGTTGACCGGAACCGGCGGCGTCATCTCGTAGCCGTAGCCGCGCGTCGAGATCTTCGCGACGAACGTGCCCTTGTGGCGGACGATGCGGCGATAGTACTCGGGGGTCTCGCCCTTGACGATGTGCTCGCGGTGCGCGAGCAGGAAGTCCGAGAGGCGGACCGCGAGCTGGTTGTAGAGGCGGTGGCAGCCGTGGCTCGTGCCGTTGACGATCGAGGTCACGCTGGCGGAGCCGTGCGTGCCGATGCCGTTGTCGTAGTAGGTATCGGTGCCGTCCTTCGCCTTCACGACCTTGTCGTGGACGAGCAGGGTCATGCCGAACGCGGCGTGCGGGCCGGGTCCCATGATGTCGGTCTTCAGCGAGTACGTACCGTTGTAGTTGTTCTTCACGAGATCGCGATCGGGCGTGCTCGGCGGCGGCAGCCAGGTCGGCGCCGCGAAGAGGTTGCGCCACACGCGCGGACCGACGTCGGACTCCTTCCACTTCTGCACGACATAGCCCGCGCCGACACGCACGTCGGACCAGCCACCGATCGTCGTGGGCCAACGGATCAGCGGGCGCTGCTTGCCGCCGTCGTTGACGAACAGGGTGAGCGTCGGGCGGCGCTTGATCTTCCGCGCGATCGGGACCTCGTCGTACCAGACGTCGCCGCGATCGATCACGGCGGACAGATCCATGTGCGCGGAGTGGTACGCTGGCGGCGCCGGCAGCTTGAGCGCGACGCGGATGCCCTTGGGGTGCGCCTCGAAGAACGTGCGCAGCGCCGCGGGATCCGTCCAGCCGAGTTCCTTCGCGGCAGCCTCGGTCGCGGCGCCGATCAGATCCGGGGCGCCATCGGGGAGCGGTGCTTCACCGCCGCGAGCCGCGCGCATCGGCGCGGGATCCAGGAGGCGGCCGAGGATCGGCTGCGGGCCGCCGCTCGCGGTGCCGTCCTCGATCAGGCCGCTCGCATCGACGACGCGCTCGCGCAGGATGCGCAGCGCGAGCCGGAAGTCCAGCTCGCGGCTGTCGAGCTGCATGGCCTCGCGCGTCTCCGGATCGAGCCGCTCGTTCGGCATGAGGAAGTTGCGGCGCTGGAATAGCTCGACGGCGTTCGACGTGCGCCACGTCATCGAGCCATCGGCGTCCTTCGCCGGGAGGAAGGTCTCGCAGACCAGGCGCTGTTGCGCGGCGAGCAGACCGCGATAGAGGTCGTCGGCCTTCTTCCACTTCTTGTACTGGTCGGTGTCGGCGAGCGCGATCAGGTCGGGCAGGTTCTTCGCCACACGCATCTGCTCGAGCTGCTTCGCGAGCGCGACGCGCCGCATGTTGGACGCGGCGATCGCATCCTTGTGATCCTGCGCGTACGGCTTGTCGAGCACGAGGATCGGTGCGGGATCGATCGCATCGTGACACGCGTGACGCGCTTCATCGGCGAGCCGCGCGCGTGCGATCGCGAGCGACGGAACGACGCCGTAGAGCTCCGCGAGCTCCTGCGCATGATCGAGCGGTTTCCCGTCGAGGCTACGGTCGTTCGCGAGCGCGAGATAACTCGCGCGGAAGTTCGGAGCGGTGCCATCCGGCTGCTGCGCGAACAGTCGCGGCGTCCAGTTCTCTCCGAGATCCACGATCGTCAAACCCTGCGCCTTTGCTTCGTTCGGGCAGATCATCACGCCATCAGCGCGCTTCGCAGCGTCGGGACAAGTGACCTGCGTCGTCAGCTCACTTCGCGCGAAGCGAATCTCGGAGCTGGCTTGCGCGCTGGGCGACATCGCTTCAGTGGTGCGTGCAGTGCGCGGAGTCGTTGATGCCGCGCATCCGATCAGCGTCACGGCGAACAGCTGCCATCTCATCTGTCCATGATGACGCTCTCGTCGGAGAACAGCATTATCGAAGTGCTTCCGGGTGACCCTTGCCACGTGAGCGCGCGTGAGGTGCGGCGCTCGCGCACATCGCTCGGAGCTCAGGGACAGCGCAGCACGGTGGCCTCGCGGCACATCGTTTGCTGCCCCATGTGGGCATGTCGACTCGGTTCGCCAAGCTTCTCTTTCTGGTTGGTCTCGTCGCATGCCGCGAGGGAACCTCGCTCGCGTCCGAGCGCGTCACCTACAGTGGCGCACCGACGGACGTGGCGGTAGCGGAGCCCGTGCCGCCCTGCCGCGGTTGCACGATCGACACGCCGCCCACTCGGAAGGGCGATCTCCCGCTCCTCGTCGTGCTCCACGGCAACAAGGAGCACGCGAAGCATGCCGCTGCTCGCTGGCGCGATGCCGCGCTCGAACGCGGTTGGGTCGTGCTCGCGCTCGAGTGTCCGCGCGCCGAGGGCTGCGAGGACGGCAAGTGGTACGAGTGGAATCCTGCGCCGGACTGGATCCAGGACAAGGTCGACGCGGTCGCGCGGCAGCTTCCGATCGATCGCTCGAAGCGCTACCTCGCCGGGTGGTCCGGAGGCGCGTCGTACATCGGCATGAACGCGCACCGGCTGAGCGGCTTCGCGGCCGTCGTGTTTCACGGCGGCGGTCAGCCTCCGCGCGGCGGTGTCGACGAGTGTCCGAGCGGTTCGCTGCCCGCGTACTTCCTTGTCGGCGACGGAAACCCGGCGCATCCCGCGGCGGTTCGCCTGAAGAGCTATCTCGAGAAATGCGGCGAGGAGCTCTCGTGGGATCTGCTCCCGGGCGCGGGTCACGGCGCCGAGGCGAAGGCACTCGATCGCGATAAGGCCCATGCGATCCTCGAGTGGCTCGATCGCGCGACGCTCGGGTCCTGAGTGCGCATCAGCGCACGTACGAGAGATTCGGAGTCCCCGTGGCCTGCTGTCTGCATTCCATCTGCGATATGCGCTGGGATAGAGGACATCAAAGCAACAACGTCGACGACCGCCGCAGCGAAGGACGCTCCCGAGGGTTTGGAGGTGGCGGAATGGGCGGCGGCCTCAACATTCTCGCCCTCGCCTCGAGGTTTGGCTGGAAAGGCATCCTCGTCGCGCTGGTCGTGATCGGTGTGATGACGTTTGGCGGCGGCAGTCTGGGCATGTGCAGCGGCAGTGGCGATCCCGATCGCCAGGGCGCGGTGAAGAACGCGCCGACGGAGACCGCGACGAAGGACGACACCGCGCGCTTCGTGGGCTACGTGCTCGACGATGTTCAGAAGTCGTTCACGCGCGATATCCCGGGTTACCAGACCACGCGGCTCACGCTGTTCCGCCAGGGCATCGACTCGGCCTGCGGGTCGGCATCGTCCGCGGTCGGTCCGTTCTACTGCCCGCTCGATCGGCGCGTGTACATCGACCTCACGTTCTACGACCAGCTGCGGGAGCGGTTCGGAGCGCCCGGCGATTTCGCACAGGCGTACGTGATCGCACACGAGGTCGGTCATCACGTGCAGAACATCAAGGGCCGCCTCGGTCGCGGTGAGGTCAACCAGATCGAGACCGAGCTGCAGGCGGACTGCCTCGCCGGTGCATGGGCGAAGGACGCGAACGCACGCGGCCTCCTCGAGGTCGGCGATGTCGACGAGGCGCTGAACGCCGCGTCCGCGATCGGCGACGACACGATCCAGCGCAAGACCACCGGCCGCGTTCAGCCAGAGACCTGGACGCACGGCTCGGCCGCGCAGCGCTCGGCGGCCTTCAAGAAGGGTCTCGAGGGCGGCGTCGCTTCCTGCGGTATCTGAGCGCAACGCTTCGACGTGACGTCGGAAGAGCCGCCCCACCGGGCGGCTCTTCGCATTCACGGCGTGACCGCCGGTGACACCGTGCCGAGCACGCGATCCGGCGACGCCACCTTGATGTAGCCCGCACCGCCACCGCCGCCACCCGCCCCGCCGGCCTGGGCCGCGCCGGGCGATTCGCCGGTGACTGCCGCCACCGCACCGCCCCTACCGCCGTCGGTTCCGGTTGGCGAGCCCATCTTGCCGCCCTCCGCACGCAGCGTGCTCGCAGGACCACGCGCACCGGGATTGCCGGCGTCTCCGTTGCCGGAGCCTTCGCCACCGCCGCCGCCGTTCGCGGCGAGCACGCCGGTGCTGCGGACCTTCGGCGCCTCGAGCAGAATCAATCCGCCGCTGCCCCCACCGCCGCCGCCCGCGTCGCCGTTGCTGAATCCGGACTGCCGACCACCGCCGCCACCGCCGCCGCCGGCGGTGATCGCCGCGGTCCCGAGCAGCTCGATCTGCGTCGCACTCGCGATGTAGAGCGCGCCGCCTGCGGGACCGCCTTCACCGCCGTCTTGATCTCCATTGCCACCGCCCGAACCGGGGCACCCGCCGCGCGGACCTGCAGGGAGCGCGACGACCGCGCCGGCGGTACCGCCGGTGCTGCCGCCGCCGTCGCTGTTGCCATCGCCGCCCTTGCCGCCGAGGGCCGCAAAGCTGCCGCCGCCTCCGCCACCACCGCCGCCACTGTCGTTCTCTCCTCGTGCCGCGCCGTTCGGGCACATCGTGAACGCGCCCGCCCCGCCTGCGCCGACATCGATCAGCGCACCCGCGGCGAGCGAGACGTTGCCGAACGCGATGATCGCGAGCGGGCGCGAACCGACGGCGCGCAGCTGCGCGTTCGCCGCGAACATCACGGTGCTGGCGTAGATCACGCGCAGCTCGATCTGGTTCGTCGACGCGACGACGACCGCACTGGTGAGCGCGACCGTCGCGTTGCCGTTCATCATCACGCCGGTGTCGGTGTCCAGCGTGTTCACGCCGCTGATCGTCAGCGGCACGCCAGTCTTGCCGCACGTGTCGAGCTGCGAGGAGAACGACACGCACGCATCGAGTGGCTGATCGATCGAGCCATCACGCGACGGTTCGTCATCGGAGCCGTTCGCCGGTACGGAGAAGCCGCAACCGACGAGCGCAAGCGCCAGGACTGCGCGCATCCGCGGACTATCTCACGGCACGAGCACCAACTTGCCCTTCACTTTTCGCGCGTCGAGGCGGCCCAGTGCTTCCGCAGCCTTGTCGAAGGGCAGCGTGGCGTCGATCGCGGGACGCAACTTCCCTTCGGCTACCCAGCGAAAGATCTGCTCGGCGTGAGCACGGTTCTGTTTGGGATCCCGCATCGCAAACGAGCCCCAGAACACGCCGACGATCTGGCAGCCCTTCAGCAGCACGAGGTTCAGCGGGATCTTCGGGATGTCGCCCGAGGCGAAGCCGACGACGAGGAACCTGCCCTGCCACGCGGTGCCGCGCAGCGCGGCCTCGGCGAGCGAGCCACCGACGGGATCGTAGACAACGTCGACGCCGTTGCCGCCGGTCAGCGCCTTGATCCGATCCTTCAGATCCTCGCTCGCGTAGTTGATCGTGTCGAGCGCACCGTGCTGCTTGCAGAACAGCAGCTTGTCGTCGGTGGAGGCCGCGGCGATCACGTGCGCGCCCATCAGCGCGCCGAGCTCGACGGCTGCGATGCCCACACCGCCGGCGGCTCCGAGCACGAGCAGCCGCTCGCCGGACTTCAGCGCGGCGCGATCATGGAGTGCGTGATACGTCGTCGCGTAGGTGAGCAGCGTCGCGGCACCGATCTCGAATCCGATCGCGTCGGGCAGCTTCACCACCGCGAGCTCGGGCGCGACGACCTTCTCGGCGAAGGCGCCGTAGAGCAGCGTGCACGCGACGCGATCACCGACGGCGAGCGTGGTGACGCCGCCGCCGACGGCGCTGACGATGCCCGCGCACTCGCCGCCGGGCGAGAACGGTGGCGACGGCTTGAACTGGTACATGCCGCGTGTCAGCAGGATGTCGGGGAAGTTCACGCCGGCTGCCTTCACGTCGATCACGACCTGCCCGGCACCGGCGACCGGATCGGGCACGTCATCGTCGACGCGAAGAGCGGACGGACCGGAGAGCTCGTGGACGCGGACTGCGCGCATGCCGCGCAGAGTACTTCAGTCCGCGCGCTTGAACACGAGACGCAGGTTCAGCGCGAAGCACACCGGAGACGGCTGTTGCTGTGCGTTCAGGTAGGGCTTGTAGCGCCACGTGCCGAGCGCGGCTTGAAGCTCGCCGGCGACATCCGCCGTCGAGCGCACGATCTTCACCGACGTCACGCTGCCGCGCTCGTCGATGCACACCTTCACGAGCACGTCGCCATTCGACGCTTCACCCTTCGCGCGGATCGTCGGGACCTCGCCGGAGAGCTTCTGCACCGCGGTTGCGGCCACGACCGGCGTGCGCGCGGGCGGCTTCGGCGGCTCGACCTTCGGAGGCTCCACTTTCGGCGGCTCGACCTTTGGAGGCTCGACCTTCGTCACGACGGGTGTCTCCACCGGCGGCGGCTCGGGCTCGATGCGCTTCGGTTCCGGCAGATTCTTCGCATTGCCCTTCTTCGGCGACGTCTTGATCTGCGGCGGCGGGTTCGCCTTCGGCGGCGGCGGCTTGATCTGTGGCGTCGGCTCGATCGGCGGTGGTGTCGCGACCGCGATTGGCTCGGGCTCGCGCTCCTTGTCGAGCGCGATCTTGATCTGCTGTGGCTCGCCGGCGCGTACGGACACCGAGCCGGCCCAGTTGCGGTGCCCCTCGTGCCTTGCAGAGACCGAGTGCACGCCATCGGGAAGCTCGACGACGAGCGGTGACACGCGGCCGAGCTCCTTGTCACCTGCGGAGACCACGGCGCCGGCGGGAACGATCTCGAACGTGATTGTCGCGGTCGTCACCGGCGGCGTGGAAGCGGGCTCGGACTTCCGCGCGAGGATCAGATACGTCGCGAGGCCCGCCGCGACGAGCGCGAGCGCCGTCAGGAGCGCGATCGGCGTGCGGCGCGACTTCGGCTCGACCCGCGACGGCATTGCCACCGGCACCGGCGGCGAGTACTCGACGATCGGCGGGGGCCGCGTCGGCGTCGTCCCTTTGGGTATCGCGACCGTCGGCTGCGACGACCGCGGTGGCACAGCCGGTTGCTGCACGCTCGGCGTCCCGGTCTGCGCCTCGTGACTGAAGTCGGGCAGCGGCGCCATCGCAGCGGAGGTCGCGATCTCGTCGCCCCAGATCGCGTTCGCGAGCGCGATGTCCGCGGTCGAGCGCTTGAGCCGCGACGAGCTGCGCGTGTGCTGCCTGCGCATCTCCGTTGGGGGCTCTGCGGCGGGCGGCAGCGGAAGCTTGCGTCCCGACGGATGCGACGAGCCGGCCCACGAATCGCTTGGCTGCGTGTACTGCGCGCACCACTCCGCGACACTGCGCGCGGAGGCCTGCACGCCGGCGCGCAGCGCGATGTTGTCGAGTGCGGTACGGAACGCGTGCGCCGACGGTAACCGCCGCGCGGGATCGCGTTCGAGCGCGTTCAGGATCACCCGATCGAGATCCGGCGGGCACGCCGGGTTGTTGCGCGACGGCGGCACGATGTCCGCCTCGCGGATCCGGCGCATCGTCTCGAAGTCGGTGCGCGACGAGAACAGCGGCGACGCGGTGACCAGCTCCCACGCGACGACTCCGACGGAGAAGATGTCGGCGACCGGCGTGAGCTGCATCCCGAGTGCAGCCTCGGGAGACATGTAGCCGAGCTTGCCCTTCACGAGCCCGCTCTCGGTGTGGAGCTGGTGGCTCGACGCCTTCGCGATGCCGAAGTCGATGATCTTCAGGTGCCCGGTGTGAGCGACGATCAGGTTCGATGGCGAGATGTCGCGGTGGACGATGTTGAGCTGCGTGCCGTGCTCGTCGACAAAGCCGTGTGCGTACTCGAGCGCGTCGCACAGCTCGCCGAGGATCGACAGCACGACCGGCAGCGGGATCGATTCATTCGCCCGGTTCGCGTAGCGGAGGAGCTTGCGGACATCAAAGCCGCTCACCAGCTCCATGGCGATGTAGTAGACGCCGTTGATCCGCCCGAAGTCGTAG
The DNA here is from genome assembly GCA_013813765.1 of Deltaproteobacteria bacterium. GTDB lineage: Bacteria > Myxococcota_A > Polyangia > Haliangiales > Haliangiaceae > JABFXX01. The sequence continues at coordinate 33,232 of JACCRC010000491.1, read as the reverse complement.
ACCTGCGCGATGTTCGGGTGCTGCAACAGCGATGCGACCTTCGCCTCGCGGATGAACGACTCCACGAACGAGTGATCCTCCGCGAGGTGCGAGAGCATGCGCTTCAGCGCGACGCTTCGCTCGAAGCCTTCGATGCCGTGCTTCTTCGCGCGATGGACGGTCGCCATGCCGCCGAGCCCGAGCCTCTCGTAGAGCTCGTACGGGCCGAACACATCGCTCGGCTTGTGATCAGGAGCAGCGGGCATGAACGCGCTCGCTCAGAATAGCGTCAGGCCCAGCTTTACGTAATAGAAACCACCATTCTCACCAAACTGGCTGACGTTCCGGCTGTAGACGAAGCGGCCGAAGCTCGAGTTGACGTCCTTCTCCACCGGGTCCGGATACGTGTTCAGCACGTTGTCGGCGCCGATCGAGAACAGCACGTTCTTCGTGATCTGGTAGCCGACGTCGACGTCGAACAGGACCTTCGCGCCGAAGACCTCGTCGGCGGCGGGATCGTCGGCGCGATAACGAACGCGGCCGTAGTAGTTCGCGCGCACGAGCGCCGACAGACCGGCGAGCGAGTAGCGCACCGCGGCGGTCCCCTTCTGATGTGGCACCGAGTCCTCGAGACGGTTCGTCGCGAGGCGGCCGAAGAAGAACGTCTTCAGCTGGTCCGGATTCGCGCCGAACCGCTGCTCGAGCGAGCGCGGGATGTTCACCTGCTTCACCTGCGTGGTCGTGAAGTTCGCGGACGCGGTGAGCGCCAGCGTGCCGTCGCCCACCTCGTGCGAGTAATCGATGACGACATCGACGCCGCGGGTATCGGTATCGACAGCGTTCGCGAAGAACTGTGCCTGGCTGACGCCGGGAAACGGAGCGAGGATGTCGCGAACGACGCTGTTCGCGTTCGTGAACTGACTCGTCAGCACGATCCGATCGCGCAGCCGGATGAAGTAGCCGTCCGTGGTGATGAGGAGGTTCTCCGTCGGCCGAAACGACAGACCGCCCGAGAAGTTGATCGAGCGCTCCTCGCGCAGCTTCGGGATGCCGAACGCCTTCGTCACCGGGCTCTCGTTGTTGCTCGTGAGCACCTGCGCCGGCTGCAGCTGCCCGGTCGCGTCGGGGAGGAACAGCGTCGAGACGTTCGAGAACCACAGCTGCTGCAGCGACGGCGCGCGGAAGCCAGTGCCCGCGGCGCCGCGCAGCGACAGGCCGCCGCCGAGCTTCGCGCGCGTGGCGATCTTGCCGATCAACGAGCGGCCGAAGTCGGAGTAGTTCTCGAACCGGCCGCCGATGTCGAGCGCGAAGACCTTGTTCAGCTCGCTCTCGAGACCGGTGTAGACGCCGATCGAATCGCGCGTGCGATCGACCTCGTTGCTCGGCTGATAGCCGGGGAACACCTGCGCACCGGGGAGCTTCGGCTGCGGCGGGGTACCAAACGTCGCGCCGCCAAGCGTGTAGCTCGCCTCGTCGCCCGCGTGGATCTGGTAGTTCTCGATCCGCAGCTCGCTACCGAGCACGAACGAGACCGACTTGACCTCCTTCAGCTCGAGCTTGTGGAGGAGATCGAGGTTCGCGACGCTCTGGGTCGAGCGCAGCGTGCCCGCATCGAAGGTCGTCGGGCTCGCGGTGCCAAGGGATGCGTTGACCGAGTTCTCGATATCGAACTGGAACGCGCTCGTGCCATGCGTCAGGCTCGCGTCGACGGTCCACTTGCCCTTGCGGCGCAGACCGATCGTGAACGCGCTGTCGTCGATCGTCGGTCGGATCTCGGGGAGAAAACCGTTGGGATAGAACTCGGCGACGTTCTGCGAGGTCTGCTTCGGGAACCGGTAGAACCCCGCTGCAGCGCCGCGGCGGTGCGAGACGTCGCCGAAGCTGTAGAACTGCGCGACGTCGGAGACCGGCAGCATCAGGTTGTACTGCCCCATGCCGGCGGTGACCGATGCCTCGCCGATCTTCATCTGGAAGTCCTCGCGAGTCAGCTGATTCGCCGCGAGCATCTGGTCGTCGATCGTGCGGTCGTCGCTGTAGACCGTGCCCGTGTACGTCCCCGCGCGGTTCGTCGCCTGGCGCTGGAGGAACTCGCCAGTGACGTTGACGAACCCCTTCTGCCCGACCTTGAAGCCGTAGTTCGCGGACGTCTTCAGCTGCGCACCGTCGCGCCGTGCGGTGATGCCGGTCGTGGTGGAGACATCGACGAGATCGGTGATGTCCTTCGTGACGATGTTGATCACGCCGGCGATCGCGTCGGAGCCGTACTGCGAGCCGGCGCCATCGCGCAGGATCTCGATCCGCTTGATCGAGCCCGACGGGATCGCGTTGAGGTCCGTGCCGACGGTGCCGCGGCCGAAGGTACCGTTGAGGTGCAACAGCGCACTGCGATGGCGGCGCTTGCCGTTGATCAGGATCAAGACCTGATCCGGTCCGAGCCCGCGCAGGCTCGCCGGGTCGACGTGGTCGGTGCCGTCGGCGATCGTCTGCGGCGTCGAGATGAACGACGGCGCGAGCGTGTGGAGGACGCGGCCGGTCTCGGTGCGGCCGCTGCGCGCGATCTCCTCGGACGTCACCACGTCCACGGGCACCGGTGAGTCGACGTTCGTGCGCGGCGTGCGCGAGCCGACCACGACGATCGTCTCGTTCATGAGCGGGATCGTGGTCAACGGGACGTTGACCTTCGTGGTCTCGCCGAGCGTCACGATCACGTTCCGGAGGTCGGGCGTGAAGCCCTGGAGCTCCACCTTCAGCTTGAAGGTGCCCGGCGGCACTGCGAGCTCGTACTTGCCCTCGTCATCGGTGAGCGTCGACAGCTTCGTTCCCACGACGGTGACCGTCGCGCCGGCGAGCGGTGCATCGAGATCCGGCGACTCGACGGTGCCGCTGATCGTGCCGGTCGTCGCCGCCGGCGGTGCAGGAGCCGGCTCGGCGGGCGGCTCCACGGGCGTCTCCTCGCCTTCCGTCGGCTGCGCGGATGCCGTCGCAGTCGCGAGGACGAGCGCCCAACAGAGCCGTGTCACCCGCACGAGGCCCAGTATCGCAGAGAAGGCTACTGCGCTGCTGGATAGGTGCCGAGGATCCGCAGCTCGGTGGTCAGCGGACGGATGTCATCCAGCGCGGCGTGAAACGGCTCGCTCGCGACGTGGCCGAGCACGTCGGCGTAGAACCGGTACGTGAACGGCGCGTCGGGGATCGGGCGCGACTCGAGCTTCGTGAGCGACAGCCCGCGCCCCGCGAACCGCATCAGGATCTCGCCGAGCGCACCGGGACGATCCGCGAGCGAGAGTACGAGCGACGTCTTCACCGACGAGCCCTCGGGCACCGGTGCCGGGCGGAGGCCGATCTCCACGAACCGCGTCGCATTGCCCGCGGTCGTCTGGATGCCGGTCGCGAGCACCGCGAGCCCGTAGCGCTTCGCAGCCGCCGAGCTCGCGATCGCCGCGTGCGTACGGTCGTTGCCCTCGCCCACCTTGCGCGCGCTCCCGGCGGTGTCGACCTCCGCGCGCGGCTTGAGCTGCGGGTGCGTGGAGAAGAAGCCCGCGCATTGCGCGAGCGCCTGCGGATGCGACATCACGACGCGGAGCTCGTCGAGCGTGACACCCGGCAACGCGAGCAAGCAGTGCTCGATGGCGCTGACCACCTCGCCGGTGATGTGGAGCCCGCCGCCGGCGAGCAGGTCGTAGGTCTCGTTGATGCTGCCGGCCGTGGTGTTCTCGATCGGCAGAAGCGCGAGGTCCGCGGTGCCCGCGAGCACCGCCTCCGCCGCACCGCGAAACGTGTCATGGCCGCTGAGCAGTGCGCCGCCGGTGCGGCCCGCATACCGCTTCTGCGCGGCGAGGTGGCTGTAGCTACCCTCGACGCCCTGGTACGTGATCCGCAGCGGTGCGTCCTCGCGGCTGCGCACGGTCGCCTCCTGGTGCGCGACGGACATGTCCATCACCACGCGGTACATCCGCTCCACCTGGTGGGGATCGAGGCCGGCCGCCGTCGCCTGCGCGCGCAGCCGCTGCAGCAGCAGCTCCTCGCGCTGCTTGTCGCGAAACGGCGACGCGCTCGCGAGCTTCGCAGCGGCAACCTCCTCGACGATCTTCAGTCGCTCCGCGAGCAGGGCGATGATCTGGCGGTCGACGGCTTCGATGCGGTCGCGGAGAGACGAGAGATCAGGAGCCGACATGGCCGTATCGTACTAAGCTACGAGAGTGAAGGAGCCTCCCAAGGCCGAGCTCGTCAAGGAAGCGCCCGCGGAGGTCGAGGCCGCGAACGAGCCGCCCGTCGTCGCCCGCCTCGTCGTGGAGATCCGCAGCGACGGATCCCGCACGATCGCCCGGGGGGCGGTCGAGGACGTCGTCAACGGGCAGCAGACGACGATCGAGGCCCGGGGAAATTCACCCCTTCAGCTCGCCCTACAGCTCGCACGCGTGCTCACCCAGCTACCGCGCCTCGGCGCACGGTCCGCCGTGCGCGGGCTCCTCGGTTTCCGTCGCGATAAGTCCAACAAGCCCTAGGCCTCCCGAGGCACGCGGCCTGCAGCTGCGAGCGTCCATGATGGACGCCCGCTGGTTTCAGCTCCGAGAGATCCTCGTCGGGGAGGGGTGGGTGTGGCGCGATGACACGCTGGTTTCCCCTCACGAGACGATGTGGTTCACGACGAGCAGCGAGCGCCCGGATCATGCGCAGTTCCGCAATGCGATGAGCGAGGCGGTCGCTGCAGCCGCCTCCGATTGCGAGGAGCCCAATGCGACGATCGACCAGATCGCGCTGCACAAGGACCTCGTCTCGCTCGTCACGGCACTCGACGCGATCCTCGAGAACTGACCAGGTCACCAGCGTCGGCGCCACAGCGCGTCGGTGCCCCAGTAGTTGCGATCGCCGCCGGTCACCTCGAGCACCCAGCTCGGCTTGAAGTGCCACTCGAACGAGCCCTCGCCGGTGTTCTGGTCGTAGCGCGACTCGAGACGCTGCTTGTACGAGAGGAACACCTTGTGCGTGAGCCACTTGCCGAGCGTGCAGCTCGCCCCACTCGTGCCCGCGCCCGGGTCGCAGCGCAACACGTCGAGGTTCAGCGGGAGGTACTTCTTCAGCCGCTTGCCGATCGCGCTCGACGCGAACGATGCGCCGAATCCGGCCGCGGCCTCGCGCGTCTGCTTCGACGGATCGCCGCCGGGCTCGCCTCCGAGGAAGAACCCGAGCAGCTGGCCCGGTGTGTAGATGCCGGGCGAGCTCGTGAACTCCGGCTCTCGGTTCGCTAGCTCGTTGAGCCGGCCGGAGAACCGCACGAAGGTCGTGACGTCGGGGAAGTCGTGCGCCAGCTTGAGGTCGAGGATGCCGTTGAGCGTGCCGTCGAACATGACCTGGCCGAGCTCCACGCGGTAGCGGTGGCCGAAGAGATCCGCACTGCCGCGCTCGACGAAGATCTGGCCGTCGAGACCGACGGTTTCACCGACCTTCAGCGTGACCCGGCCGGCGGCAACCGCATCGACCGCAAACTCGGGCACGCGGATCTCGACCGGCCGGATGTCCACCGCGACGATCAGGAATGGGTTCTCGGGCGCGCCGGGCGCGATCGGGATGCGCGGGATCGGAAGGTCGACGAAGATCAGATCCGGTGGTGCATCGGCATCGAGCAGTGCGTTCCCGCCCTGCGCCGGCATCACGACCGACGTCCGCGAGACCGTAGCCTTGCCGGTCCACACGAAGCCGTCGCGGCGCAGCGTCGCGTGCAGCGTGGAGCTGATGATCGGCTGCAGCGCGCCGATCGGCGAGATCTTCGAAAGCGTCGCGTCGACGATCGTGTCCAGCCCGCCGGAATCCGACGTTGCCGTCAGCTTCACCGCGCCCGCGCCGAGCCGGCCGTCGAGCTTCGCGGTGATGCCGTCGTCGCGCAGCTCGAGCTTCGCGTTCGCCCTGCGCAGCGTGCCGATCGTCGGTGTGATCGGAACGCGCGCCTCGATGAGCTCGAGCGAGCCGCGGACCTTGCCGTTCACGGGATCGATGCCGGTGAACGTGAGGTCCGCCTCGACGCGACCGCTCGCACCGGCGAGCCGGCCCGGGAGGAACACGACGATCGGCGCGACATCGAACTTCTTGATGTCGACGCGAGCGACCACCGACATCAGATCATCCGGGCGCCCTCGCACCTCGACCTCGAGCGTTCCCTTCCCCGCCTCGTCACCCTTGACCTTGATCTGCCCCGCCGCGCCGTCCCAGCTCGCATCGATATGGAGCGCGGTCAGCTCGGGCGGTGTCTTGGCCGAGTACCGCGGGGCGACCTGTACGTTCTGGAGCTCCAGCGAGCCTTTCGCCGTCGGCCTTCCGATCGTACCGCCGACCGTGACCGCGCCAGCGATCGTGCCCGCGCGAACATCGGTGCGACCCACGATCGCGAGCACGCGCGCGACATCGAGCTTGCCGATCGACAGCGTGCCCGACACCGGAGCCGCGATTGCCGCGCGTGGATCGGCGATCCAGCCGGCGAGCGTCACCGGCGTTCGTGCATCCGGCAGCGACGCGAGGACGACACCGCCTTCCGCGATCCCCAGCTCTGCGCGGGTCCCGCTCGAGTCGACGGTCGCCTGAAGATGGGCGTCGACGCCGCGGACGATCGCCCCACCGGTCACTCCGTGCACGTCGACGCCGACCGTCGCCGAGCTTCCGCCCGCGCCGACGTCGACCTTGATGCTCGCTTTACCGCGGTACGGCGCATCGATCTTCAGCGCGGCGAACAGCTCCGGGCCGATCGCGATGTCCTTCGCCTCGGCGATCGCGCGATCGACGACGCGCGTGCCGAGCGCCTTCCAAGCCGCGGGATCGAAGATGCGATCCGGGATCGCGATCCGCGCGCCGAGCGTGGCGGCACCGACGGTGCCGACGGTCGCCTTCGCGGTCGCATCGACAAACCCGACATCGGTGAGCGACAGCGTCATGTCCGCGTCGGCCTGGCCAAGAGGCGTCGGCACCCCGCGCACGGACAGCGTCCCGCTCGGAACGCCCTCACGGATCTCGAGGGTGCCGTCGAGGAAGCCCGTGGTCTTGCCCTTGCTGACGGCGGCGAGGTCGACGTGGTCCACGCCGATCACCACGGCGTGCAGGTCGCTTCGCGCGACGCGCATCCACGCCGGCACGTCCAGCAGATCCACGGGACTGTCCACCTCGATCGCGACGCGTGCGCCGCCGAGCTCGGCGTTCGAGGCGTTGATCGCGATCGCCACCCGCCGCCCGTCGACGCCGAGCGTGATGCCGGCATCGACCGGCGGAGCCTCGGGCGACACGACGACGCCCTGCCCGCTCAGCATGCCGCTGCCAGACCAGCGTCCGCGCTTGCGCGCGAGCGTCAGCGCACCGCTGACCGTGCCCGAGTACGCCGGATCGATCGCGCGCAGCGGCAGCGCATGCGCCTCGATGTCCGCGGCGAGGGCGCCGGTTCCGCGACCGACCGTGGCGCCGACCTTCGCCCACGCCTCGCCCTGCGTGGTCCGGATGCCGGTGACGACGATGTCTCGCTTCCCGATGCGCACGCGCCCACCAGTGCCTGCCCACACCCCCGCCGGGGTCTCGAAGCTGTGTGATCCGAGCACGGCGTCGGTCGTCGTCGCGCCCGGAGTGACGACGCCACTGATCGTGGCCGTGACCGGCATCGTGGCCGAGCGTGCACGCGCGCGGATCTCGATACTTCCATTTGCGCGGTTGCGCGCGTCGGCGACTACCGACCCGATCGGTTTGCCGGCGTTGACGACGCCGTCGAGCGCGACGTGCGCCGTGTACATCGGGACCTTGTCGATCGTGACGCGGAACGTGCCGGTCAGTGCACGCGCGCTGGCCCGCTCGAAGCTGAGTCGCGTACCGCGCACGTTGCCCTGCAGCACGAGCGCCGTGAGCGGCCCGCTCGCGGAGACCTCCGCGGTGAACGTGCCGCGCACCGGAGCGCGCCCACCGCTCGCCGCGACCGGATCGCCGATCGCGATACCAACATGCGCTCTCTCGACGAGGAACGTCCTCTCGACACGCTTCACGGAGCCCACGGCAGAGAGCAGCAGCTCGCCTTCGCCGCGAGAAAACAGCATGACGTCGCCGCCGCTGAACATCTCGATTCCGCTCTGCGAGCGGTCCAGCGGTGCATCGATCGCGATCAGCGAATCGCCTGCCGGATAGTTCGGAATCGCACCCGACGTCAGTACCGTCGCGCGCACTCGATCCCGCTCGAGCACGCCGGCGATCATGACGCGCCCCCTGCCGCTGACTCGCTGGCCCGTCGCAACTCCCAAGTCGACCTCGTTGGTCGCCAGGACACCACGCACGGATTGCTTCTGGACGTCGATGATCGCGACCGAATCGACACGCGTGCCGCCGATCGTGACGGTCGCGCTGAGTCGATCCCCGTCGGCCGACACCAACACGATCGCATCCCCGCCCACGCGCCCCTCGAGTGGGAGCCGCAGGACATCCGACGCCGGCAGGCGCGCGACCAATGAGCCCGTGCGCGCCTCCATCGAGCCCAGGCTTCCGACGAGTGACGCGCCGCCGCTACCGGCGGCCACGAAGCCCGCGACATCGCGGAACTGCGGTTTCGGGAAGCCGGCGCCCACGTCGAAGGCGAGGTCTCGACGGATCGTGAGGCTCGCCAGGCCACCGAACGGGCGGCCCTTCCAGTCTCCTCCGAGCGTTGCGATCGCGATGATCGGACCGCGCACGTCGATGCGAGCGGAGGCCGAGACGTCGACATTGCTCAGCGTGACGCCGTCGTGCTCGTCGATCACGGTGGCGTCGTGGATCTCCGCGTTCACGATCTCCACCGTCCACGCCGGCGGTGGCTTCCCATCGTCGCGTGGCGGTGGCGCCGGGTGCGCGTGCACCGTCACGCCGGTGGCCACCAGGTGCTCGATGCGTGCGGTCCGGCCGAACAGAGGCAGCAGCGCGAGATCGACGTCGAGCGCGTCGACCGTCGCGATCGGATGTCCATCGGCCGCGACGAGCGAGATGTCGTGCAGCGTGACCGTGCCGAGCACGCTGCCGCTCAGCGAGCCGATCGACGAGCCGGGGAACGGCGCCTGCAATGCGGCCTCGATCCGGCCGCGCAGAAAGTTCCGCCCCCACGCGGTGTGCAGCAGGATGAGCACCACCGCGACCGCGACGATCACGGTCGCGAGGAGCCCGACGACGATTCGCCGGATCCATCGCCACGTGCGCCGCATCAGTACGCATCTCCGACGCCGAGGTGGTACGCGAAATTCTCCCCGGCCCCGGGCTCGCCCGTGCCGGTCCGGTTCAGCCGGAACCCGACGTCACCGCGCAGCTTGAGTCCGAAGAACTTCACCCACAGTCCGACCCCGACGGCCCAGTGGAGGTTCGTGGGATCGAGGACTTTCGGCGTCCGCACGACGTCGCCACCGTCGAGGAACAGCTCGGTTCCGAACGGAGCTCCGATGTTGCCCAGCGGAATTCGCAGCTCGAGGCCGGTCTCGACCGAGCCGGCGCCTCCGATCACGACTTGCCCATCTATGCCAGGCGCGGTCGGGGCGAGGCGGCGCTCGGGGAACCCGCGGTGGCTGTTCGCCCCGCCCGCGAAGTACCGCTCGGTGACCGGGACCTTGCCGATGATCGCACCCACGCGTGCGCGTGCGGCGAGCACGATGTTGCGCGGCAGCGGCACGTAGCCGCGTAGCTCGGGCGTGAGCTGGATGTAATCGAGCGCGCCGCCGGCGTATCGCGTTCCGTAGGTCGCGCGGAGCTGCCCGTAGATGCCACGGTGCGGCTCGAGCGAGTTGTCCCGCTTGTCGGCGGAGAGCGAGAGCTCGTAAGCACCGCGCCGCTGATTCTCGTCGAGGCCGAGCTGGCCCCGCGTTGGCTGGAGCACCTCGATCTGCGTGAAGAAGATGTACTCGATCAGCCAGCCGGTGCGGAGCTGCAACCACGGTGCACCGAGGGGCGCGCTGACACCCGCGCGAAACCGCGGGCCCTTCGATGTGTACGCCTCGATGGTGAGGTAGTCGGCCGACACCTCGAGCTCGCCGCGGATCCGCGGCCGAAACATGTCGAGCCGGTGTGCACTGACCAGCGCGCGGATCTTCTCCTGCGGGTTGCTGAGGTCGTGCTCCACGGTGATCGCGGGACGCAGGTCCGCGGAGAACGTCCACAGTGGGTAGTTCGCGCTGACGTACGAGCCGCCGGCGCGCCCGCGGACCTCGAGGTTGATCGGATCGTAGCCGAGGCCGCCGCCGAGCTTGAGCTCGTGACGGTTGGCGAGCGAGACCGAGACCTTCACCGGGACCGTGTCGCCCGCGTTCCGGTCGGGCTCGATCCGCACCGTCGAGAAGCGCCCCAGCTCGTAGATCGAGCTCTGCGACTCGGCGAGCGCCTCCGCGGAGTACACGTCGCCGCTCCGGAACGTGAGGCGATTCGCGATCGCATCCGCGAGCTGACCCTCGGTGCCGGCGATCGAGATCGGCCCGAACGCAGCGCGCACACCGGGCTCGATCGCGAACCGCGCCGTCGCCACCCCGCGCGCCTTGTCGGCGAGCACCGCCGCGTCCATCCGCACATGCGGGTAGCCCGCGTTCTCGACCATCGAGACCAGCGGGAGCTTCGCGGCGTCATACACGTCGTAGTCGAACGCTGCACCATCCTTGATCGGGATCAGCTTCCTCGCCTTGGCGACGGGGACCTCCGGCGGCAGCCCCTGGATCACGACCTGGAGCCGCGCACGCTTGCCCTCGACGATCACGAACACCACGTGCTGCGCACCGCTCTTCAGCTCGACACGCGGCGTGACGGTCGCCTCGAAGAAGCCGCGCTTCAGGTACGCCGCGCGCAACCGGTCGCGATCTACCGTGAGCTGATACGGGTCGAGCGCCCGCCCCGCGGCGAGGGTCCGCCTGAGCGCGAGCCCCGGCACGAGGTCGTCGCTATCGATCGAGGCGTTGCCCTCGAGCTTCACGGACGCGAGCCACTCCTCGCCCGGCTTGTGCACGCGCGGCTTCGTCCCGCAGCCGAGCAAGGCCGCCAGCAACGCGCAGATTACGAGCCTCGAGAACATCCCCCAGCGGGGATGATCACGCGCTTAGTACCGCTTGCGCCAGAGGAGGTCGACGCCGTTATGGCCGCGGTCGCCGGCCATGGCCTCCACCGACACCCGGCGAGACAGCCAGTACTCCAGCTCGCCCTCGACGCGGTTCTCGTCGACGCGGGCCTCGAGGTGCTGCCGGTACGCGACGAACAGCGACCGCGTCAGCCACTTGCCGATCAGCACGGCGGAGCCGCTGGAGGCGCTCGCGGCCTCGTAGCGCAGCACGTCGATGTCGAGCGGCAGCGCCTTCTTGACGTAGCCACCGATCCTGTTCGCCACGAACGAGGCGCCGACCGAGGTGGCCGTGTCGCGAGCGTTCCGGGGGTCGCCGCCCGGCTCTCCGCCGAGGAGGAAGCCGAGCAGCTGGCCCTGGGAGTAGATGCCCGGGTCGCTCGACATGATCAGCTCGGGCTTGCTCAGCCGGCCGCGTACAACGGTGATCGTCGAGACCTCGGAGAAGTCATGCGTGATCCGGATGTCGAGCAAGGGATCCGTCGTGCCGTCGAAGTGCACGGCTGCCTGCTCGACCCGGTAGCGACGCCCGAACAGATCGAGGTCGCCGCGATCCGCGTGGATGCTGCCGACGATGCCGACGTTGTGGGCATCGGCGCGGACCGTGACCTTTCCCTTGATCAGCGTGCGCATGTCCTCGGAGATGACGTGCGTCGAGTACAGCGTGATGTTCGCGATCAGCGACGCGTGCCGCGGGGCCCCCTCCGACTTCTCCAGCTTGCGGATGACGTGGCCGTCCGGTGACATGAACACCATGTCGTTCGGCGCGCCGATCGGATCCAGCGCGTCCGTGCGGCCTTTCGGGATGTTGACCTGACCGTTCTTGATGAACACGTCGGCGTACCACTGATCGCCGCTGTGCTTCAGCTTCGCGGTGACGTCGGCGGTGATGTCCGGTTCGATCGTTCCGATCGGCGAGACCTTGCGCAGCTTGAGAGCGACGTCGCCGCTCACGGGCATCGCGCTGCCGTCGAGCTGGAACGTCGACACCAGGTTGACATCACCGCCGCCGAGCCGGCCGGTCATGTTGATCTTCATCACGCGGTCGTCGATCGCGATGTCGATCTTTGCGCGTCGCAGCGTACCGAGCTCGGGCGTCAGCGGGATGCGGGCGTTGTCCAGATGCAAGTCGCCCGCGATCCGCATCGACCCGGGATCGAGCCCGTTGACCTGGATCTTCGCGTCGAGGCGACCCGCGCCGCCGCCGGCCGGGCCGGGTGCGAACGCGAGCAGCGGCGCGAGGTCGAAGTCCTTCGCGTCGATCGACACGGTCGCCTTGCCAAGCTCGTCGGGATTCGCCTCGGCGACGAGCTTCAGCGTGCCGCCCTTCTGGACACCATCGACTTTCAGCTTCACGTACACGCCGTCGTACGACCCGTCGATGACCAGCGACTCGATCGTCTTGACCGGCCGGTTTCTCGGCCCCGGCGGGACCGAGAGGTTCGTGCCGGTGATCTTCCCGACCACCAATGGCTTGTCGATCGTACCGGTGATGTTGACGGTGCCGCTGATCGTGCCGCCGGTGATCTCGCTGCGGCCGAACAGCGCGAGCAGCTGCGGCGCAGGCGCCTGCGGCAGCGTCGCCATGATGTGTAGCGGAGCGGCGCCGAGCCCCCTCGGATTCTTGCGCACCTCCGTGAGTGTCATCGGGATCGCGCCCTTCATGTCGAGCAGCGTGATCTTCCCGGAGCGGATCGCGAGCGTGGTGTTGCCACCCTTCTCGTCGAACGCTGCCGCGAAGTGCGCCTGCACCGGTTGCGCGATCGGCGAGCCGCGCAGGTCCCTCACGTCGACGGCGACCTGCACGCTGCGGAACGCCTCGGTGATCTCGGCCGCGACGTTCAAGGAGCCGCGCATCGTCGTCACGATGCCGAACCGCTCGAGCTGCGCAGGATCGACCGCGACGTTGTCGATGCGAGCGGTCGCGCCGCGCATCGCCTTCGGACCGAGCGCCTGCCACGCCGCCGGGTCGAACAGGTGGTCGGGCATGCCGAGCTTGGCGGTGACCGCGAAGTTACCGACCGTGTCGATGCGGCCGGTCAGCGTGGGCTGCACCTCGTCGGGCGCGGTCTGCACGATCCGGAGCTCGCCCTGGACTAGCCCCGTGCCCTTGAGCGCGGGGACCATGAGGTCCTTGAACTGGATCGTCCCGTCGGTGCCATCCGTGGAGAACTGCAGGTCACCGTCGACCACGCCGCTCTGGATCTGCTCCTCGAGGCCGGCGAGCTTCGCGAGCTTGCCGACGTTCAGCCCCTCGAACGAGACCTGGCCGGTCCGGATCACCTTGCGGTGGAGCCGTTTCCACTGGTCAACGTTCGTGATGTCCTTTGGAGGATCGACGTCGAGCGCGATCTTCGCGCTGCCGAAGTCCGCGCTCGACGCGCTCGCGTCGACGACCAGCTTGTCGACGCCGGCCGTTACCTTCGCGGCCAGATCGAACGTGTGGATCGACGTGCCGACCGCGAACGCCGAGGCCTTCACGTCGGCGGTGCCTGAGAGCTGGCCGCGCTTGCGCACGATGTCGACATGAGCGTCGATCGTGCCGCGGTACAGCGGAGTGATGTTGTCGAGCGTGAGGGACGTGGTGTCGACCTTCGCGGCGAAGTCGCCGTTGAGTCGATCGAGCTGACCGGCGAGCGACACCGCGCCCGCCTGGCTCTTGGTCGACAGGTCGCGCACGGTGATCTTGCGCGGCCCGATCTCGATGTGCCCCGTCGTTCCGTACCAATCCCCGCCTGCACCTGCGCGGATGTGGTGGTTGACGAGGTCGATCGCGATGATCTCGCCGCGACCGGGCGGCGTGACGAGCGCGTCCACGTCGAACAGCCATGGGTTCTGCTTCGGCTTCGAACGCGCGGAGACCGCGATCCTACCGTCGCTGCGGCTGCCCGCGGTCACCCGGAGCTGACCGAGGTGCATGTTGCCGCGCACGATCCCGTCGAGCTCGAGCTCCGCCTTCCCGCTCGGCTGCCGCGGCAAGCCACGCGCCTCGATCGCGAGCTTCATCTTCGAGGCCTGCAGGTCCTGGAAGCGCAGCCTCTGGCCATCCATCCGGCCGGAGACCGCGAGGTTCGGCTGCGGGAGGAGCACGCCGCTCGCAGCGAACCGCATCGACACCGCGCCATGCACGGGCGCCTTGCCATTGGTCGATCTCGCCGGATCGGACGACGAGGCGACGATCGTGCTGCGGTCGAGGTTCAACCGATCGCCGGCCATCGTGATCTGACCCTCGACCGTCGCCTTCATGCCCTTGCCGACCGCGCTGACCACCGTGCGGAGCTTGTCTCCGCCGGTGTGAAACGCGATCGACGCGCGGGCATCGGGGACATCCGCGATGTCGCCCCAGACCGTCGCGATGCCGGCCGCCTTCGGGAGCCCGTCGTCCTCGGGCATCCCTGCCTCGAACAGCACGACGCCTGCGCCGGTGCCCGTGATCCGCCCGCCGGTGAGCAGCGTCAGGTCGAGCAGACCCGACGAGACCATGCCCTTCGCGGACTTCATCCCGAGGTTCACGTCGACGAGCGCGCGGACGGGGGTGACGCCGAGCTGCCCCAGCAAGGACACCTTCGTGAACGGCGCGACCGCGTCGACGTTCATCGCGAGGGCGATATCGGTCGGTGGCCTCGTACCCGGAACGAGGAGCTCGACGCCGAGCGCCGGCGCGTTGACGATCAGCGTGCCGGAGATCAAGGGGTGCGGCGGGACGCGCTGCGTTGTCATCGGCGCGGTCATCGCCGTCGGCTCCACCGGGAGCTCCACGCGGAGCGCCACGCCGGCGATGACAACGATGCCGGCCTGCGCGATCAGCGACGGAACGGTGATCACGTTGTGGTCGACCTTGACGACCGCATCGAGGGAGAGACCCACGGCACGCTCGCGCAACGCGCCGCGCACCGACAGGTTCACGGTGAGCGGCCTGCCGAACATCATGCTCGCGCCGCCGATGATCTCGAGGTTGTCGAAGTTCAGCCACTCGGTGCCGGTGTCGTACGCGACGTGCGCGCGATGGATCTCGACCGTGGGAATCGACACGCTCCATGCCGGCTCGTCGGGTGTGGGCCTCAACAGGTATTCGAACTGGAGGTTGCCGTCCTGATCGCGCGCGAGCCTCACGTCGAGGTCCTCGACGATGACCGAGCTGAGGATCGCCTTCTTCGAGATCAGCGGCAGGATGCCGATGCCGAGCTTGACCTTCTTCGCCGTGATCGCCGGCGCACCATCCGGGCCGTTGATCACGAGGTCCTTGATCGTCAGCTCGTTGAACGGGCTGCCTTCGATCTTTCCAACCGTACCGCCGCCGAGGAACATGGCGTCGAGGCGAGCTTCCACCTGCTTGCGAATGAGCTCCCGGCCGAAGTTCGTGTGGATGACCACGAGCACGACGCCGACAGCAACCACGATGAACAGCAGGAGACCGAGGAGGATCCGCTTGATCCACTTCCGGGCCGACATCAGAACGCCTCACCGAGGCTCAGGTGAAACGCAAACTTGTCGTCGGGCGCGGGCTCCATCCCGCCCGTGCGATTGAGGCGGTAGCCGAAGTCGAAGCGAAGCGGTCCAACGATCGTGTGCAGGCGAAGGCCGAAGCCCAACGCCAGGTGGAGCTTGCTGAGCGAGAGCCGTGCGGGCTCCTCGACGACATCCGCGCCGTCGAGGAACACCACGCCGCCGAGCGGCATGTCCTTGATCTTCATGATCGGGAACCTCGTCTCGACGCCGCTCTCGAACATCGATGTGCCGCCATACGGCACCTCGGTGGTCGTGCCCATCACGTCACCGCGCACCTGCGGCGCGAGCCGGCGCTCGGAGAAGCCACGCTGGCTGACGGATCCGCCAGAGAAGAACCGCTCCGTCGCCGGCACGTCCTGACCGAAGAACCGGCCCCAGCGCGCCCGCGCCGCGAACACCACGGGACCGAGCGGCACGTACCCGCGGAGCTCGGGGACGAGCTGAATGTAGCTGTACTTGCCGCCGGCGGCAGGAGTGCCCTCGGCGACGCGGACCTCGCCATACACGCCATAGCGCGTGTTGGTCGGATGGTCGCGGAGGTCAACGATCACCGACTGCTCGTACGCGCCGACCTGCTGGATCTCGTCGAGGCCGATGCCGATGCGCGCCTGCAGATCCTCGTCGATCAGCGGGCTGATCCGACGGAAGCGGAGACGCTCGATGCTCCATCCGAGGCGCAGCTTGACCTTGTCGGTCTTGACCGGGGTCTCGAAGCCGAGCTTCGCGCGCGGGCCGTAGCTCGTGTAGGCCTCGACCGCGAGGTAGTTCCACCCGCCCTCGACGATGCCTCGCGCGTACGTCCAGAACAGGTCCTGGCGCTCGTCGCGCGCGATGGCGCGGATGCGCGGCTCGTACTCGCCGGTATCGCGGAGCCGCGCGTACGCGGGCCGCAGGTCGAGCGAGAACGTGTGCATCTGGAACGGCCAGCCCACGATCGTGTAGCCGGCGCGGGCACGAGCCTCGTAGCTCGCGGAGTCCATACCGGCGCCGATGCCAAGCTTGATCTCGCGCTTCGAGCCCTCCGCGACATCGACCTTCACGTCGATGACCGAGTGGCCGCCTTCCTTCACCGGCTGGACGCGCACGGTGGAGAACCGCCCGAGCCCGTAGAGCTGCTGTTGCGAGGCCACGAGCGCGGAGGTGGAATACGGCTGGCCCGGGGCGAGCTGCATGCGGCTCTCGACCGCATCGCGGAGCTTGCCGTCGACGCCGGTGATCTCGACCTTTCCGAACACGGACTTTGGACCCGGCGTGTACGTGAGCGCGATCACCGCGGTGTGATTCGCGCGATCGGCGATCACCTCGGCCTCGAGCTGCACGTGCGCGTAGCCCGCATCCTCGACCACGATCCTCAGCGGGTCCTTCGCGAGCTCGTACGTGGCGTAGTTGAACGGGTCGCCATCCTTCAGCGCGAGGACCGCGCGGACGTTCTCCGGCGGGACGTCCTGCGGCAAACCCTTGATCACCACGCGCGTGGTGGCGCGCACGCCTTCTTCCACGGTGTAGGTCACCGTGGTGTCGTCGCCCTTGCGATCGGTACGCGACCGAACGTCGGCATCGAGGAAGCCGCGCCGTAGGTACTCGCCACGGATGCGCTCCGCGTCGACCGACATCAGGTACGGATCCGGAGCACGTCCGTACTTCAGGGTGCGGTGGAGGGCGAGGCCGGTCACGAGCGTCTTCTCCCGGAGGTGCTTGTTGCCCTCGAAATGGATCGCCTTCAGCCTCTCGTCTCCCGGCCGCCGGGGCCTGGAGCTCGAGTTGCTGCTCGAACAGCCGGCCACGAGCCCGGCTGTTGCGAGGAGGAGAAGAGTCCGGGCCGCAAACATCGAGACGCTCTCCTCCGCAAGAACAGTACCTACGCCGACATCGCCAACTAGGCGGAAGGCTTAGGGGGAAGGCGTGCGCAGGCGCTCGATGCGCCGCGTAACGCCCACGCTATCACCGGGACGGGTGCGCGTGGTCGCGATCCCGCTCCGCTTTGCGGCGGAGCGTACCGACGAGAACGGGCACTGCGATCAACACCAGAACGACCGCGGCCACTTTCACCATCGTGCCGCCCGCCACGAACATGAATCCGACGAGCAGCGCGAGCATCACAGAAAACAAAGCGGTGAGGCCCACCACGTTGTGGGGAACCCCATCGGGCTCGCGATCCAGATCCTCGGTCGGCGCGAGCTTTCGATCGTCGCGAACCGGGTTGTGGGGCTCGTGCCCCACGCCAGACTGTGTGGCGGTGGCCATGGGGCCCTGCCTCACGCGAACCGGCGATTCCGCCCGATCACGGCGCGGTAAATCGCCAGCAGGATCACGGCGCCGATCACGGAAGCGATGATGCCCGGGCCATCACCGACCTCGTACCAGCCCAGCGCCTTGCCGAGGACTCCGGCGATGAACGCACCGGCGACACCAAGGAGGATGGTGACGATCGCGCCGCCCGGGTCCTTACCCGGCATGACGAGCTTCGCGAGCGCACCGACGACGAGACCAACGATGAGAGTCATGAGAATCGACATGGTTCTTGTTCCTGTAGGCTGGAGTTACTTGGAAAAACGAGATTTGACGCGGTCAACGGCACGCTCGACGATCGGACGCACGCGGTCGATGACCGATCGGCCCTTCGCGACGAGCTCGTCGACCGAGACCTTGGTCGGGTTGGGTCCACGCTTCGCGCGTTGCTCGGCGCGCTTCGCCTCTGCAGGCTCGGCTTCGACGAACTCCGCGGCTTCGCGCGCGGCGTCCTCGACCTTGCCTTCAGCGACGAAGTCGTGGACCTCCGAGTTGTAGTGGCGTGCGGAGAGCTTGTCTCCTTCGCCCTGGTTCGGGTCCTTGCTCGGGTCTTGGGGCTTCATGCCCAGACTTACCAGCACTGCGCGTGCCATCACCCAGATCCGCACAACAACGCAGGTTTCTCCACGTTCTCCGTGCGCCCGTGCACGCTGTGCGGCGCCGCCTAGTTCTGGGGGCACTTCCCGTCGTACTCGAGGCTCGCGACGACCATCCCCAAGATGATGTCCTCGCGCCACTTCTCGAGCACGGCGGCATTCGCCACGGCATCGCGGATGGTGATCCCGCCGGGCGGGGGGCTGAGCACGGCGAGGCGGCTCAGCACGAGCTCGCGGTCAGCGCCCAGCACGGCGAGCGTTGCGAGCGTGATCGCATCATCCTTGGTGGCGAGCTCGAGCACGCGCGCAAGCGCACCGGCCTTGCCGTCCTCGAAGTCGATGACTGCGGCGCGCAGCGCGGGCGTCGCGCCGGTGTATGTCGGCACGCTTGGCTGCTTCCCCTCCCGCATCCGCGCGGTGGTGCACGCGGGAGCGACGATCACCGCAGGCGCCGAGGTCTCGAGCTCGACGCGTCCCGACTGGACTTCGATCCAGCCCTTCCCCTTCGCGTCGATCTCGACCGTGTACTCGCACCCGAGATCGGTGACGCCGGTGCTCGGTGTGGTGATCGCGAAGATCCGCGGCGGCGCGGTCACACGCGCGTGCATGCGCCCGTGCTCGAGATGCAGCTGCTGTCGCTTGTTCTCCACGCTGACATCGAGCCGGATCCGGGTGCCCGGCGCGAGCTCTGCGGTCCCGATCGCCGCGATCACGATCTGCGCGGACGCGGTGCCGGTGTCGAGCGTTCCACCGACCGGCAGCCTCCCGCTCGCCACCGTGCCATCGTTACAGCCCACCGTGCCGCCCTTCGCGGTGAACGCGAAGCCGTCGTCGCCACTGCAAGGAGCCGAGGACCGCGTGCGGAGCCACAGCACGAGCACGGCCGCCGCCGCGACCGCGACCGCGATGCCCGCGATCCAGGGAGCACGCCGCTTCGGCCGCTTCATCCGCAGCTCGTCGAGCGGGCGATCGTGCGCGAGCGGTGACATCAGCTCTTCGAGCCGCTGCACGTCCGGATCGGCGGGACCCGATCGATCCCACAGATAGTCATCCGGCTTGCTCATCGGCCTCCTCTCCGCTCGGGACGATGCCGAGGCGCTCGCGCAACAGCTTCATCCCGCGATGCAGATTGACACGCACCGAGCCCGGCGACAGTCCGGTCTGCTCCGCGATCTCCGGACCCGACATGCCCTCGATCAGGCGGAGGATCATCGTCTCCTGGTACGCATCGGGGAGCGTACGAAGCGCGGTCAGGACCTGCGCGACCTCTGCAGAGCGCGATGCCTCGACCGGCAGATCCGAGAGCTCGTCGGTCGGCTTCTGCCCGCGCACGTGATCGATCGATCGGTTGCGAGCGATCGCGAGCAGCCAGCCCGGGAACGCGGCGACGTCGCCGAGCTGAGGTAACCGCTCGAGCGCGATCGCGAACGTCTCCTGCACGAGGTCGGCAGCATCGCGATACTGGACGCGCGCGAGCACCACGCCGTGGACCGCCCGCGAGAATCGCCGATACAGCTCCGCGAACGCCGCGCGATCACCGCGACGCGCCGCGGTCACCACCGCCGCAAGCTCTTGCACCGGAGGAGGAACGAACGCGACGGCAGCGATGAGGCGGACGAAGCTCAGCATGGCCCGGTAACGGGTCTCGCTGCGCGAGTGGCGCGTGGCTGCCGCATCCCTTACAAAGACGGTACAGGCGGCCGAGCGTTAACGGCGAGAATCAGTCGAGATCACGCGCCGATCGCGCCGCTCTCGACGATCGCCACGCCCCTCCCCCTCATCTCCGCGACCGCCCGCTCGCTATCGCCTGGCCTTAGCTCCACGCCTCGGCAGCCGTCCTCGACGAGGAACACGTCGAACCCGAGCTGGCGAGCGTCGAGCGCGGTGGCCTTCACGCAGAAGTCGGTCGCGAGGCCGAGGATATAGAGCTGCTTGACCCAGCGCTCGCTGAGCCATTGCGCGAGGCCCGTTGCCTTGGTGTGGCCGTTGTCGAAGAACCCGCTGTAGCTGTCGAGCTGCGGATCGGTGCCCTTCTGAAACACCTCGGTGATCTTGCTGCGGTCGAGGCCGGCGTGCAGCTCCGCGCCGTGGGTGTTCTGCACGCAGTGCGCGGGCCACATCACCTGCCGTGTGTTGCCGAGGTCGATGACGTCGCCCTCTTTCGTGCCCGGGTTGTTCATCGCGAAGCTCTTGTGACCCGGCGGGTGCCAGTCCTGCGTCGCGACGATCGTCGAGAAGTGCGGCATCAGCCGGCTCGCGATCGGAATGGTCTCATCACCACGCGCCACCGCTAGCGCACCGCCCGGGCAGAAGTCGTACTGCAGGTCGACGAGGACTAGCGCGCGCATACACGCATCTTAGATCGAGAGCTCGAAGCCTTGCTTGGCCAGACGGTCGTACTTGCGCCGATCGAAGCGATACAGGCGCGCGGCGCGATGTCGCACACCCTGCTCCACCTCGTCGGTCTCGACGATGAGGTCGAGGGACAGGATCTTCTTCCGGAAGTTCCGCTTGTCGAGCTCCGTGCCGAGGATGATCTCGTACAGACGCTGCAGCTGGGTGAGCGAGAACCGCGGCGGGAGCAGCTCGAAGCCCACGGGCGCATAACGCACCTTGCCGCGCAGGCGCTCGTGAGCACGCGAGACAATCTCGGAGTGATCGAACGCGAGCTTCGGGAGCGCATCGAGCGCGAACCAGCCGACTCCCATGGCGTCGGTCGCGGCGCGGATTCGATGGTCACTGAGCTTCGCGAGCGCATAATACGCCACGGTCACGACGCGCTCTCGCGGATCACGATGCATCGCGCCGAACGTGTAGAGCTGCTCGAGGTACACGTCGCTGACGCCGGCCTCTTCCTCGAGCTCGCGGCGCGCGGCGTTATCGATCGTCTCGTCCATGCGCACGAAGCCGCCGGGAAGAGCCCACGCGTGCTGGAACGGCTGCAGCTTGCGCTGGATCAGGAGCACCTTCAGATCGGTCTCGTCGAGCCCGAACACGACGCAGTCCACGGCGAGCGCAGCGCGTGGATACTCGTACGTGTGGCTCATCGGTCGGCGGCCCCCGATGCGACATAGCTGCGGAGCTCGGCGAGCTCGCGCTCGAAGTTGCCAGACACGATCGGGAAGCGGCACCACGAGCGCGGATCGACGTTGCGATCGTCGAGGTGAAACGCGGGCGCTAGCCGCTCGCGCTTCCACTGGTTGCGACACCACAGCCGGAAGAACCGCTCGATCCACTGGGCGATCTGCACCGGCGAGTGCTGCGGGTAGCGCGGCAGGAGCTCCTGGAGCACCTGAAGAGGCGTGTGCTTGTCGCGGATCGAGGAGTCCTCGACCGCCTCGAGGAAGTCGTACGGCATGAGGTCCGCCTCGTCGGTCTGCGCGACACCCTTGTTCTGGGCGGCAGGCCGCAGCTCGGCGGTCGGCTGCTGCTGGTTAATGAAGCGAAGCGCGGCAACCGGCTCGTGACCGACGGGACCCTTCGTCTCCATCCACACCAACCACTGGCGCAGATACGTCTTGTCGATACCGCCCAGCGGCGCGAGCCCACCGGACGTATCGCCGTCCATCGTCGCGTAGCCGACGGCCGCCTCGGAGCGGTTCGACGTGGTGATGAGGACCGCGCCCTTCAGATTTGCGAGCATCCAGATCGACGGGGACCGCACGCGCGCCTGGATGTTCTGCAGCGCGATGTCGTCCTGCTCCCAGCTCAGCTTGCGGCCGAGCGCCGTCTCGAGCGACTTGATGTACTGCTTGTACTGCGCGTCGATGTCGATGATGTGGAACTCGGAGCCGACCGCCTTCGCGACCTGCTCCGCCGCGTTGCGCGTGACCGGCCCCGAGTTCTCGGTGGGCTGATATGCGCACGCGAGCAGCGCGCCGACCGCCTCGGTCGCACCGCCGCCGCGCTCGATGATCTCGGCGAGCCGGCGGCACGTCGGTAGGTGCTGGCGCACGCCGCCGGGACCGAGCTCCGCGAACGCCATCTGCACGGCGAGCGCGACGAGCACGGCACACGCAGCGGAATCCGCACCGCCGGACAGCGACACGACGTAACCCTGCGCGCGGCTCTTCCGCAGGTAGTCCCAGAGGCCGAGCGCGACGGCGCGGGCGAACTCCTCCTCGCGCACGCTCGCGCGGTCCTCCCACGACAGTGCGATCTTCTGCGGCTGCTCCGGCTTGCGCGCGGGCCACACGAACGGGAACTCGATGACTTGATCCTCGGCGTCGTGGCGAGGCCGGTGACTGCCGCGACGCGCCTGCTCGCGGCGATTGCCGTCGATGTCGATGATCGCGGTCGACAGCTCGACGTCGTGAAACGAGAACCGGCGCCCGCGTGCGAGCAGCTCGCCACCCGACGCGATCATGCCGCCGCCGTCGTAGATGATCCGGCCGGCCTCGTTCCCCATGAGGTTCGCGTAGAGGTACGCGACGCCGTACGCGCGCGAGCCCTCGATCACGAACCGCTGGCGCACGGTGAACTTGTCGAATGCGAAGTGGCTCGCCGACGGGTTGCACAGGATGTCCGCGCCGCGCAGCGACAGATCCGTGCCGGGGCGATTCGCGACCCACGCGTCCTCGCAGATCTCGAAGCCGACGCGGACGTCGCCGAGATCGAACAGGAGGTCGCCGATCGGATAGCGCTTGATCGAGCCATCGGGCTGCGTGCGCTCGAGCACGTCGACCTCGCCGGCGGGCCACGCCTTGAACCAGCGCGGCTCGTAGTGGATGCCGTCGCCCGCGAGGAACTGCTTCGCGGCGAAGCCGACGATCTGGCCGTCGGCGAGCAGTGCGGCGGCGTTGTAGAGCGCCTTCTCGTGATAGACGGGCAAGCCGACCGAGACGGCCATGCCGTGGGTCATCGCGGCGAGCTGCTCGAGCTGCTCGAACGCGGTGTCCTGCAGGCCGTCCATGAAGAACGCGTCCTCGCAGCCGTAGCCGGTGATCGCGAGCTCGGGCAAGCAGAGCAGCGTCGCGCCCTCCGCCCGGGCGTGCTCGACCGCCATCTTGAGGTGCGCGAAGTTTTCATCCCACGCGAACGGGGTCTGGTTGACGCAGGCGACGGCGACTTTGACGAGTCTCATGGGAGGACCTACCGGTTGGATTTGAGATGCTCCGTCATCAGCATTGCGATGCTATTGACGTGCAGGAAGTCGTTCGCGAGCTTCACGGCGCGCGGGTGGCTGTCGGTGACGACGATCTGGCCGAAGAGCCCCGACGCGCGGACCTTCGCGAGCGAGTCGCCGGGGAACAGGCCGTGCGTCGCGATCGCATCGATCGAGACCGCGCCGGCCTCCTTGTAGGCCTCGGCCGCCGCGCACAGGGAGCCGCCGGTGCGGATCATGTCGTCGTAGATGATGACCTTCTTGCCGGCGACCTGTGCAGACACGCCCGTGACGTGGGTCTCGCTGCCATCGACGCGGCGCTTGTAGACGAAGGCAGCGGCGACGTTCAGATCGTTCGCGAGTGACTCGACCCACTTCGCTCGGCCCGCGTCGGTGCATGCGAGCACGAAGTCGGCGCCGGCGAGGCGGCGCGCCGCGGCGATGACGAGCGGCTTGCCGTAGACGTGGATCGGACGGATGCCGCCCTCGAAGTAGTGCGCGATCGGATCGACGTGGAGGTCGAGCAGGAAGACCTGCGTGCCACGGCTCGCCATCGGGATCGACGACAGGAGACGCGCTCGCGTCTTCGCGGTGACCACCTCGCCGATGCGCACCGAGCGCTCCATCGTCGAGTAGCCGTAGTACGGGATGACCATGCGCAGCCGATACGCGCCACCGGTGACGAGGCCGCACGCGAGGTCGTAGAGCTCGAGCGTCGCGGCGTCATCGGGCGTCCCGCCGACGAGGATCACGTCGCGGTCCGCAGGATCGCTGGTGATCCGCAGGTAGTGCTCGCCGTCGGGGAACGTCTTGCGCTCCACGGTGCCGAGCTCCCACCCGCCCGCGCTGGCGATCGTGGAGCCGAGGTACGCGTACGGCACCGTTGAAAAGACGAGCGGCTCGCGGCTCATGGCTGCTTTCCTCTCGCAGCGGCGATCAGCTGCTGCTTGCGCGTGTTCACGTGGCGATCGAGTCCCACCGGATACGGCTGCGGGTTCAGGAACCGGCGCGAGCGCGGCGACAGCGCGGCGAGCTCGGCAGCGGCACGCGCGCGGCAGGTCTCCAGATCCTCGGCCGGGTACACGATCGAACCGCTCTTCATCGCCGTGACGAGCAAGTCCTCGTCGCGATCGAAGGACGGCGAGAGCACCGGGCGCGCGGGATCCTCGATATCGTAGAGCTGCGGTCCGGAGAAGCCGACCTCGGAATCGTAGATCACGTCGCCGGCGAGCTCTCCCGATGCGCCGCGCAGGCGGCGGACCTGGAGGTTGCCCGGGTTCGAGATCTTGATCGGCTGCTCGCTGAGCTTGATCGCCTCGTGCCACGTGCCGTCGGCGCGGCGAGTCGCTCCGAGCTTGTACACGCCGCCGAGTGCGGGCTGATCGTACGCAGTGACGAGCCGCGTGCCGACGCCATACACGTCGATCTTCGCGCCCTGTTCGAGCAGGCTGCCGATCACGTGCTCGTCGAGATCATTCGACACCACCACCTTCGTATCGCTGAAGCCGGCTTCGTCGAGCATGCGGCGCGCTTCGCTCGACAGGTGTGCGAGGTCCCCGGAGTCGAGGCGCACGCCGAGGAGCGGATAGCCCTTCGCGCGCAGCTCGCGGCCGACCTCGATCGCATTCGCGACGCCGTCTAGCGTGTCGTAGGTGTCGACGAGGAACGTGCAGTTGCCCGGCAGCGCATCCGCATACGCGCGGAACGATGCGAGCTCGTCCCCATGGAACATCACCCAGCTGTGCGCGTGCGTGCCGCCGACCGGGATGCCAAACAGCTTTCCCGCGAGGACGTTCGAGGTTCGCGACACGCCGCCGATGTACGACGCGCGCGACGCGGCGAGACCGCCGTCGATGCCTTGCGCGCGGCGCAGGCCGAACTCGAGCACTGGCGCGCCGCGTGCGGCCGTCACGACCCGCGAGGCCTTCGTCGCGATCAGCGTCTGGAAGTTGATGATGTCGAGTAGCGCGGTCTCGACCAGCTGCGCCTGTAGGATCGGTCCGCGCACGCGCACGATCGGCTCGTGCGGGAACACCAGCGTGCCCTCCGGCACCGCGTCGACGGTGCACGTGAACTTCATCGCGCCGAGGTAGTCGAGGAAGCCTTTGGGAAACAGCGGTCGCTGCGTCGAGTCGAGGAGTGTCGCGAGGTACGCGAGGTCCTCCTCGGTGAACCGCAGGCGTTTCATGTACGCGAGTGCCGGCGCGAGACCCGCGGCGATCGCATAGGCGCCGCCGAACGGGGCCCGGCGATAGGTCAGGTGAAACACCGCCTCGGTCTCGGCATGGCCGCCCTTCCAGTAGCCGCAGGCCATCGTCAACTGGTACAAGTCGGTCAGCAGGGCGAGCGAACCGCCGTAGAGTTCGAGTCCATCGGTCGAGCGTTGTTCGGGCACGTTTAGAGTGTAATTTGTACACTAACTTGATCGATGTCAAGCAGCGACGAAGCCGTGGTCATCTGGGGGGAGGTCCTCTGGGACCGCTTTCCCGAAGGTGATCAGCTCGGCGGAGCTCCGGCGAATGTCGCCTACCACCTCGGGCAGGCCGGCGGATGGGCACGCCTGGTCAGCCGGGTCGGTAACGACGAGCTCGGCAAGCGTGCGCTCGAGCGGCTGGGCGCGTACGTCGACACCTCGCTGATCCAGGTCGATGCCGAGCGCCCGACCGGCGAGGTCGGCGTCAGCATCGAAGCGGGCGAGCCTCGCTACACGCTGCACGCCGACCGCGCGTGGGAGCGGATCGCGTGCACGCCGTCGACTGCCACCGCGATCGCCGAGGCCGGCGTGCTGATCTTCGGCACGCTCTCGCAGCGCACGGGCGAAGGTCTCGCGGGCTGGCGGCAGGCGATCGCCGCCGCGACCGACACCTGCCTCAAGGTCTGCGACATCAACCTCCGCCGCGTCCCCGGCCTGCCCGCCACGCCCGAGGTGCGAGAGGCGCTCGACGCTGCGGATGTGATCAAGGTCAACGATCGCGAGCTCGGCATCCTCGCCGGCTGGTACGGCTGGGCCGATCCGATCGCCGCGCTGCGCGCGAGCACGAAGGTCCTCGCGGTCACGCACGGTGCCGGCGGCTCGACGCTCTACGGCGATGCCGCGCCGATCCACATCCCGGGCGTGCACGCGCGGCCTGGAGGTGACAACGTCGGGTGTGGCGATGCGTACCTCGCGATCCTCGTGCTCGGCATGACGATGGGCTGGGACCTCTCCGCATCCGGCCACGCCGCGAGCCGCTACGCTGCCGCTGTCGCCGAGGCACGCGGTGCGACGCCGATGTTCGATGACGCGCGGATCGCCGAGCTGCTCGGAGACGACGAGTGAGCGACGACACCAAGCCCGACACGAACGAAGCGACGGCGAAGACCGACCCGACGGAGAAGACCGCGGCGCCGGAGAAGCCCGGTCTCGCGGCGATCGCGCGGCGGCGGTTCGGCGCGAAACAAAAGAAGCCCGCGGACGACGGCCCGGATGTCTGGGACCGCAGCGTCGCCTGGCTCGATCAACACGGCGCATTGCCGGCGCTGAGCATCCTGACGCTCGCGATGTGCTTCATCTACGGCGGCGTCTTCCGCGGCGAGGTCGCCGGCGATGATCTGACGTTCCACATGGCGGAGAGTCGCCGCATCGCGGACTGCATCGCCGTCGGCGACTGGGACTTCTGGAATCCGTCGGCGAACGGCGGCTACGCGTCGGCGTACTACTACCAGGTCATCCCGCAGCTGGCGTCCGCGCTGCCCGCGGCGCTGTTCGGGCATCACACGTTCTTCTTCCAGCTCAGCGTCGTCTTGCCGCTCGTGCTCGCGCCCGCCGCCGCATATCGCGGCATGCGCCTCATGGGCGCGGTGCCGTGGCAGGCCCTCACCGCAGCGTTCGTGCTCGCGTTCACGATCGGCCAGTCGCGCTGGGGCTTCTCGGCTGACGGCACGTTCTCGGTCGGCCTCTACACGCAGACCTGGTCGCTCGCCGCGTTCCCGCTCGCGCTTGGCTACTGCATCCACTGGCTGCGCGAGGGCGAGAAGCTCGCGCCGGCGATCGCGTGGGGCACGTTCGTCGGCCTCTGCCATCCGTTCGGCGGTGTGTCGCTCGCACTCTCGCTGGCGCTCGGCGTGGCCGCGGGCTTTGTCGTCGACATCGTGAAGCAGCGCTCGATCCCCGAGTCGCTGCGCGCCGAGCCGCTGCGGGTCGTGATCCTCGGCGGCGCGCTCGCGATCGCGACGATGCCCGGCTGGATCACGATGCTCGTCGACGCCGAGGGCTTCGGCGGCTTCCCGCACCGCGTCGACGACGAGGTCGGTCCCGGGTTCAAGCTGCTCGCCGCGTGGCACTGGAAGGGACTGATCCTCGACCACGGCCGCGTCACCGTCCTCACCTGGGCGCTCCCCATCGCGCTGATCCTCGGCCGCGGCAAGCAGCTGCGCTGGCTCTGGGTGCCCGGCATCGCGTTCGCGCTGCTCCTCGCTCTCGGCCCGCACATGCCGAAGACCGCCGACGATCTGATCCCCGCCGTGCGCTTTCTCGGCGCGATGCAGATCATGTTCGCGCTCGCGATCGGCACGGCTTGCTACTCGATCGCGCTGTACCTGTGGAACTCTCCGGAGGACGGGCTGATCATCCGCTCGCTGCGTGCGGCGCTCCGTCTCACCGGCTCGTGGGTCGAGAAGCAGCCGCTGCAGTACGGCCTGCGTACCGGCGTCGCTGCCGTCGCCGCCGCGCTGATCGTGCTCGTGGCCGTGCCCGGTGCGCGCGTGCAGCAGGCGCGCGTGCACGTGCTCGCGGCGCAGGCGAACAATCCGCGGCCGCAGATGGTCGAGATGGCGAAGGCGCTCGCGGCCGCACCGCAGGGCCGCAAGCAGGCCGGGCCCGGCGCCGAGAACCACTGGTGGAACCTCACGAGCTACGTGTGGAATCGCGTGCCGTCGCTGCTGCAGATGGGCGGTGGTGGTCTGCAGGCCTCGCCGAACTACGACTACCTGTGGTCGGTGCGCGACTTCACGAAGAACGCGTGGCTCTACGACGCGCCCTACCTCCAGTTCGGCAAGGACCGCGCGGCGACGATGCCGATCGGCGACGTCGTGATCGAGACCGCCGGCTACATCGTGCGCCGCCTGCCCTCCCCCGGCCTCGTGTCGCCGATCCACATCACCGGCACGCTCCCCGAAGGTCCGATGAAGGCGAAGTCCGAGCCGCGCAAGGCCGCCATCGCGTGGCTGAAGACCGACATGCCGATGAAGAACCGGCACCTCGTCTATCCCGGCTTCGGGCTTCCCGGGACCGCACCGATGGGCACCGTCCTGCGCTCGTGGCGGCAGGACTCGCCCGGTGAGGACGCAGACATCGTCGCCGAGGTCGATGCGACCGCGACCACCACGTTCATGGCGCGCGAGTCATGGCACCCGCGCTGGCACGCCTACGTCGACGGCGTCGAGGCGAAGGTTCGACGCGTGACGCCCGACTTCATCGCGGTCGACGTGCCGCAGGGCCGCCACCTCGTGCAGTTCCGCTTCGAGCGTCCGTGGTGGGCGAGCGCCAGCTACCTCGCGTGGCCGCTCACCGCGTTGTTCGGTCTGCGCCGGTCTCGCCGCAACAGGGAGCGCGCGCGCATCCCCGAAGCGCGCATCGCGAGCTGAGCGCTACGGGCTACCGGCCTGCGACGAGTACCGGGAGAGCTGGTCGCTCGACATCGTCATGCACGTCGAGATCCGCTCGCCGAGCTGCGTGACGCGCTTCGTCTGCTCGGGCGTCATCTCCTGGAACTGCTCGGCGTCCTTCGCCATCTCCGAGGCCCACTTCGTCATCTTGTCGCTGACGTGCTGCACGCACGCCTTGTCCTTGCAGCCGCATACCTCGTCGGTGAACTCGGCGAACTTCTCGATCGTCTGATCTAGCCTCGCGGTCACGCTGCCCTGCGAGCGCACCTTCAGCGCGATGCCGATCACCGCCGTCGCGATCATGAGCGCGGCGCCGATCGCGATCTGGATCCGCTTGCTACGTCGGCGCTGCGGACCACCGGTGGCCGAGTCATGCGCGATGCGGTCGGATTCGGCACGGGCGCGGGCCTCGGCGACGAGCTGCCGGGCTTCATCGCGGGCACGGGTCTTCGCATCGAGCTCGGACTGGATGTTCGATAGCCGCGCCTCGAGGGCGTCGACGTCATTGCGGTAGACCATGCGGGTTAGACACCCGGCGAGGGGGAAGGATTGCGGGATTCTCTAGATGACGCAGCGGGGGTCCGGAAGCGTGCCGGGGCGCGGGGCGTCAGCCGGGAGGAGGTGACCGAGGTGCCAGGCGTGAATCTCCAGGGCCCGATGGGCTTTGCGCCGCGGCCCCGATCGCGTAGCCGGCGACCGACGCACTCGAGCTGCCCACCGTGCGTGGCTCGGTCGCCCGGCCGGTCGGTACTTCGTACGCGGTGTCGGAGAGCGCCGGATCTCCCTCGGCCTGCGCCGGGGTGAGCGTCTCTTCCAGCGCGCCATCGCGGGGCTTAATGACCCCATCGTACGCGCTGGGCGGCGGCGGGAGGAGCGTTACGACGGCGCGTGGCCGCCGAGGTCGACGGCGGGGAACTGCGCCGCGGTCTTCATCGCGACGTCCATCTGGTTCTCGGTGAGATCGAACGTGATCTTCAGGCTCTCCAGGAACTCCACCTCGCGCCAGTCGCTCTTGCCGTCGGCGAGCGCGACGATCATCACGTAGACCGCGGTCCAGTAGCGATCGGACGGCTTCGTGATCTCGTTCGCGACGCCCGCGAGCTCGGAGCTCAGGTCCTTGCCGGCGATCCGCTCGAGCGCGACATCGATCGCCTCGTCGAGCTCGGCCGCGGTGAGCACCGCCATGTCGGGGATGTTGGCGAGCACCGCGCGCATGCCGATGCGCTCCTCGTGATGGACCTCCTCGTCGGCGGCGGCCATCATCGCCATGCACTGCACGAACGCGGGCAGCAGCTCGCGCACGTGCGACGACCGCTCCTCGAGCGTCATCAGGCCGGAGTGCGCGCGCGCGCCCTCGAACAGCTCCTTGGCCTCACCTTCCTCGAGCGCGAGCTCCTTCTGCAGACCATCGAGGAACTCGATCTCGGACTCCGCGAGCTGCCTGTCGGCGACACAGATCTCGCAGGCCATCGCGTAGGCCGCGAGGCGCTGGTTGCGCGACGGCAAGCCGGCCGCGATCGCGGGGAGGCGATTGCGGCCACCACCGCCGGTGCGGATCGCATCCGCGGCCTGATCGACGAGGCGACCGAGCTCTTCACCGGAGAGCCCCTCGAACATCGCGTGGCCGCCGAGGTTCGACTCGAGGGTTGCCATCTCCTCCTCGGTCACATCGCCATCGGCCTCCATCGCTCCGAGCATCGCTTCGACCACGAACCGACGCGGATCCTCGGCGCTGACCTTGCCGCTGAACATCTTGCGCAGAAAGCTCATCGTGCACCCCTTACGTGAGCGGCTACGATACTCCAGCTCGCGGCGGGAGGATCAGCGCGGGCCGCGGATCCGGAGCCACGTGCTCACGGCGTCGCGGCCGATCCAGAGCCGGCCGGATCGGGAATCACGACGTCGAGCGCGCTCGAGCCCGAGCCCGAGCCCGAGCCGGGTCCCGTTCCCGATCCGTCAGCGGATCCTGACGCCGCGCGCGGCGGCCTCGGCGTAGGTCGTGTGCTCGACGAGCCGCGACCGCCGGATCCAACGGCCGATCCGGATCCAGCGGACTCCGCCGAGCCCGACCCCGAGCCCGAGCCCGCGGCGGATCGGCTGTGCGTCCCCGCGACCGGGCCCGTATCTCCAGCGCGCGGCATCGGCAGCACGACCTTGAGGCTGCGAAGCTTCCACGGCTCCGAGCGCGATTCGCGATAGAAGCCGAATGTCACCGCGACGCCCGACGAGCGCTCGTACTCGGTGATCACGTCGAACGCGGCGATGGACCCGCCGATGACCTTGGCTTCGGTGACGCGCAGGATGCGCGAGTACGGTCCGAGCAGCGTGCGGTGCTCCTCCTGCAGCGCGATGAACCGCGTGCGCTCCTCCTGCTTCTGGAACACCTGCGAGGCGGCGTCCCAGACCTTCGCTGCCTCGCCGTCGCGCAGCTGGTGGAGGATGCCATTCGCCGCGACGTACAGGTCGCAGCTCTTCGCCATCGGGTCCTTGCACGCCTGCACGCGCTCCTCGCGCTGCGCCTGCGTGATCGTCAGCTCCTTGGGAAGCTCGACACCGATGCCGAGCAGCTTCCACGCTCCCTCGTGCTCGTGGAGGCTGACCGATGCCTTGCACGTCGCCCTCTCGTACGCGACGGTGAGCGACACCCGGCCGATCCGCCCGGTCGGTCCCGACGTCACGAGCGAGTCGTTGACGGCGGTGATCTCGCGAAACGTCCCGACGGTGATGCGGAGGTCCTTCATCTCGTCGACGAACTTCTCCTTGTTCACCATCTCGTGGAACCGCGGCGACGCCTTGTCATAGGCCGCCTCGATCGCCGACTGATCCTTGCTGAGCTCGACGAGGATGCTCTCCGCGGTGGGCCGGAAGTCCGGCGTCACGTTACCGTGCAGCTGCAGCGCGACGATCACCGTGATCCATGACGCGACGAGTACGAACCCGACGAACAGGCTGCGCACGAGCAGGCGGCCTCTCCGGGTCTTCGCCGCCCGGGGCAACCCGTGCAGCGACTCGCCCATCTGCGTGATGCCCTCGCCGAGCCGGGTCATGCTCGAGCCGACGATCGGCACCTTGCGCGACTTCTCGCCGAGCTTCTCCACGCCGGCACCGATCGAACCGATGCCGGTGCCGAGCTTCTCGACGCCGGCGTCGATCGCATCGCGCGTGGCGGTGCGTAGACGCGTCGTGCGATTCGTCTGCTCGCCCGCGACCGCGGTGCGGACCTTTCCGGTCGACACCGGCTGCGACTCGAGCTCGCCGACCGGCGTCGGCACCGCCTCGGATTCCGACTGCGGGATCGTGGTCGAGCTCAGCGCGACATCGACCGACCCCGAATCTCCCGGGTCCGGTTTCTTGTCGTCTGGTTCGTCAGGCGCCGACACCGAGCCAGATCATGACACGCGCGGTCACGCCGTGAAGAACCGAGCGACCAGGTTCTCCGCGACGCCGCTGCGATACTCGGCGGTCGAGCGGATGTCGTCGATCGGGTTGATCGCAGTGCGCAGCGCCACGCGCGCGGCCTCGGCTGCCTGCGCGAGCGGCAGCCCCCGCACGGCGGCCTCGACGGCACCGATCCGGATCGGACGATCGGCGACCGCGCCGAGCGCGAGCCGCGCGGAAACCACGAGGTCGCCGTCGAGCGTGATCGCCGCAGCGCCCATCACCTTGGAGATCGATTGCGCGCGCCGCGTGCCCACCTTGCGCCACGTCGTGCGCGTACCTGCCGCCGGCAACGGGATGTGCGCGGCGACGATCAGCTCGTCGGCCGCGAGCAGCGTCTTGCGGTAGCCGGTGCAGTACGTGCTGTACGGGATCGAGCGTGACCCGCGCACCGAGACGACCTCGATCGTCGCATCGAGTGCCAGTAGCACCGGCAAGCTGTCACCCACGGGCGACGAGGTGCCGACATTGCCGCCGAGCGTGCCGCGCGACTGGATCTGGAGCGCGCCGATCTCCCGCGCGGCGAGCGCGAGCGGCAGCAGCTTGTCGCGGATCGCCGGATGGCGCTCGACCTCGTGCCACGTGGTGCCGGCGCCGATC
>JACCRC010000100.1 GCA_013813765.1 Deltaproteobacteria bacterium | reverse complement strand
TCGTACCAGGGGCCGTTGCCGATCCGATCGATCGCGTTGACCTGCGCGCCGTTCTCGTCGGCCTTCGCCGACAGGAACGCCCGCCATGTCTTCGCGCCTGCGCCTGGCATGCTGATCTCAGCGATCGTCCTGCAGATCTTGTCGGCGCCGCGGATGCCCGCGCCTGGGCCGGTCTCGCCGAACCGGAGGTCACCGCCGAAGCCGAGCTGGTTGCCCGAGAGCAGCCGCATCTGCTTGAGGCTCGTGACGAAGAAGCTGAACTTGGGCGGCGTCGCGGCATCCGGCGTGGCGTCGATAGATGCGTCAGCAGGCGGCTCGTCATCGCCACCCGAGCCGCTCCCTCCGCCGCAAGCGACGAGAGCTCCAACCAGGAAACACGAAAGCGTTTTCACCACCATGGAGCTCGCCTACCTGCAGGTCAGATCGGGTTGGCAGGTCTGTCCCATTGGGCACTCGCTCGTGTCCGTGCACGAAATGATCCCGGGAACGTTGACGGGTTTCTCTACAGTCGAGGCGGCCACCAGATCGATCCGGCCGGCCGTGACAGCGGCCGAGCCTGCGCGCGACCGGGTCATGATGATCGTCGGATAGCCCGCGGCTCCAAGGTTCAGCAGCTGGGTGATGAGGCCCGCATCGATCGTGGTCGAGCCCGTGTCGGGGAGGTCGCAGTCGAGCTTGCCCTTCGAGCCGCCGTGGTGGCTGATGTCGAGCTTGATGTGGATCTTCGAGCCCGGCACGGCGGGCGCGGTCCACGCGAGCGGCAGTGGCGTGTTCTGCGCGAGGCTGATCGGCGAGGTCGTGAGGTCGAGCGCCGCGACGCCGCGGCTTCCGATCGTGAACGACGGCGCGAACGCACTGCCCGACGTCACGAGCTCGAACTTCTCGCCTTCGCGATACACGGGATACGCGAGCCTCACCGCGGCAGGCGGCTGATACGCGTTCGCGACGGGATCCATCGTGAACGTCGCGGCGCCGCTCTGCGTGGCGAGGCCATTCGCGGTGACCGTGCCGAGCGTCTGCGACGCCGCGTAGGGCTTGCACGTGTTCTCGGCGACGCACACCGCGCTGCCCCCGCACGGCGTGGAGCAGAACGGGACCTTCGGCGTGAGCAGGGTGCAGCCGTTCGCGGTCGCCGCGGTCACCCACTGGATCGCCTCGGGCTGTGGACCGTCGTAGACCTTGCCGAGCAGCGACGAGTACGGCGGCGCACCGGCGACCGAGGGCACGAGCGAGACGGTGAATGTACCGACGAGCGGCGTGACATCGCCGACCGCCGCATCGGGACCACCCCCGCCATCGGGCGAGTCAGAACCGCCGCCGCACGCTGCGACGAGCGCGATCGCTGCGAGCTTCTTCATCGCGGGCCCTCACGCGGCGTGACGCAGGCATTGCCGTTCGCGGCGCCGCACGTGTGCGCGGCGCACGTCACGAACGGCCCGGTGCCGTCGGGGAAGCGCGCGAAGGACTGATCCGGGTTCGCGATCGGCCATGCGTAGCTATCGATCTTTCCGCCATCCGGTGCGTACAGCCCGATCTCCTCGCCGTCCGCATCGAGCTTGAACGGCAGGTGGTCGAGGCCCTGTACCTGATCGTCTGCCCACAGCAGGAGGTAGCCGTTCGCCGGCACCATGACGCCGGCGGCGAGCGTGCCCTTCGCCGGGAACAGCGGGTTGTCGCTGACCTTGAAGCCGCCGAGATCGAACGCGCTGTTGCCGCTGTTGTAGATCTCGATCCAGTCGTCGGCCTCGCCGACGATGTCCTTGCAGGTCGACATCAAGTTCGACGGCATCACCTCGTTGATGAACAGCACGCCCGATCCCACGGGCATTGCGTCGGTGCTGCTCGAGTCATCGCCACACGCGGCGAGCATCGCGGCCAACAACATCCAGCGCGTCATGGCGTCGTCCTCGGATCCTTGTAAGGCCGCGCTTGCTTGATGTAGCAAGTCGGCGGTTGCCCTGGGCTGCCCTCGTCGTCGAACTTGAAGTCGACCTCGAGCGCGTACCAGCCGTTGTTTCCGGCGGCCGGCCCATAGGCCGGTGAGAACCGGGTGCGGATCGCGGAGAGTGCCATGCCGAGCGCGTAGATCTGCGCGGGGTTCAAGACCGTCTGCCCCGCGGGCACGAGGTTCGAGTGCGTGATGTACGCGGTCGGCTGGTTCGGCTGGTCGAAGTAGTAGACGAACTGATCGCTCGTGATCCCCGGAGGCGGCGCGACGACCTCGATGTCGCCGCCCTTCTGCACGTTGATGTAGAACGCCGGGTCGAGCGCGCTCGCGACGAACGGGTTCGCGGTGACGGCCACGCCGTTCGCCTCCTCGTCGGGGAAGTTCGGATGTACCAGCAGGCCCATCCCGACCGTCTTGTGATCGACGCCGTAGAACGTGCGGATCTCGAAGGTGCGGAACGACCACGCGTCGGCGTAGACCTCCTTGATCGCCGTCATGAGATCGTTGATATCGTCGACCTTGCCGGAGTGTGACTCGTAGCAACCCGCGCACGGAAATCCGTCGAGGTCCTCGCTGTTACTGCTCGACCGGAAGCGGAGCTTGCCGACCGTCGAGAACTGCGTGGCCTTCGCCCCGAGCGCGGCCTGGAAGCCTGCATCGAGCGGCGCCGCGATCATGTCCGCGCGGAACTGTGCGAGCGCCGCATCGCGTGTCGCCGGATCCGTGGTGAACGTCGGGTTCGCGAGCATCGCGTCGACACGCGCGTAGAACCCGTGCTGCGTCATGAACTGGTCGTAGAAGTAGATCGGGATCGCGAAGCCGTCCTTGATCGGCACGCCCGGCGTGCGCAGCAGCACCGAGTAGTGCGCGGCCTTGCCGCCGTACGCCCGGATCGCGGCGCGCAGATTCGCGAGCAACCCGGTCGGCGTCGCGGGCTCCGGCGTCACGGCTCCGAGATCGGTGAACGTCGTGACGCTGAGATCCGCGGTCGGTAGCGTCACCGGCGGGGGCGCGTTCGCGGCCCAGAACGCCTCGGCTTCGGCCTGGGTGACGGGCGTGATCGTCCACCCCGCGGCACCGACGACGATCTTGACGAGCTGGTTCTTGTACTGCAGCAGCAGCGAGTTCGTGAGCGCCTTTCGCAGGCCCATGTTCGTGGTGCCGCGAGCGTGCGAGAGCACGTTGACGTGCGAGAGCGGCGTCTGGAAATCCTGCGTGATGATGCCCTGCACCACGGAGATGTCGTTCGGCGCGGAATCGAGCACGACGATGTTCTGGTACGAGAGGTACTCGCCGGCGGCGAGGCTCGCGGCGGTCGTGAAGTGCAGCCTGCCCACCGCCTCGCCGAGGGACAGCGGCTGGTAGTCGATGCCCGCGTACAGCTCGTCGGTGGTGACCACCGGCACGTGGGCCGGAAGCATCCCGGCGACGGTGGCGATCGCGGATGAGGTCGGGTGGAACGCGAGCTCCGGTCCGAAGTACGACGCGTGCTTGGCCTTCTCGAACAGCGCGCTGATCAGCTCCACGCTTGCCGTGTCGTACGGCGAGAGCTCGAGCGCCCAGCGCTTCGGGCCGGAGTAGTAGGTGACGGCACCGAGCACGAACCGGCGATCCGGCGTGAAGTACTCGGTGGTGTTGAACGTCGCGAGGTCGGCGACGATCGGCTTGCCGTTGCCCGAGAGGTTCTTCGAGACGAACTCGTAGTGGATGTCGAACTTCTTCGTGTTCTGGAAGTAGAACGCGTCGCCGTCGAGCCGATCGAGAACCACCTTGATCGAGGTCGCGCCCGGCAAGGCGCTATCGAACGGCAGCGCGGCGAGCGAATCGAAGTCCGCCTTGCACGTGATCGTGGTCAGCGAGTCCGGCGCTGTCGCGGTGATCTGGCACGCGCCCTCGGTGACCTGGAGCGCATCGGGACCCGAGTCGTTCGGTGTGCTGTTGCTGCCACCGCACGCGACGAGGGTCGCCATCGCGACGGCGCGAATGATCACGTACGGGCACCCCACGGTCGTCACGGTAGACGACGTTACACGACCGCGACGCAGTTGACACAATGTGAAATACGAAGCGTTCCAACGAGATGCGCACCAATCAGGCGTGTGAGCCGATGCTAGTCGACCAGCAGCGGCAGGACCTGGCCGAGGTCGGCGCGCACCGAGAACGTCGGCTTGCCGTTCTCGAGCGCGCAGCACTGCGCGGTGCGGAACCCCGGAAACGCGGGGATCCCGAGCAGAAACGCCCCGAGGTTCGACACGGCGGGCTCGTGGCTGACGACGATCACGGGATTCGGGGCGGCCCGGATCTCGTTCGCCGCGACGCGCGGGTGCGCGGAGGGCTCGAGGCAGCGCAGCGACGTGATCACGCCGATGTAGTCGAGCGCGTTCGCGATCAGCTCCGCGGTCTGGACCGCGCGCGGCAGGGGCGAGCACAGGATCGCCTGCGGCTCGATGCGCTGCTCGCGTAGCAGGCGGCCGAGGATGCGTGCGTGCTCGCGGCCCTTTGCAGACAGCCACCGGTCGCGATCGCTGCCCGCGTCCTCTTCGGGGACCGCGTCACCATGACGGACGAGGAAGATCCTCACCGCGGCAGCATAGCTCACTGCGGCGCGGTGACGGGGCCTGTCGAGCCTTCCTCGGGAGGCAGCGGCTCGTCGGCGGATCCGGCTCCGGCGCCCGAGCCCGCGTCCACGGTCGGCGGTGCCGCCTTGCAGACCGGCGCCGCGCTGATCGAGAGCACGTCGAGCGCGATCCCGACCTTGTTCTCGAGCTTCAGCGCCTCGCGCGCGGTGCCGGCGTCCCACAGCCGGATCGCGCCCTCGCCATCCTCGTAGGCGAGCGTCACCGGGTCGAGCCAGCGCGTCGCGAACCGCGACGCCGCGGTGAGCAGGTGCTTGAGGGCGCCCTTCTTCGTGTCGGCGACATACAGCGACGGCGCTACCTCTTTCGCGCATGGATCGACCCACGTCGAGAACGCGACGTGACCGGCTCCGGGAGCCACCGCGATCGTGCTCTGCGCCGTCGATCCGGACTCCGGGATCGCGATCGCCGCCCCGCCCGTGACCTTGATCGAGGTGGTCACCGGCGGCTCGCCGCTCCAGGCGGCCTCGATACCATCGGGCGCGCGCACCACCTTGCCCTCGTCGAGCGAGAGCGAGATCCGGGGAAACGGCAGCGTCGCGCCTGCCGACAGCTTTCCCGTGGTCTTGTCGATTGAAGACACGGCGCTGTCGACGCCGACGATCAGTTGATCGCCCGCGCCATAGCCGAGCTGGAGCTCTCGCCCGGTACCGAGCGATGCCTTCGGTCCGAGCGCCTTCCACGTCGCGGTGTCGAGCACGATCACCCAAGCGGAGGCGATCGTCCCCGATGTCGCCGACGGCGCCTTCGGACGATCGATCTTGTCGAAGCCGAGGATCGCGACCTCGCTGCCCGTCGCGGAGCGCACGAAACCGGCGACGCGGTGACCGGTGTGCGTGAGCCGCAGGTAGCGGCGCGTCTCGCGGTCGTAGGCGTAGAGCTCGCCACGCGTCGTCGCGGGCTGCAAGCCTTCCTTCGGCCACTTCCACGTGCTGCGCCGCGCGACGAGCCACACACCGTTGGCGATGCGCTTCGTGTAGTCGTCGCGGATCTTCTGCGCGAGCGCGACCACCGACTGGCCGTGCTGCGTGGTGATGAAGTCCTTGAGGTCGGCATCCGTCGCGAGCGACGGGCCATACGCCCAGTAGTCGTTCGCGAGCGCGGTCACGAGGTGATCGACCACCGCCGCGTGCTCGCCTGCCTGCGTGAGAATCGTCGCGAGCAAGCGATGAGCATCGAGGTGATAGGGATCCTTGCCAACCGAGCTCTCCGCGAGTGTCCGCGCGGCGGACCAATCTTTCTTCACCTTCGCGGCGACGGCCTTTTCGTAGGCGGGCCAGCCATCGTCGTAGACGAAGTTCATGCGAGCGATCTTGTCGACGCCACTCGGCGGCATCGGGATCGGAGCCATCTGCGGGCCTGACGCTGCATCATCCTTGGCGTTTGCGGAATCGCCCTTCTTGCCGCCGCAACTGCAGAGAAAGGCGAGCGTAAGGAAGGAGCTAATCGAGCGTTTCATCACCGGCACTCCGCGGTGAGTGTGGCAGGATTCGCGCCATGAAGACCATGACTGTTGCCCTTCTGCTCGTTGCCGCGATCGGCTGTAGCAAGGACAAGAAATCGACCACCACAGTTACGTCCGACAAGCCCGATCCGGCGGCCACAAAGGAGACGAAGCCCGCTCCGAACGTGACGCAGGACCAGCAGGTCAGCCCGACCCTCGCGATCTCGGGCGACATCCTCGCGGCGTGCGGCATCAAGGCCGTCGCCTCGGCGAACCCCACGTTCGACTACGACAAGGACGAGCTGACCTCCGAGGATCGCGCCGTCCTCGATCAGGTCGCCACGTGCCTCACGACCGGTGCGCTCAAGGGTAAGGCCGTGTCGCTGATCGGCCGCGCCGATCCGCGCGGCACCGAGGAGTACAATCTCGGCCTCGGCTCGCGTCGCTCGGAGAGCGTGTCCGCGTACCTCGCGCGCCTCGGCGTGCAGAAGACCCAGCTCGGTGTCACCACCCGCGGTGCGCTCGATGCGAGCGGTTCCGACGAGGCGAGCTGGGCACAGGATCGGCGCGTCGACATCCAGCTCGCGAGCAACGCGTCAGAGTCCGGCGGCGGCTCGTAGCTCCACGATCGCCTTCGCAGCAGCGGGCTGACGGATCGGACCGAAGCCCTGCAGGTAGAACGTGTCGTCGCCCTCGAGCACGACGAAGATCTCGTCGTAGTCCGCGGTCGGATCCAGCGGCTCCGTCGACGGCGGCTCGTGCCACGCCGCGTTCGCGAGGCCCATCAGCAGCTCCTCGTTGCGCTGCGACAGGTCCTTCCTGTTCTCCTTGTCCATCGGCCCGAACGACGGCGCGTCCGACTTCGCCGCGCTGCCGCCGTAGAGCGTCTTCGCGTCGAGATCGAGGACCACGCGCCACGCCGAGGACACGAGGCCACCGCCGGCGACGTACACGCCGTGCTTCGGGAGCAGCGGCTGGATCGCGGCGGGGAGCTTCGAGCGCGGCGTGATCGGTCGGTTCATGGCGTTCGACGTGTTGCTTGCAGGCCTGGCACCGTCGGACGCGCAGCCGGCGAGCACGAGGAACGCGAGGGCGGCGCGGAGCATGCCTCTAGCTATACATGCTACGTTGCGGCCGTGGCGCTCGAGCACGTCGCACAAGGCCAGACCCGGTTCTTCACGCCCGGAGTCGCCCCGGACCCGCGCGGCATCCTGCTCGGCAGGTTCTGCGTGATGACGTTCGCCACGCTCGAGGGCGCGGTGTCGTGGCTGCGGCTGTACTCGTCGGAGGCCGCACTCGACGAGCTGCTCGCGAACCTGACGATCACGAAGTGCAAGACCGCGCTCGGTGGGCGCGAGATCGTGGTCCAGATCCCCGCGGTGTCGAGCTACCTCGTCGATCGCGCGGCGCGGCTGTGCCGCCTCGTCGGTGGCGCGATCTACACCGGCACCGCGAAGCACTTCGTCAAGTTCCGCGACGACCGCTCGCCGTTCGGCTACGACGCCGTCGATATCGGCGCGATGCCCGGCGGCACGGACTTCATGGTGCACGGCGACGAGTTCGCGCAGGGCTACATGAAGGAAGGCGACCTGCCGTTCGCGCGCCTGCTGTTCCGGCTCTCGATCCGCAAGCTCCCGGGCGGCGACCACCTCGAGGACGACGATCGCGGCGACCTCTTGCTCGCCGTCGCGCGCGGGCTCTCCGAGGGCATCATTCGCTACCTCTGGCGCAACAAGGTCGAGGCTCACGCCGGCCTGTTCACGCCCGGATCGCAGAGCGCCTTCGAGGATCACGCCCGCGACCGCGGCTACATGCTGATCCGCGTGCGCGCGTTGCCCGAGCGGATCCTCGCGCTGTTCATGGGCACGCCCGGCATCGACGTGTTCCGCCCGGCGGGCACCAGCGCCGCGGTCGCCGTCGGCTACCAGCACCCGATCGATCTCGCGTCGTGCAGCTCGGTGTTCCCGCCCGACACCTTCCACGTGTTCTGGCCGAACGACCGCGTCGACGTGCTGCCAGGTCCGCTGCAGCTCTCCGACATCGCCGACCTGACACGCGTCGATCTCGAGATGGAGCGCGTGAAGGATCCGGGTCAGCACGCGGGCGGTCCGCCCGAGCCGATCGGCGTCGAGCTCAAGCTCGCCGCGTCGATGGGGCCACCGCGCCGCGTGGTCGCCACGCTGATCCCTCTCGCGCACGCGCCGCGCCTCAAGCGGATCCTGTTCGCGCTGCCGCCCGTCAGCCTGCGTGGTCACCGCGTCGCCGCCACCGATCGCGGCATCCTCGTGATCGGATCGGAGAACCTCGACGTCATCCCGCTCGGTCAGCTCCTGTGCGAGATGACGCCCGGTCTGCTCGTGCCGCTCGGCATGGACGTCGTGCCGCGCGTGTCACCCGACGTGCTGTCGCGCGCGCTCGGCCACACCGGCGGCCTCGTCACCGTGTTCACCACGGATGGCGTTCCGTTCCAGGTCGGGGAGGGCGCGTTCCAGACGCTCGAGCGCCGCTCGCTCGCGAAGCTCGAGGTCGATCGCGCGGAGACGCTCGACTATGCGGCCGAGGTGCCCGCCAATGCCGAGGTCGTCAACGACTCGGTCGGCCGGTTCGCGCTGTGGGGCTTCCCCGACGGTCCGGATCGCAAGCAGCTGCCGCCCGGAAAGTAAGACGTGGCGAAGACGCACGTCAGAGAGTTCCTCTCGAGCTTCGTCAAGCCGCTGGTCACGGGTGGCGAGCTCCACATCGGTGCTCCGATCCCGCTGCCCGACATCGACCGGTGGGACGGCGAGCTGCACGATGCGAGCGTGGAGCAGATACAGGTCGATGACGGCCGCCACGCGGTGCTGTCGACGCTGGTGTGCCGCCCGCCCGCATTCTTGCTCGAGCGCGACGAGCTCGCACTGGCAGCGGGCCTGCACAACGCGCTGTTCCTCGTGCACCCGCGCGCGGATCAATGGTCGGTGAGCGATCGCGTGCGCCGCAAGATCATCGATAACGCGCTCGCGATGGTCAGCCAGCCGCTGACCACGAACCGCACGCGCGTGATGGCGCGCCACGCGCTCCTCCACAACGTGTTCGCGCTGAAGCGCAACGACGTCACGGTGTCGTGGTGGACCGGCCGCGCGCGGTTCCACGGCCAGAAGCCGCCGACGCGCCTCACGGCCTGGAAGGGCATGCGCCGCGTGCGCGAGGAGACGACGGTCGTCGACTTCGACGAGCTGCTGGCGGTCCCCGACACCGCGCCCGTGATCGCGACACTGCTCCGCCGCACGCCGCTCACCCAGCTCCTCGACGCGCACCCGGGCGCACCGCCGCTGCACTGGGAGGACGCTGTGTTTCTGCTGCGCGATGCCGAGCTCGCGCGCGCGGTCGCGTATCGCCTGGTGCCCGACGTGCCCCCACGCGAGCAGGTCGCCGGTCCTGCACGGCTCGCCGCGGCGTTCGAGCAGATGCTCGAGCGCGCGCCCGACGAGGCCGACGTTCGTGCGGTCGCGGCGTTCCTCGTGTACCTCGGCGCGCTGTTCTGCCTCGCGGAGCTCAACCTGCGAGAGCCCGGCGCGAAGAGCCCGCTGATCTCCACGGTTCTCTCCGCCGAGGCTGCGGGCCAGCGACCACGCGGGCTCGCGACGCTGTTCGCGCTGCCCGGTGCGCTTGCGCTCGTCGAGCCGCGGCTCGCCACGCCACCCGGCATCTCCGATCAGAAGCCGCTCGCGCAGCGGTGGGCCGTGCATCGCGCGCAGACCGCCGAGCTGCTCTCCGATGCGGTGATCGAGGCGCTCGCGGCGCGGCTGCGACGTCACTTCCGGCTCGAGCGGCGCGATCCGTCGGAGGTCGTGCAGCTGCCAGATGTCGAACCCAAGTCGTCCGTCACGTCGACCTGATTGCGCTAATTAGCGCTGCCAGCGTTTCCAGTCGCGCTCGTAGTACCGGACCAGCACCGGATCATCGAGGCGGTTGATGTCGACGGGAACCGGCCCCATGTCCGCGGGCATGTGGAACATCGACGTCATCGCCGCATCATTGAGAAAGCGCAGCGCGACGTTCGGCGCGCGTGTCGGGGTCGGGAACGCCGCCGTCTTGGCGAGGGCGAAGCCCCAGACCCCGAACGAGGGCACAGAGACCTGATACCCCTGGACCGTCAGCCCTGCTGCACGCATCGTCTCGACCACGCACCAGTACGCGGCTC
This sequence comes from Deltaproteobacteria bacterium, assembly GCA_013813765.1. Taxonomy (GTDB): domain Bacteria; phylum Myxococcota_A; class Polyangia; order Haliangiales; family Haliangiaceae; genus JABFXX01. Next base: position 2,735 of record JACCRC010000100.1, on the reverse strand, counting down.
GCGAGAGCAGCGGCGAAGTGGCCTGCATCCCGATCGCACCGCCCGGCGCGAGCCGCGCCATGGTGCGCGAGTAGAACAGCGTGGTGTAGAGCTTCGCGATTCCGAAGGTGTTGGGATCCGGGAAGTCGATGATGATCACGTCCCAGAGCTCGGTGTTCTCCTGGATCCACAGCATCGCGTCGGTGTTGACCACCGTGACTCGGCGATCGTCGAGCGAGTTCCTCGACAGAGCTGCGAGCGGCGGGAAGTTCTTGCCGAAGCGAGTCATCGCGGGATCGAGATCGACCAGCGTGACGCGCTCGACGCTGGGGTGGGCTAGGACCTCGCGCAACGCGAGCCCATCGCCACCACCGAGGATCACGACGCGCCTCGGCGGCGAGTCGGCCGCCACCATCGCCGGGTGAACGAGCGCCTCGTGATAGCGATACTCGTCGGCCGAGGCGAACTGGAGGTTGCCGTTGAGGAACAGGCTGAAGCCGGCCCGGCTCTGCGTGACCAGGAGTCTCTGATACGGCGATGTCTCGGTGTAGACGATCGGGTCCGGGTACATCGAGTGCTCGGCGCGCGCCGTCAATCGATCGGCGAAACCGAGCGCCACGATCATGCCGGCGATCACGACGACCGCGCGGATGCGCACGCCGAGCTTGGACCGGCCGAGCCTGTCGGCGAGCAACCACGTGCCCCACAGCGCGATGCCCGCGTTCAGGACACCCATGAGCAACGAGGTGCGCACCAGCCCGAGCTGTGGAACGAACACGAGCGGGAACATCAGCGCAGCCGCGAGGGCGCCGATGTAATCGAACGTCAGCACGCGCGACACCACGTCCTTGAACGCGAGCTGCCCCTCGAGCAGCCGCATCAGCAGGGGGATCTCGAGGCCGACGAGCACGCCGATCGCGAAGACGAAGGCGAGCAGGACGAACTGGAAGTTCCCGGTCGTGGAGAACGCCATGAACAGCACCGGCGCCGACAGCCCGCCGACGACCGCGACCGCGAGCTCGATATCCAGGAACCGCTTCGCGAGGTTCGTCTCGAGGTGCCGCGACAGCCAGGCACCGACGCCCATCGCCGAGAGATACAGCCCGATCACCAGCGAGAACTGAGTGACCGAGTCGCCGAGCAGGTAGCTGCCGAGCGTCCCGGCGAGCAGCTCGTAGACCAGGCCACACGTCGCGACGACGAACACGTTGATGTACAACGCGCCCACGCGGAGCGGCGCGTGCACCGAGTCCGTCACCGCCGGGGACTCACAGCGCTCGGCCGCGTGGATGTTCCGACACGGTCACCTTCTGGGCACCGAGCAGCTCGCCGAGCAGCTCGGCCCACGGCGCAGGATCGCGCGGAGTGCAGCAGTAGGTATTGAGCGTGACGATTCCGGTCTCCGGGAACGTGTGAATCGTGAGGTGCGACTCGGAGAGCAGGTAGAGCGCCGTGATCCCGCCGGGACCAGGAAACACGTGGATCACGGTCGAGACGACGTGAAGCCCCATGGTGGTGACGATCCGGTCCATGAGCCCCACCACGCTCGCCCGGTCGCGCAACCTCGCGGGTGCGCACCCCTGCCCATCGACGAGCCACTCGCTCCCATGCATGACAACGGAGGGTAAGTGCAGCGGGCGCGCAGTCAAGTCGAAAACCTGGTATGGGGGGGTATGAGCGGCGCAAGCTACGAATTCACGGCGGGTCAAAACGAGACATTCAAGGGGCTCGTGAGCGGCATGCGCCGGTCGGGGGGCGTCGTCGCGCTCGCCAGCCTCATCCTGCTGGCGTACCAGATCGTCGAGTACTTCGGCCTCGGGCTCGGTGCCGTGCCACCGGCCGCGATCGGATACCTCGACCTCACCGTGTGGTGCCTGCTCTCGGTGGTTGGCGTCATCGTGGCCGTGCTGCTGGTGAAGGCGACCGGAGCCTTCACGGCGGTGATCCAAACCGAAGGCAACGACGTCGAGCACCTGATGGAGGGGCTCGTGCGCCTGCGGAGCATCCTGAACCTGATCTTCGTCGCGGCGGCGGTGGGTTCGGCCCTGCTCGGGGTCAGCTTCGCGCTCCTGCTGATCTACTGAACAAGGTCGAGGCGCAGGCCTGGTTTTGCAGACCACGCCTGGGGTAGTGTCGGCGTGTTTAGATGGTCGCGCCGCCTACCACTCCGCGTAGCTTTGCCGTCGATGTCGCGCGCGCCTCGGCCGCGTTCCAGGACCTCGCGCGTCAGATGGGGTCGCAGTTCCTCGACAAGCAGGAGATCATCCGCCTGATGACCGTGTCCGCCATCGCCGGCGAGCACATGGTGATCGTCGGTCCGCCCGGTACCGCGAAATCGGCGATGATCGACATGTTCGCGAAGCTGATCGACGCGAAGTACTTCGAGTACCTGCTGACCCGGTTCACCGAGCCCAACGAGCTGTTCGGCCCGGTCGACATCTCCGCGTTCCGCGAGGGCCGGTACACGCGGCGTCTCGAGAACATGTTGCCGACCGCCGAGGTCGTGTTCCTCGACGAGATCTTCAAGTCGAACTCCGCGATCCTGAACTCGCTGCTCCACGTCATCAACGAGCGCAAGTTCCAGAACGGCCCCGAGGTCGTCCCGGTCCCGCTGATCTCGCTCTACGCGGCCTCGAACGAGGTGCCGAACGACGAGAACCTCGCGGCGATGTTCGACCGCTTCCTCGTGCGCGTGCTGTCCGACAACCTCGACAGCTATCACTTCCACGAGCTGATGAAGAAGGGCATCTCCCTCG
>JACCRC010000451.1 GCA_013813765.1 Deltaproteobacteria bacterium | reverse complement strand
TGCGCACGAGCTCGAGCACGATCTCGCCGAGCTCCGCGAGCGCATCGGTGCGCCGGCGTGCCTGGCGGGCGTCGTCCAGCCGGGCGCGGCCCTGACCGAGCGCGTCGCGGGCTGCATCGGCGACCGCGCCGGCCTGGTGCAGCGTGGTCCGGAGCAGCGTCCCCAGAGTTCCTTTTAGCTCGGGAGGACGGAAGCCACCGCCACGACCACGCTTGGAAGCCATGGGCGGAGCCTATCACTGGCACGGAAGGCCGGGCTTTCCGACGAGGGCAGGGCGCGGTACCGTCACGCCTCGGTGCGGAAGAGGGCCCTGATCGTCGGTGTAGTGGTGTGTCTGGGCGCGTGCCCGCCGCCGGAGCCGACGCGCCCGATCCCGCCGGTGTCGACCGGCAAGGTCCGCGTGCGCGTGTTCACCGAGCCGAGCCCGGTGCGCGTGCTCGCTGCGGCGGAGCGGTTCGTGTTCGTCGCGACCGAGCAGGACCTCGAGCGATTCGACGAGGTCGGAGGCGTGTTCGCGCTGACCTCGCAATCGGGCCTGTCGGGAAGCTCCGTGGTCGCGCTCGGACCGGATGCCGACCGCAAGGCGGTCTGGGTGCTCACCGACGGCGGGGTGGGACGCTACGACGTCGCGGCCGAGGTCTACTCCACGATCAACGATCCGCCGGACTCGATCGGCATCGACTTCGCCGCGCTCGACAAGGAGGGCGCGAGCATCGCGGCCGCTTCCGATGGCGGCGCGTGGATCGGCACGAGCAAGGGGCTGATCTACGTCAGCGCGAAGGGCGGCTGGACGTCCACACCGGTCAGGGATCCGATCAAGGCGATGGTCCGCGACCACGCGGGTTGGCTGTGGATCGCCACGCCGACCGGGCTGGTCGCGCGCAAGCCCACCGGCGAGACGGTGCGCGTCGGCGCGAGCCAGGGCTGCAACATCGCCGCACCGCGGTTGCTCGTCGAGCTGCCGGGCGATCGAATGATGGTGATCGGCGCAGACTCCGACGGCCGCGAGCGCCTCGCGTTCGGTGCCGGGCAGACCTTCGTCACGTATCGCGCACTGCCGGATGTCACGTGGGAGGCGGCCACACGCCGCGGGAACGGCGCGGTGGTGATGGGCGGCGGCCGCGTGTACCGCATCAACGAGCCCGACCCCACCCGCGTGCGCCCGCTCGCGCGCGACGGCATGCGGTTGGTTGCGGTCAACGGCGACGGCAAGGCACCGCAGTGGGAGATCGATCCGATCGATCTCGTCGTGCCGCCGGGCGCCACGAGCCTCGGTGCGTCGGCGGATCAGCTGCTGATCGGCACGCGCGATCTCGGAACGGCGCGCTACCAGATCGCGGGCGACGGCACCGCGCGTCCAAAGGACTGGCTGCGTCGCAAGCAGATGTTCCAGGACGCGACGACGCTGTCGGTCGCGTGCGCGAAGGTCGACGACTGCTGGATCGCGACCGGAGCGCGGCAAGCGTGGCACTGGACCGGCGAGCGGTTCGTCGCGGGCGGCCCCGATCAGGTCGTGCTCGCGGTCGTGCGCGAGCCCGCGGGTCCGATCTACGCGCTGCACCGCTCGGGTGCCGAGGCGGCGTTGCACCTGTCGCGGATCCAGAACGGCGCCTGGACTCCGGTCCCCAACGTCACGCTCACCGCGCCGGGCGTCGCACCCGACGTCAGCTTCGCGCGCTTCCCGGCAGCCGGTCAGCTCTGGGTGGGTCTGCGCTATCGCGACGGCATGGAGATGCGTGCGGGCGGCCTCGCGATCATCGACACCGCCACCGGCAAGGTCACCTATCACCGCCCCGAAGCGACGACCGACAAGACGATGCCGATTCCGGTCGGTGTCGTCGATGCCGACGTGCGCGGCGACACCGCGTGGTTCGCCACGAACGAAGGCATCGCGCGGGTCGCGAACGGTCAGGTGCGCCTCTGGAACGAGAACGACGGCCTGCTCTCGGAGCTCGCGCGCGCCGTGACGATCACGGCGAACGGCGGCGTCATCGTCGCCACGGGTGCCGGTGCGGCGATCTGGGACGGCAAGACGTGGACGTTCCCGCCGGCGCTGCGGTTCGAGCTCAACGACGTCGTCGCGACCCGCAACGGACAGGTCTGGATGGCCACCGAACGTGGAATCGCCGCATGGGACGGAACCAAGGTCCGTCGCGTCGACATGCGACGAGGCCTCGCGGAGAACCAGATCCTCGACGTCGCGAGCGATCAGTTCGACAGAGTCTGGGCTCGCGGTCCGGGTTCTCTGACACTCATCTCGCAGTGACGTTGCACAAGTTGCGGAGATGACTCTCTGCGAGATCTTCGTCGGAAATGTAGGTGTGACGGTCGTGTCGCAATAAAGCGTGCGCACGTGCGCGGGTGCCGCTATCCAGTCTGCCGGGGGAACACCTGATGCGCATGTTTCTGTTCTCGGCTTCGTCGATCCTCGCACTCGTTTCAGGCTGCGCGATCAATTCGCTCGGCAATCTCGCCTCGAGCAAGACCGGCGATACGTCGCATCTGGTGACGCGCAGCTCGCCACTGAAGCCGCTCCGCCAGGCGTGCGGTGCGAATGGTGCGATGCGCCCAGAGGCGTCGATGATCGCGCGCAAGCCGTACCTCCAGCAGGTGACCACGAGCTCCGCGACGTTCGGCTGGGTGACCTCTGCTCCGGGAGGCCAGAGCGTCGTCATCACGAAGCCCGAAACGACCGACGTCATCGCGCGCGCGGATGCGACGCGGGACAACGCGACGGACCGCGTCGCCGGCCACACCCAGATGTGGACCACGACGGACCCGCTCGAGCCCGACACCGTCTACTGCTACCAGGTGATGGTGAACGGCGTGGCGGTCAGCGAGAAGATCGGCTTTCGCACCGCACCGACCGCAGACTCCACGCGCACGATCGGCATCCTCGCGTTCGGCGACTCGGGCAGCGGCAACAGCGACCAGTGGGCCCTGCGCGAGCAGATGGAAGAGGTGCCGTACCAGCTGATGATCCACACCGGCGACCTCGCCTACGAGGACGGCTCCATGGAGAACCTCGAGCAGAACGTCTTCAACGTCTACGACGATCTGTTCCGCCACATCCCGTTCTACCCGGCGGCCGGCAACCACGATCACCACTCGAGCTCGGCGGCTCCGTTCCGCGAGGTGTTCAAGCTCCCCGAGAACGGCGACGGCGAGAAGTGGTACTCGTACGACTGGGGCCGCATTCACTTCGTCGCGCTCGACACCGAGGCCGACTACAAGACGCAGGCGAAGTGGCTCGACGAGGATCTCTCGAAGTCGAACCTGCCGTGGAAGGTCGTCTACCTCCACCGCCCGCCATACTCGTCGGGCGCGCACGGCTCCGACACGGGGCTGCGCACGATCCTCGAGCCGGTGATCAACAAGCACCGGGTCCAGCTCGTGCTCTCCGGTCACGACCACAACTACGAGCGCATGAAGCCGCACGCGAAGAGCGGCACGCAGTACATCGTCACCGGTGGCGGTGGCCGCGGCACCTATGCAGTCGGCACGTCGAGCTTCACGGCGTTCTCGTCGGAAGTGATCCACTACGTGTACATCGAGTCCGACGTCGACAAGATGACGCTCCACGCGATCGACGGCGAAGGTCGCGAGTTCGACTCCGTCGTCATTCCTCGCTGACTACGGCGTGACTTCCGCCGCCGACGGCTGCTTCGTGCGGTAGGTCCGGTCGATGTACTCGGTGAGCTCGAGGAACGCGGTCTCCATCTGCGCCTTCGTGCCGAGCGGCGCGTTCGTGTAGAACGTCCCGCCCTCGCAACCATCCCCCGTGGGATCGACCGGCACGCCGTCGACCTGCGGACGGCAGCGACCGTCGACGTACACGATGATGAACTTCTGGAACCGGTACTCGAGCGGCTGCTCCGCGGTCATGTAGTTGGCGAACACCGCGGAGAGGTCGGCGAGGTCCTTCGGCTCCATGCCGTAGCCGTGCGAGAAGTAGACTACCGGGTACCGCTTGCCCGCGTTCTCGGGGAGCTTGTAGCCGGGCGGCAGGAACAGGCCGAACGGCGTGACGCGGCCGTTCGATGACATGAACGTCTGGTCCTTGATGATCTCGCCGCCGTCGAGCGTGTCGTCGCGATCGCCGTCGGGCCAGCGCTTGTCGAGCCACGCGAACGCGGTGGTCGCCCGGTTGATCACCTGGACTGCCGTGCCGACGTGGCGGCCATCGCCGCCCATGATCTGACTCGCGGTCGCGTCGGGGTTGCCGTAGCGCGCGTAGCCGTGCTGCGGGAGATCATCCCAGTCGACCAGCGTGAAGTCATAGACGGCCTCGGTCGCCGCGCCGTGCAGCACCGCGTAGCCGTCGTAGACGCCGAACGCCTGGTTGTACTTCGCCATCAGCCCACCGACGGTGGTGTTGACCGCGAGCGAGTTGTTGAGGAAGTCGCGGATGCCGGCGTCGAACCACACCGACATGTGCCTGCGCTGCGCGGGCGTGAGCTTCTCGAAGTTCTTGAGAAAGTCGCTCTCGTACCAGCGCTTCACGTTCGGCGAGAGGTCCCACGTCCCGTTGCCCTCGCCGAAGTCGTAACAACCGGAGACGCCGGCGGCCATCTGGCAGGTCGCCGCGACACCATCGAGGCCCACATCCTCGTACGGCTCGCCGGCATCGAAGTCGGCGTTGAGCTCGGTGCCGAGCGGGTTGCGGAGGTAGTGCCAGTTGTCCTTGTTCGGATCGGGATTCGTCGCGGCGTTGTAGCCGGGCTCGTCCTTGTCGGCCTTGCCGTCGGTGCCGACGTCGCCGAACGGCTCGAAGGCGTTCGTGACGACGGGCTCGCCCGAGTCGCGCTTGCCGTTGTTGTTGAGATCGACGGCGAGCATCACCTCGGCGGGGTCATTCGCCGGGATGCTCGGGTCGAACACGGCGTTGCCGAGCGTGGGGCCGTCGTTGCCGTCGCAGAACGTGATCACCGGCTTCGTGCCGTCGGGGTTGAACTCGCGGTCGTGGAAGTTCGTCAGCACCAGCGGGGTCGAGCAGCGGGATGCCGCCGTCTGCGAGATCCACGACAGCGGCACGCCGGGCGGTGTGTACGGGTTCTCGAGGTTGTAGAGCGCGGGGTTCGAGAGCGAGCGCGACAGGTCGCGCGATGCCTTCATGTAGAGGCTTCGCTTCAGGGTGAGGCCGACGCCGTCACCGGGTTGCGCGATCATGTGCTCGAAGTCGGCGGTGATCTCGAACTGGTCCTTCTTCGTCGACATCCTCGGACACAGCTGACCGACCATGCCCTTGCCGGCGGCCTCGTCGGCCTTCGTACAGAAGCCGCCGAACAGGAAGTCGTTGATCATGCCGAGCACGTAGACCATCGACGGACCCGGATCGCCGCCGATGTTCGCGATCGCGTCGAACCGGTCGGGGTGGCGCATCGCGATACGCGCCGAGGCGAAGCCTCCCATCGAGATGCCGATCACTGCCCTCCACGCGAACTGCTGCTGCTCGCTCTGACCGGCGGTCGCATCGGCGACGGCTTGGTAGGTGGTGAGCTCGCCGCCGCGGAACGACACGCGCGACGCGTAGGCGTCCTTGTCGTCGACGACCTTGTTCGAGACCGGCGGGAAGAACGGAGCGGCCTGCCCGGCGCGCTTCGCGATGATCCGCACGTGGCGGCGGGTCGCGCCCTCGGGGAGCCGCTTGGACTTGAACGGCAGCGTGAACACGAACGGGCGGTCCGACCAGGTGCCCTCGGTGCCGAACGTGACGGCGGGGCCGAGCGCGATGAAGCCATCGGGCACGATGTCCTCGGCGCAGGTGATCGAGATCTCGCCGGTCGGTGCGGTCGTCTTGGCCTCGGCCTCGATGGCCGCACCCTTCAGGTCCTTCCCGGCCCCCGAGGTGACCTCGACCTTGCTGCCGACCGCGAGGGCGCCGTTCGTGCCGTCGCCGCAGACGAGGTTGGTGGAGCCGCCGTCGTCACCGCAGCCGGTGGCGACCAATGCGCAGCAGACAACATACAGACGGATCCCCGGCATGTAGGCGGCAGCGTACACATAAGCGGCCTGAACTCCACCAGAAACGGATCGCGCGTGACCCAGGTCAAAAGTTGCCCGGTGCGCGCCGATCCGTAGTGTCGACGTACGGTGCCCAAGCCGCTCGCTGACATGCACGTGCCTCCGGCGATCCGGCGGTGGAGCGCGCGCTTTGGGCTCGCGGTGATCGTCGCGATCGCGATCGGCTATCTGCCGGCGCAGGTCCTGAAGAAGGATCCGCGGACCGTGAAGCTCCATGCGCAGCTCGACGAGCTCGACGCCGAGACCAGGGAGCTGGCCGCGAAGAACGCGGCGCTCGTTCGCGACATCAACGCCCTGCGCAATGACGTCGGTGCGATCGAGGTCCGCGCGCGAGCCGACCTCGGGATGGTCTACCCCGACGAGATCGTTCTCCGCGTGAAGGGACCCGCACCGTGAGGCAGGTGCCGCGCGCGATCCGGCGGGCGATCAAGGTGTCGGTCGGCGCTGCCGCGGGCGCGATCGCGTGTGCCGTCGTCGGCGTCGGCGGGGCCGATGGCGCCGCCGTGCTCGCCTCGAAGCCGAGCCTGCCGATGACGATGGTCGTGGTCGCGATCGCCGCGCTGGTCATCACCGCGGTCGTGCGGCGCGTGCAGTTCACGCCCCCGTCGGCGCGCGCGCAGCGGGTGTCGTTCTGGCTCGCCGCTGCAACCGACCTCGCGGACCTCGAGCTCGCGCTGACCCTGATCGCGGGCGGTCACGCGATCATCGCGATCACCGGCGGACTCTCGTCGCCGGCCTATCCGGTGCTCTACGGGCTCGTCGCGTTCGCGATGACGGTGCTCGCGCGGCCCGGTGCCTACGCCACGCTCGGTGCGGCGCTCTTGCTCGAGGTCGCGCTGCTCGCGCGCACCGGCATCACGGAGCGCACCGTGCTGGCCTCCGGAATCCACGGTGTGTTTCTGATGGGGGCCGCCGCCGCGCACGTGCTGCTCCTCCGCGGCCTGACCGCGCGCTACCGCCGCCGCCGCGCCGCGCGGCTCGACGAGGAGCTCGTCGCGCTGCGCGAGTCCGCGAAGGACTACCGCCTGATCGCCGCGGCGCTCGGACCGTCGAGCCGCGCGCCGCGCACGCGTGACGAGGAAGAGCGGCTGCTCGCGATCGGCGGCGTCGGCATGATCGGCGACTCCGCGAGCTGGATGCTGTCCACGCTGAAGCGCTCGCTCGGTGCGCGCACCGTGGCGCTGCTGTGGATCGACGACGACGGCGAGCGCATCAAGTTGAAGGAGGTCTGCTCCGACGCCGACGACATCACCGAGACGCCGCGGCTGCCGAATGCCGGTGTGCTCGGCGCGATCCTCCGCGACCGCACGCCGCTGCTCGTCGCCGCGACGAAGCCCGGCCAGCTCCCGTATTACAACGGTGGCCGCGCCGGCGTCGCGCTCGTCGCCGTGCCGATCATCGAGGGCGTGCACCTGCGCGGCATCCTCGCGGCTGACCGCGACGCCGGATTCACCGAGGCAGATCGCGATCTACTCGCCGATGCGAGCGCGCAGGTGCTGCGCGTCGTGCAGAGCGAGCAGGTGTTCCGTGCCGTCGAGCGCGCGAAGTACGAGCACGAGCAGTTCTATCAGGCGACCGCGATGCTCGGCCGCGCGCTGACACCCGAGCAGGTGATGGAGACCGCGTTCGATGCGGCCGCCGCGATCTGCGACTACGACGTCGCCGCGATCGCGCTGTACGAGAAGGATCGCCAGCGCCACCGGATCACCGCGGTGCGCGTGCGCCCGGGTGGCGAAGGCATCATCGATCCGGCGCAGCTCAAGGATCTCGAGTTCAAGGACAACGCCGGTCTCGCCTCGATGGTCGTCAAGAACCGGCACTACCTGCCGTCGGGCGGCGAGCCGCGCGAGGTCTCGGCGCCGATCTACACGCGCAAGGTGAAGCTCGACGACGCGAAGTCGCTGCTCGTGCTGCCGCTGCTGTGCGCCGACGAGCCGGTCGGAACGCTGACGCTGGTCGCGCGCGCGGAGAAGCGGTTCGGAAAGGACGTGCGCGAGATGCTCGCGGTGATCGCGAACCAGGTCGCGATCTCACTCGAGAACGGCTTCCTCTACAGGCGCATGGAGACGATGGCGACGACCGACGGCCTCACCGGCCTGACGAATCACCGCACGTTCCAGACGAAGTTCGCAGAGATGCTCGAGCGCGCTGCGCGCCACAATCACAAGGTCGCGCTGCTCCTGTGCGACGTCGACTTCTTCAAGAAGGTCAACGACGGCTACGGCCACCCGGTCGGCGACGAGGTGCTGCGTCGTGTCGCGCGCGTGCTGCAGGAAGTTCCGCGGAAGATCGATATCCCCGCGCGCTACGGCGGCGAGGAGTTCGCGGTGCTGCTCGACAACGTCGATGTCGCGCAGGCCAAGGCCGTCGCCGAGCGCATCCGCATCGAGATCTCGAAGGTCGTCGTCGACACCGAGAAGGGGCCGCTGTCGGTCACCGAGTCGGTCGGCGTCGCCGCGTTCCCCGAGGACGGCCGCGACCGCGCGACGCTGATCGAGCGCGCCGACCTCGCCCTCTATCACGCGAAGCACACCGGCCGTAATCGCGTCGTGACGTGGGCCGAGGCACTCGCGGCGAAGACGAAGAAAGCTAGCTAGTCGCCGACGAGGAGCGTGATGCCGGCGACGAGCTCCGGCGGCGGGTTGACGAACGCGAGGCCGTAGCCGAGCTCGGTCTTGCGCGCGATGCGGGCATCGATGCGGAAGTTTCGCTGGGTGAGGCCCTTCGCGCCGGGGAGGCGAATCTCGAGCGTGACGACGATGCCGACCTCGAGCACGCGCTTCGAGCTCACGAACGCACCGCTGGTGCTGAGATCGCGGAGCATCGCGGAGAAGAACGCACCGGTCGGCAGCTCGACGACGACGTCGACGGGCACCACCTTGCGTGGCGAGCGCATCGTCGCATCGGGAGGCGGCGCGGGCGGCGCGGGAATCGGCGACGCGTCGCGTTTGAGCTCGACCGACGGCAGGCGTGCGGTCGCGATCGTCGGGATGCGGAACGTCACCGTGGGCATCACCGGCTCTTTCTCCTCGGGGATGTCCACGAGGTCGATCGGCGCGTCGGGGAATGCCTCGGAGAGGAACGCAGCTGCGAGCGGATGACCCGGGGACCGGTCGAGCAGCTTCGCCACGTAGGGCTGCGCCGCGAGCGCATCGCCCGCATCCTTCCACGCGACCTCGAGGCCGCGCTTCGCGATGTACAGCGCGTCGAGAGGTGGAAGGTCTGCCCGGAGTCCGTCGGCGAGCAGCGGCGCCAGCGCGATCGTCGAGCGCGTCTCCTTCGCGTTCGCGACGAGGAGCTCCCAGGCCGCGATGTGGCGGCGCATGCGGCCGGGGAGCTTGTTCGCGTACGCGTGCTCGATGCTGGTACGGAGCATGCGCAGGCCGAGACCGGGATGCACGTTGCGCAGGACCAGCTCGCACGCCGCGTCGCGTACGCACTCGACCCAGTCGGCTCCGCCCTGCGTCGCCTCGAGCCTGTGGCGGTGATACACGAGGAAGTCGTCGGCGCTGCCGCTATCGAGCAGCACGTCCTCGAACATCCGCACGATCTCGCGATCGTTCGGCGCGGACTTCGCCGCGAGGCCGAGGATCGCGGCGCGGCGGGTGAGCTTCGTCATCCGCGCGATGCGCGCCGCCTGCAGAAAGTACGGCGCTCCGCCGTCGCCGGCGTCGCGCGCCTTGCCCATGCACGCATCGATCTCGCGCTCGGGATCGACGTTTGCGAGCTTCGTGAGCCCGATCGACACCCGCACGTCGATCAGCCGCGGCGACGTGGCGATCGAGTCCGCCAGCGACGGGTGCTGCTCGGCAGCGCGGATGAACGTCTGCGCCGCGCGTTCAGCGAGATCCGCGTCGATCAGCGCCCGCCCGGCCGCAACCAGCGCCTCGGGGTCCTTCGTGTCCTCGTGATCCGCGTGCGCGATCTCCGCCAGCGTCATGTACGCCCGCAGCTCGCGCGCGAGCTCGAGCAGGTGCGTGCGCGCTCCACGCTCGCCATCACGCCACGCGGCGAGGTACAGCGCGAGCGCGCGCGACCGATCCGGCTCGATGTGCTCGGTCGCATCCGCGAGCTCGAGCGTGCGTGCGAGCCGCTCCGGTCGGCGGCGCTCGGTCGGGAGGGCCGCGCGCAGCTTCTCGAGCTCTGCACGCCAGTCGTCCGCCCGACTCAGCGCAGCGTGGACCCAGCCAGCAATTTCCACGCTCACAGCGTATCATCGACGGCGGTGCCGAGTGTTGTCGCCGAGGTCGGCTCGACCGCGAACAACTACCAGATCATCGCAAAGCTCGCGATGGGTGGCATGGCGGAGATCTTTCTCGCGCGTGGAGCGAGCGCGGCGGGCGTCGAGCGCTACGTGGTGCTCAAACGGATCATCCGCGACCGCGCGAACGACACGCACTTCGTGCAGATGTTCCTCGAGGAAGCGCGGCTAGCCGCGCAGCTGCAGCACGCGAACATCGCGCAGGTCTACGACATCGGTAAGCTCGGCGACTCGTACTTCTTCACGATGGAGTACGTGCACGGCGAGACGGTGCGCGGCCTCATCCAGCGCGCGCGTTCGCTGCGCCGCGAGCTACCGCTCCACGTGATCCTGACGGTGATCGCAGGCGCGGCCGCGGGTCTGCACCACGCCCACGAGCGGATCGGAATCGACGGCAGGCCGCTTGGCATCGTGCACCGCGACGTGTCGCCGTCGAACCTCATGATCAGCTACGACGGCAGCGTCAAGGTCGTCGACTTCGGCGTCGCGAAGGCCGAGAACCGCGCGCAGGAGACCCGGTCGGGCGCGGTGAAGGGAAAGATCAGCTACCTGTCACCCGAGCAGTGCCGCGGCACGCAGGTGGATCGTCGAAGCGACCTGTTCTCGCTGGGCATCGTGCTGTGGGAGATGCTGACGACAGAGCGGCTGTACCGGCGCGCGAGCGACTTCGAGAACATGGCGGCGATCGTCAACGAGCCGCCGGCGCCACCTTCGCGTCACCGCGCCGGGTTGCCGTTGGACCTCGAGCAGCTCTCGCTGCGGTTGCTCGCGAAGACGGGCGAGGAGCGGTTCGCGACCGCGGACGAGCTGGTCGAGACGATCGAGGCGATCGCCGCGCGCAACGGAATCGTGCTCTCGGTCTCCGCGCTCGGCCGGTTCATGAAGGAGCTGTTCGGCCAGCGTCCGGAGCCGTGGGTGGAGATGGAGGTGCGCGATACGGCCGAAGGCGTGACCGTGACGAGCGAGCCGTTGCCGCCGGAGCTGTCAGTCGTGAGTGATCCTGTCGAGGGACAGCTGCAGCACGTGCGCGATCTCAGCGAGCGTTACGCCGCGCAGCACGGCTCCGCCAGCGGGTCGCTGCCGCGGGAGGCGAACCCGCCATCACCGACGGCGAACCTGCGCGCGGTGCCACCGCCGAGCGGCGACGTGCTGGCGGGGATGCCGCTGTATCAGATGCCGCTGCCTGCGCCGCCCCTGACGGAGCCGGGGCAACAACCCGTGTATCCAGTCGCGAGCGCGGGCTGGAGCTCGCACGTGACGGCGTCGTCGTCGTCGTCGTCGTATCCGCAGCGCGCGTCACAGCCGACAGCGAGCGCGGCGCGCGGGTTGGACACGAAGCTGATCGCGAGCGTCGCGGGTGCATCGCTCGCTGTGGCGGTGGTCGTGTGGATCGCGACGCGCGGCGGAGACGCGAGCGACGAGAGTAACGTGACAGCGCCGGTCGCGACGGTGGCCCCGGATGCCGCGATCGACGCAGCGACCGTTGCAGCCCCACCGATCGACGCACCGGCGGTGATACCGATCGCCCCGGATCCGCTGGCGCAGCTTCGCGCCGCGATCGCCGAGGGCCGCAGCCGCGACGCGCTCGCCACGTGCATCGCAGGGATCTCCGACGACCTGGCCGCGGTGTGCACGCTCGCGGCGTGCGCGGCGAGCGATGCAGTGCGCGCGAAGCAGTGGCTCGCGAAGTCCGCGCGCGGCGAGCGGCCGGCGCTGATCGCCGAGTGCAAGACCAGGGGCATCGAGCTCGCGGGTCGTCCGAAACCGCCGAAGCCACCGGGTCCGACGCCGACGCCGGATCCGTGCAAGACGGATCCGATGGCTTGCCAGCGCTAGGGAAGATCGCGCAGCGGCGCCGGCGAGATCGTCGCGCCCATCGCAGAGTAGTCCTGCGACCAGATCAGGATGTAGCCCGCGCCACCGCCGGCACCGCCGCCGCCGCAGGCATCGACGCCGACGACGGAACCACCTCCGAGACCCACCGTTCCGCCCGGGGCACCAGCGACGCCGCAGCTCTGTGACGGTGCACCTCCGGCGGCAGGATCGGTGCCGGTCCTCCCGTCGGTGCCGTTGCTCGAGAAGCCGTTGATCGCCGCGCCGCCGCCGCCGCCTCCGCCGTTGGCGCTCAGGTCACCGGAGATCGTGACGGTGGGGGCCTCGAGCCCGATGTAGCCGCCAGAGCCGCCTCCTCCGCCACCACAACCGGCGCCCTGCATCGAGCCCGCGCCACCGGCGCCTCCCGCGATG
>JACCRC010000450.1 GCA_013813765.1 Deltaproteobacteria bacterium | reverse complement strand
GCGCGAATCCCGGCCCGGTGATGTCACGCCGCGCGACACCGATGCCACGCGCGATCTCGAGCGCGTGCGCAAGATGCTCGCCGGCCTCGCCCACCTCGATCTCGACGGCCGCGAGATCGGGTTCCGCGAGGCGCGCGAGCATGCACGACGCCAGCTCGAAGACTCGCGATCCAATCGCGGCGAGCCGCTCGCAGCCGGGGTGATGATCGCGCCGATCGCCGCGATGCACGCGCTTCCGTTCGAGATCGGATTCGTCGCCGGTCTCGACGAGGGCGCGTTCCCCGCGGGCGATCAGGCGAGCCCGCTCGATCTGCGGCGCGAATCCCGGCCCGGTGATGTCACGCCGCGCGACCGCGACCGCGCGGCCTTCCTCGAGGTGCTGCTCGGTGCGCGGCGGCACCTGTATCTGTCGTACGTCGCCGTCGAGGCGAAGAGCGGTCAGCCGCTCGGACCGTCGTCGGTGGTGCTCGAGCTCGCGGATGCACTCGCGCCCTACCTCGGTGCACCGTCGAGTCGCGAGGCGCTCGCCCGACTGACGCGGCGCGAGCCACTGCACCGGTTCGGCGGCGATGCGCCCGGCGTGGTTCCCGCGATCGCGCGCGAGCGCTGGGCCTGCGAGGTCCGTGATTCGGTGCGCGCGCACCTCCGCTCCGGCGGCCACAACATCCCCGACGAGGACGGGCTGTTCTCGCTGCTCTCGGATCCGACACAGGCACCGCTTCGCGCCGCGCTCGGGATCGTCGAGGCGACGCAGCAGGCGGTCGCGAGCACGCCGTCGCGCGGGCTCACGATCTCGAACCTCCGCACATTCCTCGAGTATCCGGTGCAAGCGTGGGCGCAGGCGGTACTCGGGCTCGACGAGCTCCCCGAGGACGACATCGTCGAGCACAGCGACGAGCCGTTCCATCTCGACAAGCCGCGGCGTGCGGCACTCCTGCGCGACGTGCTGGCGGCGCACCTCTACGCTCCAACTGCCGAGCTCGAGACGGTCTACGACGCGGCCGTGAAGGGCGCGCAGCTGAAGGGGCAGTTCCCGGTCGGGGTGTTCGCGGAGGCCGCGCGCGCCGTCGATCTCGCGACGCTGCGGATGTGGCGCGGCAAGCTCGGTCCGGTCGGTGATGTCGTTCGGTTCGGCTTTGGCCGCTCGTCGGCTCCCGGGGCACAGCTGTTGCCGGCGCTCGTCATCGACCTGCCCGGCAATCGCACGATGCGCCTGACCGGGCAGACCGAGCTGCTGATCAAGCGCGGGGACCGATACACGTCGGCGATCGTGCTGCTCCGCGAGCTCGAGACGAAGTCGCCGTATCACCTGCGCGGCGCGTTCGATCATCTCGTGCTCGCCGCGGCTGGGCTCGCGCAGGCGGGTCACATGCACACGCTGCTCGATCCGAAGGGCAACAGCGCCGCCGTCGAGCACGAACCGTGGACGCAGGCCGAGGCGCGCGGGTTCCTCGGGAAGCTGATCGCCGAGCTGCTCGACGAGGCGCACGGATATCTCCTCCCGTTCGAGTCGCTCGTGCGCGCGCTGAACGGCGGGAAGCCGTCGTTCTACAAGGACCGCCAGTTCACCGTGCTCGGTTACGGTCCGATCGAGCGTGCCGATGGCCTCGAGGCACCGCCGATGGCGCACGACATCGCGGTCCGCCGGCTCCGTCCGATCATCGAGCGGATGCGCGGCGAGCACGGGCTGGAGGGCAAGCAATGACTCGCGTCGCGCGCCCGAGCTCGCTGCCGCCAGCCTCGGATCGGTTCGTCGTGGTCGAGGCGTCTGCCGGTACCGGCAAGACGTTCTTCCTCGAGCACCGCGTGGTCGATCTGATCCTCGCCGGCGCCGAGCTGGGACAGATCCTGCTCGTGACGTTCACCGAGAAGGCGGTCGCCGAGCTGCGCATGCGGATCCGCGACGTGCTCGACCGGCTGTCGCGAGCGCAGACCGACGCGCCTGACGATTGCGAATCCGTGTGGGACCTCGACGCCGACGCGAAGAAGCGCCTGCGCGCCGCGGTCACCGCATTCGATCACGCGCCGATCTTCACGATCCACGGATTCTGTCACCGGATCCTCGTCGAGGACGCGTTTGCCGCGCGCCGCCTGTTCGAGCAGACGCAGGTCGCCGACGAGGTCGCGTTCGATGCCGCGTTCAGCGCGCTCTTGCGCGAGCAGTTCGCGCGCGATCCCGAGGATCGGGAGCTGCTCTCCGCGTTCCTCCAGACCGGGCGCACCGTCGAGCACCTGCGCGACGTGCTGCTCAAGTGCGCGCGTGCAGATGCACCGCTGCGCCGCCAGCTGAACCCCGCTGCTGCGCGCGAGGCGATCGGCCGCATGTACTCCGCGGTCGGCACGCAGGCACAGCGCGATGCGGTCTGCGCGTGCGTGACCGGCGCGACCGACTACAAGTACGTGACGTCTCGGATGTCCGAGGTCGGGCTCGCGATGGCGATGTGCTCGTCGCAGTCGACGACCTCGGAGCTGCTCGCGATGGTCGAGAGCGTTCGCAAGCCGCTGACGGAGATGCACGAGCGCCTCGTCGATCGCCGCGTCTCCGGACCGGCGGCCGCGCGCGCGATCGAAGCGATCGGCACGGTGCTGGTCTCCGGCTCGCTCGACGAGTCGATCGCCGCGGCGTTCCTGCCGAAGATCGTCGACCGGATCACGCGCGACAAGGCCGAGCACGGCCAGTTCGACTACGACGACATGCTCGAGCTGGTGTGGGATGCGCTGCGCGATGATCGGCGCGGGCCGGAGCTCGCCCACCGGATGCGCACGCGGATGCCGTGGGCGATGATCGACGAGTTCCAGGACACCGATCCGGTGCAGTGGGGCATCTTCCGCACCGTCTGGATGCACGCGGCGGCGAAGGGCCTCACGATCGTCGGCGATCCGAAGCAGGCGATCTACGGCTTCCGCGGCGCCGACGTCGACACCTACCTGAAGGCGCGCGACGAGATGCTTCGCGCCGGGGCGACGCGCGTGGCGCTGACCACGAACCGGCGCTCGACGGCGCGGCTCGTCGATGCGGTCAATCACCTGCTGATCAAGAACCTCGGTCAGCCACTGCTCGACCCGGCGCACGGCATCGCATACGACGAGCCGGTCCGCGCCAGCGGCGACATCGACTTCGATGATGGCCGCGCACCGATCATGGTGCTCGCACTCGATAAGAAGGGCTCGGCTGAATCGCGGCGGGTCGCGCTCGGCAGCTCGATCGGTCAGGCGATCGAGGAGCTCCGCGCCACGGCGCCGGTGTGGACGCTGCGCGGTGCGCCGCAGCCGTTCTCGCTCGGCCAGGTCATGGTGCTCACGCGCTCGAACAACGAATCGGCAGAGATCGCGACCGCGCTGCGCGAGCGCGGCCTGGCGTGCGCTCTCGTCGAGCCGGAGCGGTTGTTCCAGACGCGCGAGGCCGCCGAGCTCGCGAGCGTGCTCGGTGCGATCGCCGCGCCGCGCGACCGCTCGGCTCGCCTGCGCGCGCTGCGAACGCGGTTCTTCGACGTGCCGTGGACGGACCTCGTGCGCGTCGTCGATGCGCCGGATCACCACCCACAGATCGCGCAGCTGTTCGACTGGGCGCAGCTCGCAACGCGCCGCTCCTACGAGACGCTGTTTCGCCGGATCGTCGAGGACAGCCGGTTCGCCGAGCGCGCGCTCGTGCTCGGCGGTGGCGAGCGCGCGATCACGAACACGTGGCACCTCGTCGAGCTGTTGCTCGCTGAGGTCTCGCGGTCACGCAGCGATCTGCACGAGGTGGTCGCGCGGTTGCGCCGCTGGATCGCCGACGACGCGACGCTGC
This sequence comes from Deltaproteobacteria bacterium, assembly GCA_013813765.1. Taxonomy (GTDB): domain Bacteria; phylum Myxococcota_A; class Polyangia; order Haliangiales; family Haliangiaceae; genus JABFXX01. The sequence continues at coordinate 7,030 of JACCRC010000450.1, read as the reverse complement.
CAGACGAGCGCGACGTGCAGCGCGCCGAGACCGACGTCGAGTCGATCCGCGTGCTCACCACACACAAGGCGAAGGGCCTCGAGGCCGCGTACGTCTTCCTCTACGGCGGCACCTGGAGCTTCTCCGCGGGTCGCGTGCAGACCGTGCGCGACGGTGCTGGGCGCGCGCTCGTCGTCGGTCCTCCGGACTCGGCGACGAAGCTGCTGCTCGAGGCGAACAGCGACGCCGAGAACCAGCGGCTGGCGTACGTCGCGCTGACACGCGCGCAGCTGCGGCTGTTTCTGCCGCTGTACACGCACGACACCGTCACGCGCGGCGGTGCCTACCGGCCGATCCAGCAGGCAGTGAACGCATCGATCCAGCACCGCACGAAGCACACGCCGGTGCTGTTCGACATGAAGGTGATCCAGATCGGCGCGGAGAAGCTCCCCGATCCACCCGCCGATGCACTCGCCGGGTTCGTCGCGCCACCGCCGCCGCCGGCGGGCGAGCTGCCGCCACTTGCGCCCGCGCGCACCGGCCTCACGATGCTGTCGTACACGCGCCTCGCGAACGAGGTCGATGCGGCGGCGATCGCGGCGCGGCCCGGCGACATCCTCGCGTTCGATCCGGCGGAGTTCGACGTCGACGACACCGCGGGCGAGGTCGGTCCGCGCGAGCTGCCGCCGGGCGCGAGCGCCGGTCTGCTCCTGCACGACGTGCTGGAGATCGCGGACCTCGATCGCCTGCGCGAGGCGCCCGATGCGCAGGCGTGGGCGCGCGATCCGCAGGTGCAGCAGCAGCTCGTCGACGCGGCGCGGACGCGCGGCATCGACCGCGACAAGCTCGATCACGCCGCCGCGGTGCTCTACCAGACGCTGATGGCGCCGCTCGCGCTGATCGACGGCACCACCCTGCCCTCGCTCGCCGACGCGCCTCGGTTCGCGCGCGAGATCGAGTTCACCTATCCCTTGCCCACCGGCCGCGGTCTCGTGAAAGGCTTCATCGATGCGCTCGTCGCGTGGAACGACGACGAGCTGTGGGTACTCGACTACAAGAGCGACCTCTTGACGGGCGACGACCTCGCGCGCGCCGCCGAGCAGCGCGTGAAGCAGCACTACGCGGTACAGGCGCGCCTCTACGCGATCGCCACGGAGCGGATGCGCGGTGGGCGTCGCCTCGCGGGCCTGCTGTTCCAGTTCGTGCGCCACGGCATCGTCGTGCCGGTGCGGATCACCGACGACGCACTCGGCGTGTGGACCACCTGGCTCGCGAACCTGCCCACGCCCGGCCTCGTCTCGAATGTCGGAGAGCACCGATGAGTCAGCCGATGCATCCGCAGGGCACGCTGCGTGCGCGAATCGAGCGCGTCGGCACCGGCGAGCTGTTCCGCAAGCTCGGCATCGGCGCGCGCAGCTGCGATCTCGGCGACGAGGGCCTGTACCTCGCCGAGGAGCTGGTCTCCGCGGACGTCGGCTGGCTCGGCGCGAGCGAGCAACCCGAGGCGCTCGCGATGCTCGTGCTCGCGCTGATGATCGCGCAGCGCCAGGGCTCGACGTGCCTGCCGCTCGACAAGAAAGGCCCGCTGCGAGAGCTGGTCGGTGACATCGCACGTGTCGCGAAGCTCGATCTCGATGTGTCGCGCGTGATGAAGACGATCGCGAACCTCACCGGGGCGCCGCGGTTCAACTCGGTGATCGGTGTCGGCGAGGCGCGCGTTCCGCTGATCATCGACATGGATGCCGTCTACACCGAGCGTTCACGGTGGCTCGAGCAGCGCGTCGCGCACCGGCTCGCGGACCGGTTGAAGGCGCGGCCCGCTCTCGAAGCCCCCGCTCAGCTCGCACTCGCGGACCTCGTCGCGCGCCCCGGTGCGCGGCCGCTCTCCGACGAGCAGGCGCGAGCGGTGGGCCTCGCGCTCGGCGGCGGATTCACCGTCGTCACCGGCGGCCCGGGAACCGGCAAGACCGTGGTCGCCGCCGCGATCGTCCGTGGCCTCGCGCGCATGGGCATCCAGCACGTCGCGCTCGCGGCGCACACCGGCAAGGCGGCGAACCGGCTCACCGAGGTGATCGGCGAGCAGCTCGCCGCGATCGCGGATCCCTCCGATGTCGATCGCGCGCTCGCCGCCGCGCCGCCCGCCGCGCAGACGCTGCACCGCCTGCTCGGCTGGGGCGGTCACCGGTTCGCGCACCACGAGAAGAGCCCGCTCCCCGCAGGCGCCGTGCTCGTCGACGAGGCGTCGATGATCGATCTCGAGGTGATGGACGCACTGCTCGACGCGCTGCCCCCCACCTCACCGCTGATCCTTGTCGGTGACGCTCACCAGCTCCCCGCGATCGACGCCGGTCAGATCCTCGCCGACCTCGCGGAGCCCGGTGTCGCGCCGCGCGTGGCCGTGCTCGCGACGAGCTACCGCATGAACCTCGCCGACCCGGCGGGCCGCGCGGTCTACGAGCTCGCGCGCGCGATCCACGACGATGACATCGGCAAGCTCTCGGATCGCGTCGTCACGCGCACGCCAAACGCGCTGTCGTTCATCGGCGCAGAGTGGGTCGATCCATCGAAGGCGAAGCGCCCGCTCGACATCACGCTCGCCGTCGCCGAGACCACCTGGCACCACTTCGGCGGTCCCGCCGCGCTGCGCGCCGCCGAGCACGTGTTCCAGTTCACCGACGGCGTGATCGATCCGGCGCACGCCGCCGAGCTCGACGCCCTGTGGGCGATGCTCCAGCGCGGCCGCCTGCTCACGGTCACGCGTGCGCTGCCCACCGGTTCGGTCGCGCTCAACGCACACCTCCACGACCTCGCGCTGGATCGCCTCACCGTCACCGGGCGCCCGGACTTCGTGCCCGGCGAGCCGATCATGGTGACCGCGAACGACTACCACCGCGGCCTGTTCAACGGCGATCAGGGCATCGTCGTGCGCGCCGACGAGGGGCTCGACCGCCATCACTTCCGCGCGGTGTTCCGCTGCGGCGGTCAGCTCCGCCCGTTCGCGATCGAGGCGCTCCGCGATCGGCTCGAGCTGTCGTGGGCGCTGACCGTCCACAAGTCGCAGGGCTCGGAGCTCGATGCCGTCGCGCTGATGCTGCCGCACGACGATCTGCCGCTCGTCACGCGCGAGCTGCTCTACACCGGCGTCACGCGCGCGCGGCGCGGAGTCGCGATTTGCGGATCGAAGGCGATCCTCACCGCCGGTGCTGGCCGCGGCGCGCTCCGTAACTCGAAGCTCGGCGCGCGGCTTCGTGCCAAGCTCGCGACGTGACGGGTCCCACGTGCACGCATCCGAACCGCACCGACGGTGTGTGCGATGCGTGCGGGGACTGCATCCATGACGTGATCCTGAACGGTGCGTGTTTTTACTGCGGAACCACCGACATCGATCCGAAGGCCATCTCGCCGAAGAAGCTCCCCGACGTGATCGCAGCTGATCGCCTCGTTCGCAAGAAGCCCTGATAGACTGCAGGCGTGTATCGCCTCGTCGTGCTCCTGGGGTTCTTGGCCGCGTGCAAGACCGAAAGCTCGCCTTCGGAGCCGCCGGTCGGAATGCCGCCGCTCGGCGAGCCGCCGGCGAACGTGGTCGGTGGCTTCTCGATCCAGCTCCCCGTGCAGCAGCTCGCGCCCGGCGCGGAAACCTCTCCTTGCTGGGTGTTTCCGATCGAGCTGACGGGTCCATCGAAGCTCGTGGGCGGCGCCGTGCTGCGCACGATGCCCGGCCTTCACCACGGCAACATCACGAGCCGCCCGAAGACCGGCGAGGGCATCCGCCGCTGCGAGGCGGGCTCCGGCAACGAAGGCACGGACATCATCAACGGCGGCATGGTGCTGTTCGGATCCTCGACGCAGAAGTCCGGCGACGAGTGGTATCGGTTCCCCGACGGCGAGGGTTACCGGATCCGCGATGGCTTCGAGATCGTCGCCCGGATGCACTACCTGAATCCGACCGACACGCCGATCACGGTCGCGCCGAAGTACGAGTGGTTCACGATCGACGAGGCGAAGATCGTGCACGAGCTCGGCCCGTTCCTGTGGATGTACCAGAAGTTCTCGATCCCGGCGCGCGCGACGCACACGGCGAGCGCGGACTGCTACCTGCCCAACGATCATCCGTCGCACATCGTCACGATGCTGCCGCACATGCACCAGCTCGGCCGCGCGCTGACCGGCGCATACATCGGCGGGCCGCACGACGGGCACAAGTTCCTCGACTCGCAGGGCTACAACCCCGACGATGGCGTGCTCGTCCAGTACGAGCCCCCGGTCGATCTCACCGACGCGCAGGGCGTGCGGTTCGAGTGCACCTGGCAGAACACGTTCGACAAGACGATCGTCGAGGGCATCGGCGACAACGAGATGTGCATGGTGTTCGGCTACGCGTGGCCGGCGAACAAGGCCTACACGCTCGTCGCCGAGCCAGATAACTGCATCATGTTTCCGACGCCGCCGCCGCCTGGAACCTAGTCGCGCGGCGAGCACGGATGTCTCGGGCCACGTGGCCCAGCCGACGCACGGAGGATCCCCCCGCGGCGGCCGACGAGAGCGCTCGGCCTCGCGTATGGATTCTGTGGACGGCCGCGCTGTCGCCGGTCGCGATCACCAAGTGCGCGCCCGCCGCACAGACTCCACACGCGCTGGCTCTCGCGCGGAACCCGCCGGTTCCGAACCATGTGGTTCGGGAGAAGACGAAGATCCAGACCGCGGCGGCCGACGAGAGCGCTCGGCCTCGCGTGTGGATTCTGTGGACGGCCGCGCTGTCGCCGGTCGAGATCACCAAGTGCGCGCCCGCCGCACGGACTCCACGTGCGCCGGCTCTCGCGAGACCTGCGCGCTACGCGTCCGTGAGCTGAGGCAGCGCGCGGAGGCTGCGCTTCGGCTGGTTTGCACGCTTCGCCGCGGAGCTCGGCACCTCATGAAAGTCGATCCGCCCGTAGAGCATCCACCCTTCGCGCAGCAGCCAGGTCTTCGGCAACCAGACGAACATTGGCTCGTACGTCGCCGGCACGTTCCACATGAGCAGCCGCTCTTCGAAGGCCTTCCAGCCGGTGAACGAGCATCCCGTCGAGAACGGATCGACGTTCCAGTTCCGGCCCTGATCCTCGCGGTGCTTGCGCCAGTTGTTCAGCACATACGCGAGCGCGTGCCGCGCCTGGCGGCGGCTCCGGATCACCTCCGAGTGATAGCGGTCCGTGAACACCTTCCCGCGGCGCCGCTTCTTCCACTTGAGCGCGGCGTTCAGGTGCTTGGCGGCAGAGATCTCGAACGCCTGCAGCCCGCGGCTGAGTGCGCGCTTTCCATCGGCCTCGACGAGTAGGTGAACGTGCAGGCGCTGGATCGACACGTGAACGATCCGGAAGTCCTCGCGAGACGCGACGGCGAGCGTCGCCGCACGCAGCGCGCGATACATGTTCCGCTTGCGGAGGTTGCGCATGACTTCCTCGACGCGCAGCACGATGTGCAGTGGCTCACTCGGCTTGAACGCCTCGCGAATTGTGTGCGGCGCACCCGCCCCCGCCTTGCGCGGACGCCCCACCGGGCGCGCGCCCTTATTCCGCTTGCGCACCTTCTTCGTGCCGTCCTGGTTGAGCCAGTCCTGCTGGACATGGCGCTTCCGTTCTCTCGGCCTAGCCATGCATCTCTTCTACCTCGCCGCCCTCTCGCCTGCAATAATTTTCGCCGATATTTTCATCCGCCATGCCTCCACCGCCATACGGTCGACATTATTCAGACCTTGTCACCTCACGGTTCGCGGAAAGCCTGCAGTCGAACTGCACCGAGGCGACGCGCGCGTGTGGTCATTCAGTGGCCGCGCATGGTCGTCCGTGGGCCGCGGGCTGCGTCCTCTCCGACCGAACGAATGGTCCGGAAGCGGCGGCTTCCGCGCGAGAGCCAGCGCGTGTGGAGCTTGTGCGGCGGGCGCGCACTTCCTGATCGCGGCCGTCCACAACTCCGTACGCGAGGCCGAGAGCTCTCGCCGCCCGCTCGGCCTGGATCTGCTCTTCTCCCGAACCACATGGTTCGGAACCGGGGCTTCCGCGCGAGAGCCAGCGCGTGTGGAGCTTGTGCGGCGGGCGCGCACTTCGCAATCGCGGCCGGCGACGGCGCGGCCGTCCACAACCCCACACGCGAGGCCGAGAGCTCTCGCCGGATCTGCTCTTCGGCATGAGCCTCGATCGGCCGGGCCACGTGGCCCGCGGCGCGCGCTGCGCACCACCATGAGACGAACCGTCGCCGCCGTCGATCTAGTACCGCCGCGGCGTGCGCAGCTCTTCGGGCGCGATCGGCCGCTCGGTCGCCTTGAACAGATCAGCGTCGGTCGATGCGACGAGCGGAAACGTCGACGTCGTTCGCATCACGAGCATCTCCGCGCCGTCGCGATAGTCGGTCGCCGCGAGCTCGCGCACCGCGACGCCGCACACGAGCACCGGCGCGCCGGGCAACAGCACGCCTTCCTCGACGGTGACGGCCCACATCTGATACTGCGGCGGCACGATGCGCGCGATCTCCGGGGGCAATGGCGGAAGCCAGCGTCCGATCGGACCGTCGGTGATCGCGAGCTCGAGGCCCTCGGCGCTCGCACGCACGATGCCTGTACCGTCATCGACGTCGAACGCCACGCAACGCGCTTCCTCGCGCAGCTGCGGGAAGCGAAAGCCCTGCGCGAGGTAGGTCGCGCGGATATCGACGTGATAACCGAGGCACTCGGTACCGGTCACCGGCGAGCGCAGCAGCGGGACGCCGGGGATCGCGCGGGCCGTTCCCTGCACCACCGCTGCGGTCCCATCGCCGAGCTCCGCGATCGTCTTGCGCTGGAGGTGCTTGAGCACGCGGCGCACGGCCTCGCCGCGATCCTTCGGCGGCTCGCCGGGAAGCGGCAGCGCCTTCTGCCGGCCAATGCCCTTGCCGCGGATGTACGCGACGGCCGCGGTGCCGCCGAGCGCGATGCCGGCGAACAGCAGCTCGATCAACATCGAGCCAAGCGTACCGCGAGATCAGAACTGCTTGCGGAGGCGCGCGTCGACGATTGCCTTCGGATCGAAGCCGGTCTCCT
>JACCRC010000428.1 GCA_013813765.1 Deltaproteobacteria bacterium | reverse complement strand
GCGCGCCGCACGCGCGATCGCATGACTGTCGGCGACGACGTTGTTGACGAGCCCGAACGCGTTGCCGAGCACGTTGCGCACGAGGTTCGACACGCTCATGCCGAGCTCGTTCGCGCGCTCGCGCAGGCCGGCGCTGCAATCCTCGCGCGCCATCGCTGGCTGCGTCTCGCCTCCGCCGCGCGTGGCGACCTCGCGCTACGCGAGGAGGATCACCGCGACCTCGCGCGCCGCACCGCACAGGTCGCGGCGCAGCTGCGCGGCGGGATCGCGAAGCTGGGGCAGCTCGCGTCGTGCCGGCCCGATCTGATCGGTCCGTTCTGGGCGTCCGAGCTCGCGCTCCTTCAGGATGAGGTGCCGCCCGTCGACGCCGCGTTGATCCGCGCGCGGATCGAGGCCGAGCTGGGCAAGCCAATCTCCGAGCTGTTCGCCGCGTTCGACGACGTGCCGCTCGCGGCGGCGTCGCTCGCGCAGGTCCACGCCGCGTTCCTGCACGACGGCACTGCGGTGGTGGTGAAGGTGCAGGTCCCGGGGATCGAGGACATCATCGATGCCGACATCGCGGCGCTTCGCACGATCGCGAGCGCGCTCGGCGAGGTGCCCGGCGTCGATCTGCCCACGCTCGCCTCCGAGCTGTCGCGCGCTCTCGCGGCAGAGCTCGATTACGTCGCGGAGGCCGATGCGCTGTGGACGTTCGGCGCGAGCGGCGTGCTGGTGCCGCGGCCGATCATCGAGGCGTCGTCGGCGCGCGTGCTGACGATGACGCGCATCGACGGTGAACGTCTGATCCCCTCCCTCGAGCGGATGGAACCCGGCGAGCGCGACCAGGTGCTCGCGGATCTGGTCTCCGAGGTCGCCGCGCAGATCCTCGTGCGCGGTCACGTCCACGCCGATCCGCACCCCGGCAACTTCCTCGTCACGCCCGACGGCAAGCTCGCGCTGCTCGACTTCGGCTGCGTCCTCGAGCTCAGCGCGGCGGAGCGTGCCGCGTACGCGCGGCTCGTGCTCGCGATCGCCGGCGCGAACCAGGCGGCCGCGACGAAGGAGCTCGCGACCCTGGGCTTCAGCGCGGACTCCCCGGAGCAGCTCGTCGAGATGACGGCCGCGCTGATCGGTGCGATGCGCCCGGGTACCGCGGTCAGCGAGCTCGACTGGGAGACGGCGTTCGCCACGCAGATCGCGCAGGCGAAGCAGCTCAGCGGACTAACGATCCCGCGCTCGTTCGTGCTGCTCGGCCGCGTGCTCGCGACGATCGCGGGCCTGCTCGCGACCTACAAGCCGAAGATCCACATCCACCCGCTGATCGCGAAGCACCTCGCCGCCGCGATCGCCTAGTACGATGCGGGTGTGAAGCTCTCGCGCGGCCTCTGGTACATGGCCGCGAGCGCGCTGGGCTTCTCCGCGATGAGCGTGCTCGTCAAGGTCGCGTCGGAGCGGCTGCCGACCGGCGAGATCGTCCTCGCGCGCGCGGTCGTCACGCTCGTGATCTCGTACGTGATGGTCGTGCGTGCCGAGCTCCACCCGTGGGGCACGAACAAGGCCGGCCTCGTGTTTCGCGGCCTGCTCGGGTTCGGCGGCCTGACGTTCTATTACATCTCGCTCGCGCACCTGCCGCTCGCCGATGCGACGGTGATCCAGAACACGACGCCGCTGCTCACCGCGCTGCTCGCGTGGTGGATCCTGCGCGAATCGATCGGCTGGTCTACGGCGGTCGCGATCGCGTGCGGGATCGGTGGCGTGCTCCTGATCGTGCGGCCGAGCGGAGGGCTCGAGCTCGACGCGATCGGAATCGCGGCGGCACTCGGAGCTGTGGTGACGAGCGCGATCGCGTACGTCACCGTGCGCCAGCTCGCGCGCAGCGAGGCGCCGCTCGTCATCGTGTTCTACTTTCCGCTGATCGCGACGCCGCTCGCGATCCCGTGGGCCGCGGCGACCTGGGTGTGGCCCGAGCCGATCGACTGGATACTCCTCGTCGCGATCGGGATGTGCACGCAGATCGGCCAGGTGTTCTTGACCATGGGCCTCGCGATCGAGAAGGCGGGGAGGGCGACGTCGATCGGCTACATCCAGGTCGTATTCGCGATGATGTGGCAGTGGGCCGTGTTCGCCGATGCGCCGACCGCGTGGACCCTGGGTGGCGCCGCGCTCATCTTCGCCGGCACGCTCGCCGTCGCGCGATCAGCGCCGAAGCGGACGGATCGCGTAGCCGCACAGCCAGGTGACCAGCGCGACAAGGCTGATCGAGCCGAGCACGTCTGACAGGTAGTGCGCGCTCGCAACCATCCGCGCGAGGCAGACGAACACGACGATCGAGAACAGCGGCCACAGCCGCGGCGCGAGCGCGATCGCGGGGATCACGAGGCTCGCGAAC
>JACCRC010000426.1 GCA_013813765.1 Deltaproteobacteria bacterium | reverse complement strand
GGATTGACCGCGCGTTCCCAGTTTCCACAGTAACCCCGCTACCCCGTTGCGGAAATCAGCCGTCGGGGAATTCCGAATCGGCTAGGGTAGCGAGATCACTGCGTACCTCTGGATTGAGGTGCTAGTGGGTAACACCGTGGGGGTTCGAGTCCCCCTTCGCGCACTCTCTCCTCGAGCCGGTTCCTCGCCGGCTCCTTCGGGCCGTCCGGCCGTTCCGGCCGTTCCGCCCTCGGTCGCCGGCTTCGTCCCGTCTCTCGTCGTTCGTGCGCTCACTGTCCTCGCTGCGCGAGTCCAGGCGCCGCGTCGCTTCGCTAGCGTCGCGGGGTCCTCTCGGACCCGCGCGGGTTCTCGCTTCGCGAGTCCCGCGGGGTAACGAGTCCCCCTTCGCGCACGACTTAAGCAGCCGATGTGGCTGCTTTTTCGTTTTCGGCCACGGGCGCCCAGCATCGCGACGATCCGGGCGTCCGGGTCGACGACACCGCTTGTCGCTTCGCGCACGGGTTCGGGCAACTCGCGAGCGTGCGCTTCCGCCACGTGGACGTAGAGCATCGTCTCGTCAATCCGCTTGTGGCCCATCCACGTCTGGAGCCGCCACGGGTTCACGCCGAACAGCGCGGCGTGGGTTCCGAAGCCGTGCCTTAACGTGTGCCAGTAGCGGACGGGCAAACCCGCCCTCCGGCAGATCCTCCCCATCACCCAGCTCGCCTGGCCGTCGCCCTTCGCCGTGCCGTCGAGGTTCCGGACGACGAAGGTCGTGGATCTTGTCTGCGACCGCGAGTGTCCCTTGTCGCTCGTCGGCGAACAGCATCTGCAGCGCCAACAGCGTTCCGGCCTGGACTCCATACATTCCGGGCGCGTCGTGCACGGCGCCGATCGTCATCTCTACTGGCGTCACCGGCGACGTCTTCGACGCGCCCACGAGCTGGAACCTCGCGGGACGCCTCGAGTCGGCGACCTCGAGAATCTTCGGCGAGAAGTTCGCCGCCTGCTGGGGATCGAGGACGATTGGATACCAGCCCTGCATCCCGGAGTCGATCTGCGTGATGATCGCCTTGTACTTGCCGGAACTATCCTCGACGTACCGTACGACGAGCTCTTTGAACCCATCGCCGTCGCCGTCGAACCGGCTCTCGTACTCGCCGCCGCTGCGCACGGTTCGCGAGAACTCACCCGCCAAACCCCACGAACATGTACGCCGATGACGCGCGTGCTGCTGCGTTCGGTCAGCGGCTGTTCTTCGAGAAGGGCTACTCGAAGGCGCTGACGGTCGCGGGCACCGGACTCGGCAACGTCGGCGACGTCGGCAAGGTCGCGTGCGCGAGCTGTCACGATCCACTCAACTTCTACAGCGACTCCCGGTCGCGTCCGGCGTCGACGTCGGTCGGCGTGAACTGGACGCAGCGCAACTCGCCCTCGCTCGTCAACGCCGCGTGTTACAAGTGGGGGCTGGGGCGGCAAGGACGACAACCTGTGGTTCCAGGGCGCGAACGGATCCGAGAGCTCGCAGAACTTCGCGGGCAACCGGCTCCACTTCGCGCACGTGGTGTACCGGAAGTATCGCAACGACTACGACGCGATCTTCCCGATCCCGATGGATCCGGCGCTCGATCCGATGCATCCGAACGCGTCCCGCCCCGGGCGCGAAGCGCGGCCTCGGACTGTTCATCGGCAAGGCCGCGTGCATCGACTGCCACTCGGGTCCGACGTTCAGCGACCAGGGCTTCCACAACACGGGCGTGCCGCAGACCGTGGTCGGCACGGCGGCGAAGGTCGATCAGGGTCGTTTCGACGATCTGTCGCGCACGCTGTCAAACACGTTCAATGGCGCGGGCAAGTACAGCGATGATCCGGTCGCAGGCATGACCAAGCTGGCAGGCCTCGAGCCCGTCGATGAGATGAAGGGCACGTTCCGCACCAAGTCGCTGCGCCACGTCGAGAAGACCGGCCCGTACATGCACAACGGTAGCCTCATGACCCTCGAGGACGTCGTGCGCTTCTACAACCTGGGCGGCGGTCAGTCGGACTACGTCGGGCAGAAGCACGCCGCGATGGTGCCGCTCGAGCTGACGACGGCAGAGGAAGCGGATCTCGTCGAGTTCATGAAGGCCCTCACAGGCGACCCCCCGCCCGCGGCGCTCGGCATGGACACCGCGATGCACGAGTAAAGGGGTTCGTGATGTTTTTCTGGTGACATTGAAGGTAGTGCGCACACAAGCTCCAGAAGATCACGATCCCTGGTCGAGAGGCGGGAGCAGCTGATGCTCCCTTGCGTCAAGTTCCAGAATCAGCTCGCAGAGTTACGCGTCGAGTATACGACCCGCGCCAGCGGCCGCTGAGAGGCCCTTCATTTCCGCGCGTTCGGCCGACCCAGCTTCTATGCGAAGCAGGGGGTCGATCCGCTCCAAGCTCATCGCGAGCACCGTGGCGGTGCTGGCGGCGGTCATGGTGGGGGTGACGGCGATCGCTCGCGAGGTGTTCGACTCGGCTCACCAGGGGATCACCCACCTGGCGATCGGAGCTGGGGCACTCGCCCTGCTGATCGTGATCCTCGCGGTCTGGCTGATCACGCGGCCCATGCTGCGACGTCTGCGCCGCATGGTGGACGTCGCCGAGCTTATCGCGAACGACACCGACCACGACGATGTGTTGTCCCATGCGATCAAGGTCGAGATCGACAACGATGACGAGCTCGGCGCGCTCGGCAAGGCATTCAACGAGATGCTGGCCCAAATCCGGTCCCGGCAGATCCGGCTGCGCGATGCGATCGCCGACCTGACGGCCTCCGAGATCAAGCTCGAGCGTCGGTACGAGCGTCGCAAGCAGGCGCTGAAGAACATCAACCGCCAGCTCCGCAACGAGATGGACCGGCGAAGCAACGTCGAGCTCGAGCTGCGGCAAGCGCAGAAGCTCGAGTCGGTCGGGCGTCTTGCCTCGGGCATCGCGCACGAGATCAACACGCCGATCCAGTACGTCAGCGATAGCTGCAGCTTCCTGCAGAGCGCCACCAGCGACCTGCTGGCCGTGATCGCCGCAAATCGCGAGCTCCGTCGCGCCGTGCTCGCGAACGAGCTGACCGGTATTGCCGCACTCGAGAAGGTCCATGCGAGGGAGGTCGCCGCCGACGTCGACTACCTCGTCGAACAGATTCCCCAGGCGATCGGGCGCGCCCTGCAAGGGCTCGATCGCGTCGCGACCATCGTCAAGTCGATGAAGGAGTTTGCCCACCCGGATCAGACCAACGCGACGTATGCCGACCTCAACCGGGCGATAACGAGCACGATCACGGTCGCTCGCCACGAGTACAAGTACGTCGCGGATCTCGAGACCGACCTCGCGGAGCTGCCGCCGGTCTGCTGCCACGTCGGCGAGCTCAACCAGGTCGTCCTCAACCTCGTGGTGAATGCCGCGCACGCCATCGAGACGGCGGTCAAGGACTCCGACCGGCGCGGCAAGATCATCGTCCGCACCACGAGCGTCGACAACCACGCGGTGATCGAGATCACCGATGACGGGTGCGGCATTCCACAGACGCACCTCGACAAGATCTTCGATCCGTTCTTCACGACCAAGGAGATCGGCAAGGGGACCGGCCAGGGTCTCGCGATCGCTCGCTCGGTCGTCGTCGACAAGCACCTCGGCCGATTGACCGTCGATAGCGAGGTCGGTCGCGGGACGACGTTCCGGATCTGGCTGCCGATCGATCACGCCGTACCTCCGCCCCTCGCGCTTGCAAGCTAAACCTCCGGAGCACGCCACATGACCACCGACACCATCGCCAAGAAGCGCATCATGTTCGTCGACGACGACGAATCGATCCTCGCGGCCTTGAAGAACCTTCTCTACAAGGATCGCAAGCGCTGGGACATGACGTTCGCGCTCGGCGGCGAGGAGGCTCTCGAGATGCTCGCCGCCCAGCCGGTCGACGTCATCGTCTCCGACATGCGGATGCCGGGCATGGACGGCGCGACGTTTCTCAACCGGGTCAAGGCGCAGTGGCCCGCCACTGCGCGGATCATGCTCTCCGGTCACGCCGACCGCGAAGCGATCGTGCGCGCCCTCCCGGCCGTGCATCAGCTGCTCGCGAAGCCGTGCGAAGCGGCGACGCTGCGCGCGACGATCGAGCGCGGCCTCGAGGTCGAATCGAGCATGCCCGACCCGCGAGTCCGTGCGCTGATCGGAAAGATGGAACGGATTCCATCGTCACCGCAGACGGTCCATAGCCTCGCCACGTTGATCAGCTCCTCGACGGTGAGCCTCGCCGACGTCGCCGCGCTGATCAGCCAGGATCCCGGGATGTCGGCAAAGGTCTTGCAGCTCGTCAACTCCGGCTACTTCGGCGGCAAGAAGACGTCGTCGATCGTCGAGGCCGTGTCGCTGCTCGGAACCGAGCAGCTCCGCTACATCTGCATGACGGCGTCGGTGTTCAACGCGGAGACGGTCGCTGACGTTCCGGGGTTCTCGCTCGAGACCGCGCGATGCGAGGCCGTGCGGGCGGCCAAGCTCGCCACCTCCGAACCCGCCTATGCAGGTGCCCTGCTCCAGGACGTTGGAAAGCTCGTGCTCGCGTTCGGATTCCCCGCAGAGTACGGGCAGCTGCTCGCGGAAGCGGAGGCGACCGGCATCAACAAGCGCGTCCTGGAGCGGCGCGTGTTCGGCGCCACGCATCCCGAGATCGGTGCGTGTCTCCTCGGCCTCTGGGGGCTGCCCACCGACATCCTCGACATCGTCCGCGGGCGTTGGCAGCCCGATGTGCTCGGGGTACGAACGGGCCCGTGCCCGACCAACGTTTCGCTGCCGTCGTGATCGCAAGGCGGCGCAGGTCCCCGGCGGCACGCGCCGCGCGCGACATGGCCAAGACCGGGCGTAGTCTCGACGCTAGGGCCAGCCGCCGACCGGGGCGAATCGTCGTACGGCGTGCTCGGGATCTCTCCTTAGCGGTAGCGCCAACCGTAGCAGCGCGATCGCGTTCGCCGCGACGGAGTCGGACTCAGATCACCACAGGCCGGTGGAGGGGAGAGAGTGCGCCCGCGCGACAGTTCGACGCGCCTCTCGCGCGGCCCGGTGGTCAACCAGGCTAGGTTCGCGCACATGACCGACGACAAGCCGGCCGCCACGCCGCATCGAGCGATGCTGTTCGGCATCCTCGCCGGAGCCGTGCTCGGGCTCGCCGCGAGCGAGCTGGTGCGCCGCGACATCCTCGATTCCGAGGTCGTGGGCTACGTGACCGACTACGCGGCGTATCCGGTCGGTCAGATCTTCCTGCGCCTGCTGTTCATGCTCGCGGTGCCGCTGATCTTCTCTGCGCTGGTCACCGGGATCGCGGAGCTCGATCCGCGCGCGCTCGGCCGGCTCGGCCTGAGGACGCTCGGCTACACGGCGCTGGTCTCGACGATCTCGGTCCTCATCGGGCTCGCGTTGGTCTCCTTGCTCGAGCCCGGTCGCGGTGACAACGAGGAGCTGATCCAGCTGGCCGCCGAGCTCGCGAAGGGGCGCCCACCGATCGAGGTCGCGAAGGGCACGGGCATCACCGGGATCGTCTCGATGATCCCGACCAATCCGATCGCGGCGATCGCGAGCGGCGATATGCTCGGCCTGATCGTGTTCTCGCTCGCGATCGGCATCGGCCTCGCCGTCGTCCGCACTGACAACACCGCGCGGCTCCGCGAGACGATCGCTGGCCTCAACGAGGTCACGATGCACCTGATCGCGCTCGTGATGAGGATCGCGCCGCTCGGCGTCGCCGGCCTCTTGTTCGCGAGCTTCGCGACGCTCGGCGTCGACCTGCTCGGCAAGATCGCAGGCTACGTCGGCGTCGTGGTGCTCGCGCTCGCGCTTCACATGTTCGGTACGTACTCGGTGATTCTGCGCCTCGTCGCCCGCCGCAGCCCGTTCCGCTTCTTTCGGGACATCCGGCTCGCGATCGCGACCGCCTTCGCGACGTCCTCGTCGAGTGCGACCCTGCCGACCACGCTGCGCGTGGCCGACGAGGAGCTCAGGCTCCCCCGCAACGTCAGCCGCTTCGTCCTGACCGCGGGCGCATCGATGAACCAGAACGGAACAGCGCTGTTCGAGGGCGTGACCGTGTTGTTCCTCGCCCAGGTGTTCGGGGTCGAGCTCACGCTCGCGCAGTCCGGCGTCGTGATGCTGATCTGCATCCTCGGAGGCATCGGTACCGCCGGCATCCCCGGCGCGTCGTTGCCGGTGATCGCGATGATGATGGCGATGTACGGCGTCCCGGCCGAAGGCCTCGCGCTGATCCTCGGGGTCGACCGGTTCCTCGACATGTGCCGTACGACGGTCAACGTCGCCGGAGACCTTGTCGTCGCCGCGTGCGTCGCGCCGAGAGAACACGCGGCTCCGCACAGCGGCTCGCCCTCGCCGTCGTAGCGTCCAGCTACTTGCCGATCGCCTCGACCGCCGCGCGCAGATCGGCACTGAGCCGGCTGAAGTCCCTCGCGCTCGCGTCCCAGAACAAGGATCTCCCGCCAGTCTTGTCGAACACGAACGTGTCGTGCTTGACGGCGCCGGGCTCCATCGCGATCCACGCGGCGCGACCCGGGCTCGGGTCGCGAAAGATCGGCATCGACACTCGAGACACGTAGTCGGTGGCATTCGCATCGGAGAGCACGACGAACTGCACGGGATATCCCTCGGCGATGAGGGCGTCGGACAACGTTTCGAGGGTCCCAGCCTGGGACCGGCAGGTGCTTCAAAACCCTTCGAGTAGGGACACCACGATGATCTTTCCGGTGAACGTGTCGAGCCCATAGGTCTGCCCGACGCGCGGGCTGGTGGGCTGCACATCCTCGAGCGACCAGCTCGGCAGATTGCTCGTGCCCGTCGGAGCGTCGGCGGTAGCGAGCGGCGCATCCGGGGATGGCGCAGAGGTCGTCGGCTCGGCGCATCCGGCGAGGACCACCGCGGCAAGCGAGCACATCAGCACGGGCGAACGCTTCGTCATCGCGGAATCCTTCCGATCATGGTGGTGTGACCGCCGGTTTCTCCCGCAGCTTGTCGACGATCTCGACGACGCGCAGCGCATCGCTGCCGACGAGCAGAACGATCCGGGCGCCGGTCCGGTCGTAGATCTCGATGGTGGGTAGACCCGTCACCCCGGCTGGGAGCTGCGGTGCCGTATCGCTCGGCCACTCGGTCGCGTCGACCTTCACGATCCGCACGTCGGGCCAGCGCGGGGCGGCCGCGTCCAGCGAACGTGAGATCTCGACACACGGTGCACACCAGGTAGCCCAGTAGTCTACGACGGTGATCTGCCCCAGGTTACGAGGAATCTCGCTGGCCGGCCGAGATCGACGCGGCGTGAGGCGCCGGGCGTAGGACACCGCGAAAAAGCCCCCGATCTGGGGCACGAGCTGGTTGCCGGTCACGTCGCTGAGCAGCGGGATCCGGAGTCCGGCGATCACGGAGACGTCCCCGGGCAACGAGACGACGACCGCCGGGGACAAGGACCATTGGGTTCCTCCGGCATTGGAGCTGGTCAGGCGCCCCATCGAGAACGGATCGGGCTCGCTGGCACCGTCGCGCCACTGCACGTCCGACGAGAGCAGGAGCGACAGCCACGGCCTGATCGACGACACCTGCGCGCCTGCGGTCGCACGCATCTCGGTGCCCCACGCGAAGCCGTCCTCGGTACGCGAGACGGGACCGCGGCCACTCAGCTGGACGAACACCGACGTCGAACGGCCAATCGGGAGCCTCCCGTCCGCCTCCGCGATCCACCACGCAACTCCACGCCCGAGCGTCAAGAAGCTGGCTTCGGGCGCGAGGTTCGCCGCACCGCTCCGCGCGACATAGCCGCCGGTGGGCAGCACCATCCCGCCCGAGATGCTGAGGGCGGGCTGGCGAAGCATGCGACGCAGGCTCTGACGGATCCGGATCTCGAGATCGCCGGCACCATTGTCGGTCCGGCGGTCCGCGATCGTGCTCGTGATCAGTGACCCGAACGGCAGCTGGAGATCGAGTGTGGTACCGGTCGGAGCTGCGAGCTGGAGCTGGACGGTTCCGAGATGGACGTCGACACCGAGCGCGCTCGGGTTCGCCGCTTCCTTGGTTCCCTGCTGCAGCTTGCCGTACGGAACGAACGTGTATCCGACGCGGCCGCTCGCTGACCACGCCTCGTCATCGACCTGGGTCTCGACGCCACTCGCCCCACCCGGGAGCGCTGGGTTCACTCACGTCGTGCACTGCGCCCAGGTGAGCCGCGCCTCGACGCCGAGCACGACGAACACCAGCGCAGCCAGGGCCCGGTTCATCGGGGCAAGCTACCAAGGCGCCCCGGGCTTTCCTATGTCATTCGCACATGGTGGCCGCGGAGCTCGCGCCCTTGACGGAGTGGCCGTTCGTCGCGTCAGGCGGTGCCAACCTGACACGCAGATCCGGCGTGCCAGCGACAACTACCTCGAATCGCGAGGGCGCCGGAGGCACGCAGGCTGCACGCGTAGTAGCTCATGCGATCGGGCGTCATCGTGCTCGCGGTCGCGGCGTTCGCGATCAGTGGAGGGACCTCCGACCTCGCGCGACCAACGAGCACCTCGCGACCCGCCACGGTCGCCGCGACGCACATCGGCGTACCGTCCGAGCCGCAGATCGTCCTTCCGGTGCGCGCGACGCTCGAAGCGCGCGTGGTCGTCGGAGGACAGCCGGTGGCCGATGCGGACGTGCGGATCTCGGATGGCAGCGAGCAGCCGCCGGTCGTCGTGCGCACGGATGGGGATGGCGTCGCGCGGTTCAGCGAGCTCGGCCCCGGACCATTCGAGATGTGGGCGGTGGGAACCCGGCGAGCGTCGCCGATCGTTCGCATTTCGGAGATCACGTCCGAGCCGATCGTGCTCGCGCTCGAGCCCGCGAGCACGGTCACGGGCAAGCTGATCGCGAATGGCGCAGCACTGACGACCGGCGTCGTGCAGCTCACGCCGCTGGATATCGATCACGCCGTTCGCACCACCACGCTCGATGAGGACGGGAAGTTCTCGGTCGACGGCATTCCCGCAGGCCGCTGGCGGGTCGAGGCCGCGAGTCCCGGCGTCCTACAGACCGTGCCGCACGAGCTTCGTGTCACCGAACCGACGGAGCTTGCCGTCGTGCACCTCGAACGTGCAGCGGCGATGACCGGTACCGTGGTCGACGTTCACGGCGAGCCGGTCGTCAACGCGACGATCGTCCTGCGGCGCCAGGGCGCACGAGGGGCGCGACCCGCGATGCCATCGTTTGGACCGCTGCGCTGGGTCTACCCGTTCGCCACGCGGCGTCAGGTCCCGACGAATGACGGTGCGCGGTTCGGAGCGACGCGCCCAGGAACACGTCTCGCCGAGTGCGGCGATGGCCACTGCGGGATCGATCTCGTGATGCCGCGAGGCACGATCGTGCACGCGACGGGTGATGGCGAGGTCATCGTCGCGAGCACGGCGCTCGGCAGCGAGGCCGGGCGCTACGTCGCCATCGATCACGGTGATGGCCTCGTGACGATGTACATGCACCTCGATCGGTTGCGCGATGGGATCGAGGTCGGCCAGAAGATCCGCGGCGGGACCCCGGTCGGCACCGTCGGCTCCACGGGCTTCGATCCGACGAAGTCCGTGCCGCATCTCCACTTCGCGATCACTCAGCACCGCGGTGGGCGCACCTGGTACCTCGATCCAGAATCGATGCTGCGCCACGCCGTGGTGCTCGCCGCGCCGCGCTCGCTCGAGCGCGTCGAGGACGTGGTTGCCCTCGCGCCCCGGGGTAACGCTCCACCGTTGATCACCGAGGTGATCGCGACCGATGCCCGCGGTCGCTTCCGCGCCTCGAACCTCGAGCCGGGCACGTACGTGGCGGTTGCGTTCGCCAGCGAGCTCGCCCCCGGCGCGAGCGAACCGGTCATCGTGGGCAGTGGGGCGGTGGTGGAGGGCGTGACCGTCACGCTGCAACCGGGCACGATCGTCCGCGGTCGGATCACCGGCCGCAACGGCCCGGTCACCGGGGCGACGATCATCGCGAGCACGGGCTTCGGCGAGACGGCGAGCAAGGTCGCCACCACATCGTCCAACGCGCAGGGCGAGTTCGTGCTGCGCGCACTCGCGGGCACGATCCGCCTCTCGGTCTCCGCCCCGAGGCACGGCGACGCCACTCGTACGATCGAGCTCGCAAACCGTGACGCGAGCCGCGCCGACTTCACGCTGGTCGTCGAAGATGCGCAGCTCCGCGGGGTCGTGCGGTCACCATTTGGCGGCGTTCCGGGCGCGACGGTCCGCATCGTCGGCGGCCCGACGCGACGCTCCGCGACCACCGATGCTGCCGGCCAGTTCGCGATCGACCCCGTGGCGACCGGCCGTTACACGCTCGAGGTGTCGTCGCCCGACTTTCCGAGCCGGCAGTTCACCCTCGACAGCGATCGCTTCGGCGAGGTTCGCCTCGAGCAAGGCGGTGGAGCTCGCGTTCGCGTGGGTGATGCGCGCGATGGCAACCCTCTCGCAGGGATCCGCGTCGAAGCGCGCGGCCCCGAAGGAGCGACCGTCACGCGAACGACGGATGCACGCGGCATGGTCGACCTCGCAGGGCTTGCCGTCGGAGCATGGAAGATCTCCGCGCGTGGTCGCAGCTACGCGACGGTCACCCGCGAGATTCCGATCCGCGCGAGCCGGGTTCCCCAGGATCTGCGCCTCGACCTCGCGAAGGCGGCGATCGTCGCGGGCGTGGTGCGCGATCGTCGCGGCACGCGCGTCGCAGGTGCGCGTGTGTGGTCCGGCAGCGCGGAGACGAGAAGCGATGCCGATGGGAACTTCCGGCTCGTCGATGTCGCGCTCGGCACCGTCCAGCTCGAGGCGGCCCTCGGCGATCGATATGGCCAGATCCCGCTCCGCCTCGCCGCCGGCGACGAGCGCCTCGCGCTCGACATCACGCTCTCGGAGTAGCGTAGCGCCAGCGGATCATCGGCGCGGCGTACCGTCGGCGCCGAGCCACGGGCTGAGATAGACGGTCTCCGCGGTGGGGCGTTCGTCGTCGGTCAACGAGACGAGCTCCAGTCGAACAGCGACCCGGTGGCCATCATCATCGACATGTACGAACCCGAGGTTGAGGCCACCAAACGGGTTCTTCGACGGCGCGTCATCGGCAGCTGCGACCAGCGTCACCTCGGCTTCGACTCCGTCGAACGACAGCGAGCTCACGGTGCGAGGCGCCATCTCGGTCAGGAACGTCGTCACGCGCGACTCCTTGTTGGTCAGCGCGCTGGCCGTGAGCTGATGAAGCACGGGTCCGCCGGGCCACGTGATCTCGTAGGCCGTTCCGGCGTGGATGTCTCCGCTGAGCAGCAGGATCTTCTGGGCGGGATGCTTCCGCCCGTGCTCGACGAGCAGACGCAGGATGCGGTCTCGATCTGGCAGGCATCGATCGTGCGACCACCTCTCGATCCCTTCGTGGTGAGTCAGCGCTCCGGCCAGGTTGGCGAGCCGACTGGGAACGAACACCAACGGGACCGGCACCATGACGACGGTCAGGCGAGCATCTACGTTCGCCTGCAGAAACTCGCGGAATGCCGATACCTGCGCCTCCGTGAGTACCTGCGTGTGCTCCGCATAGGCTCGCCGCTCGGAGCGATTGTCCAGCTGGTACACCGCGGTGCCGCCCCAGCGAAAGCCGTGATCGAAGCTGCGCGGGCGAGTTCCCGGGGCCGCAGTAAACACGCGCGATGCTTGATAGTCATGAAACGCATCGAGCGCGCCTTCTCGCACCGGGTCCCACTCCGGCGTCGCGTGCTCTTCGAGTGAACCGAAATTGTCGACGACCTCGTGATCGTCGAGCATCGGCCACGAGGGGAAGTCGGCATAGATCCGCTGGAGCTCCGGCATCACCCAGAACTGCCGGTACCGCTGCTGGAACAGCGCGCGGATCTCCTCTCGCGTGCACGCGAGCAGAGAGGCGCGGCCGTTCGGAGCGATCCGCTCGAAGTAGTCGTCGTCGAATAGCGAGTGTGCCGGTGGGGCATCGGAATAGACCTGGTCGCCCATCGCGACAAAGAACTGCGCCCGGCGCACCGTCATCGCCTCGTGAGCCACTTGAAGCATCTCTCGAGAGCGTTCGGCGACCTCGCCCTTGTCGTCGAACGGTTGGTGACACGACAGGGCAGCGAACGCGAACGTGTGCGGCGTGTTCGCTACCTCGGGGGCTGTCGTGAACCGGCCGTGCCCGACCATCGAACCATCCTGATGGGCGATGCGAAACTCGTGCGCCGTCGTCGGAGCCAGCCGCGTGGCATCCGGAAACTCGTCCGGGTACGTCCACGCGCAGGTGCGGTCAGCGGAGCCGTCGGGAATCACGATCTCGACGGTGATCGGCGGCGCGTCGGCGGTCCCGATCACGAGCTGATGAGGGCCACTGCGACCCGCGCGGCACCAGATACGGGCCGAGGACGCCGTGACCGCGCCGACGGCCACCATGGTTTGCAACTCTTCGCCGAAAGGCACGCCACCACTGTACGTGGGGGCGTTCCGGGATGTCACGCCGCGCGGATCAGCACATCTTCAGCAGGACGAACGCGAGGATCGCTAGACCGAGGCCTCCGCCGAACAGCCAGACCAGGAACGCGACGCCGATCGCGCCCTTCTCTTCCGGACGCTTGGCGAGTGCCTGCGGCATGGAGGTCGGTGCGGGCACGTCGTAAGATTTCGTAGTCTGCGGGTTCATATCGGCTCCTTTGGAAGATTGATGAGCAAAAGGAGTGCAACCCCGGTGCCGAACTACCTCGCGGCCTTCGTACCGAACTTTTCGGCGTTGGCCAGCCACGCGGCCGCGTTCTTCACGTAGCGCGCAGTGCCGGCGGTGTCCCACTTGTTGTGGCGCGCACCACGCGACGCTTACGCGCGGTCAGCCGAGCGACGGGAGCCAGTAGGCGATGCGACTTCGCCACGCCGTGGTCGCCCACTGATCGGGGAAGCAGCGCTGGATCAGCTCGAGCATGATCGAGACCGCCGTCGATGCGCCGGGCGAGGCGCCGAGTAGTGCGGCGATGCTGCCGTCTGCGCTGGTGACGACCTCCGTGCCGAACTTGAGATCGCCGCCGCCCTTGCCGTCGCTCTTGATGATCTGCACGCGGAGACCTGCGATCTGGACCTCCCAGTCCTCGTCACGCGCGCTCGGGCAGTAGCGTCGGAGCAAGTTCACGCGCTCCTCGGTCGACAGCATGGCCTGGCCGACGAGGTAGCGGGTCAGGTTCATGTTCTCGATCCCCGCGGCCATGACCGGGCGAATGTTGTGGATGCCGACGGAGCGGAGCAGATCGAGCCACGAGCCCTCCTTGAGGAACTTCGTGGTGATGCCGGCGTAGGGGCCGAACAGCAGCTCCTGCGAGCCATCGATCCAGCGCGTGTCGAGATGCGGTACGGACATCGGCGGCGCGCCGACCTCGGCCATGCCATAGACCTTCGCGTGGTGGCGCGCGATCACGTCGCGGTTCGTGCAGCGCAGCCACTGGCCGCTGACCGGGAACGCACCGTAGCCGCGCGCCTCGGGGATGCCGCTCTTCTCGAGGAGCTTGAGCGAGTAGCCGCCCGCGCCGATGAACACGAACTTCGCGTGGACGGTCCGCACGTCGCCGGTCGCGAGGTTCTTGATCTCGAGCAGCCAGCCGTCGTCGGCGCGCGTGATGTCGCGGACCTCGCGGCCGAGCTCGATCGCGAAGCCGGAGACCTCGTCGATCCAGGTCACGAGCGAGCGAGTCAGTGCGCCGAAGTTCACGTCGGTGCCACGCATGACGCGCGTCGCGGCGACCTGCGCCTCCGGCTCGCGGCCGTCCATCACGAGCGGGATCCACTCGGCGATCTTGCCGGGATCCTCGGTGTACTCGAGGCCGCGGAACAACGGCGACTTCGAGAGCGTTTCGGCGCGCATCCGCAGGTAGGGCACGTCCCCGCCGGTGACGAACGAGATGTGCGGCACCTCGCGCAAGAACGTCGTCTCGGCGGGCAGCTCGCCGGCGGCGACGAGCGCGCTCCAGAGCTCCCGCGTCTGCGCGAACTGCGCGGCGATCTTCACGGCCTTGCTGCAGTCGACGGTGCCATCGGGGTTCGCGGGCGTGTAGTTGAGCTCGCAGAACCCGGCGTGCCCGGTGCCGGCGTTGTTCCACGCATCCGAGCTCTCGGCGGCCGCGCGCTCGAGGCGCTCGTACGCCACCATGCGAAGCCCCGGGTCCAGCTTGCGGAGCAGCGTCGCGAGCGTCGCGCTCATGACGCCGCCGCCGATCAATGCGACATCGATGCGAGCGTCTGCACGTGCCATCCCGGATCGACTGTATCCGAGTCGGCGCAAAAAAACGCCCGTACGAGAGGTACGGGCGTTCGACGCGATTCGAGGAGACGACTACTTGCCGTCTTTGTCGAAGTCGCCCGGCAGCGCGCGCTCGATGCGGTCCCAGGCGTCGCGGCTCGCCGACTTCGCCTTGTCCCAGCCGAGCTTCGACGTGCCCTTGACCTCGGTCCACTTCTGGCCGAGCTCGCTCTCGACCTGATCGAAGCGCGTCGAGGTCGGGTACCGACCGCGGGTCTCCCAGCCATAGCGATATGCCGGCTGGAGATCCTCGTAGTTGCTGCCCGCGGCATACGGACGCGTGCTGTGGTTCTCGCGCCAGTACGAGTCCTCGACGTCCGGGTTGATCTTCTCGGAGATCAGGTGGCCGGCGGCAGCACCGGTCACGAGGCCGACCGCGCCACCGATCACGGCACCCACGACGTTTCCAACGCCCGGGATGACGGTGCCGAGTGCAGCGCCCGCAGCGGCGCCCGCAGCGGCGCCAGCAGCAGTTCCAGCGGTGTGATCTTTTTTCTCGTTCATGGTCATTTCCTCCGCGGGCACATTGGATCGCGCGGAGTCCCTCCAACACTGTGCGCGGCGCATCTTGCTCACGCGTGACGGAAGGGGGCTCTTGCTGGGCGCCCGAGACACACGGTTGGATCCGCTCCCGGGAACCCAACTGAGCTTCAGCCGCCCTCGCGCTCCGACTCGTCAATCGCGATCATTCGCAGGTACTTCGTGCGCCGGAACCAGGTGTGCCGGCCCGGGAACACGCGCTCCGGCTGAGGCGCGCCGGTCTTGATGCCATGCGCGCCGACCGCGATCGCGAGATCGGCGATCGTGCTGTCGAGCGTCTCGCCCGAGCGATGCGAGATCACGAGCGCGATCCCGTGGCGGCGGGCGAGCTTCATCACCTCGAGCGTGCCGTAGAGTGATCCGTTCTGGTTCGGCTTGACGAGCAGGCCGTTCGCCGAGCCCGCGGCGATACCTTTCTCGAGTCGATCGCGCTGGGTGACGTAGAAGTCATCCCCGACGACGATCACGCCCCGCTTTTTGATCTCGGACGACAGCGCCTCGAGCCCGGACCAGTCGTTCTCCTGGAGTGGATCCTCGACGGATTCGAACAGGTTCGGGAAGCGAGCGGCGTGACGATCGAGAAGGGCGAGGAGATACTCCCCGTACTGGCCGGGCGAGAGCCGCTGCGCGCCGATACGATAACGCTCGGTCGCGGCGTCGTAGAGATGGCTCGACGCCGGGTCGATCGTGATCTTGATGTCCACGCCCGGCGTGAAGCCAGCGAGCGAGATCGCTTCGACGAGGAGGTCGAGTGCTTCGCCATTGTCCGCGAGGCCCTTCACGCTGAGGCCCGCCTCGTCGGCGCGCCGCATCCGGTCGGCACCGAACCGGGTCGCGAGCAGCTCGGCGAGCGCAGTGTCGACGCGCTCGGCCATCGCCAGCGCTTCGCGATAGCTCGGTGCAGACTGCGGCACGATCTGCATCTCCTGGAGGTCGAAGCGATCGACGCCGAGCTGCTCGCCCGTCTGCAAGGCGTGGTAGCCACCGTTCAGGACGTTCGAGAACAACCGCACGCGTCCCGTGCTGGCGAGCTCCGGTTCCTGCGCGCGAATGTACTCGTACAGCTGCAGCCCGTGCACCGCCGCTGCGCACCGCCACAGTGCGATCGAGACCGGCAGCAGCGCGTTCGCACCGAAGCTCTCGCACCGCACACCGGCGCGCTCGACGAGGGTGCGCTCGAGCTCGATCAAGCCGGCGTGGGTCGCCAGATCGACGTCGAGCTGACGCACGATCGGCAGGATGACGTCGTGGATGGTCTCGACCGCCTTCGCGGCCGGTACGGTGACTGCCTCGTCACCGCCTTTCGTCTTGCCGGCCGGCACGCTCGCGCTCAACGTGCGCCCGGCGATCTCGACCTCCACCTCCACCGTCGCGTCGCCGCGTGAATCCTTGATGGTTCGCGCCTCGATCTCGAGGCTGGCACTGCGGGATGTCACGGCAACCTCCTGAGCGCGACCGCGTGTTCGGAGGCCGGGACGAAGACCACGACGTCGCCGGCGCGTGCGTACCCCTGCTCGACGACGAGCCGCTCCGCGAACCCTGCGACGGGGGCGGGATGTGGCAGCGCGTGCGGTTGCACTCCCCAGTACAGAGCAAGGCGCCGCCGGGTCGCGCGGTCGCTCGTGAGGGCAACGATCGGCGATCGCGGTCGCTCATCGGAGACCCGTTCGGCGGTGCCGTCGCTGTCGGCCACGACAACCAGGGCCGCGGCACCGACCTCGCGTGCCGCCGTCGCTGCGATCCTCGCGGTCACGCGTGAGAGGACGTCGGGAACCGAGGGATCCGGTGCCGGACGAATGCTGCGTTCGAACGGATACAACGTCTCCTCGGTCGTCGCGGCGATCGAGCTCATCCGTCGCACGGATTCGACGGGGTACTTCCCGACCGCGGTCTCTCCCGACAGCATCACCGCATCCGTACCATCGAGGATCGCGTTCGCGACATCGGTCACCTCCGCACGCGTCGGCAGCGCGTTCTCGGTCATCGACTCGAGCATCTGCGTCGCGGTGATCACCAGCTTTCCGGCTCGGTTTGCACGCTCGATGATCTTCTTCTGATGTGCCGGAATCATCTCCAGCGTCGCTTCGATGGCGAGATCACCGCGGGCGACCATCACGCCGTCGGCGGCTTCGATGATCTCGTCGAGCGCGTCGATCGCTTGTGGCTTCTCGATCTTCGCGATGATGGGGACGACGCGACCGTGATCGCGCATGACCGCTCGCAGCTCCTCGATATCGGAGGCCCTGCGGACGAACGACAGCGCGACGAAGTCGACGCCCAGCTCGAGCCCGAACGTCACATCGGTCCGGTCCTTGGCGGTCATCGCCGCGGCGGTCAACGCCGCCCCGGGCACGTTGAGACCCTTGTTCGAGACCAGGACCCCACCATCCACGACCTCGCAGATCACGTCGGTCGAATCGACGGAACGCACGACCACGCTCACCCGTCCTTCGTCGATCAGGATCTCCATCCCGGGGGCGACATCGGCCGCCAGCTGCGGGTAGTCGGTGGGCACGATGCCGTCGCGTCCGACGACGGCACGCGTCGTGATCACGAGGCGCGAGCCAGGGACGACACGAATCTCGCCGTCGATGTCGCCGAGGCGAATCTTCGGGCCCTGCAGATCCTGGAGGATCGCGACCTCGCGGCCCTGGCGCTCTGCCGCTGCCCTCACGCGCTGGTAAGTCTCCGCGTGCGACTCGTGCGTGCCGTGCGAGAAGTTCAGGCGGATCGCATCGAGGCCGGCGGCGAGCAGGCTGTCGAGGATCGCCGGGTCGCGCGAGGCGGGCCCGATGGTGGCCAGGATCTTGGTTCGGCGCATGACGTGGTCGTCATGATGCCACCACTTCACGCTACGGCGTCTGCGTCGTCGTCCAACGGTGCCGTGCTGGGCCCGCGGAGAGTCCGAACGCCGAGACCCGCTGGCGCTGAGCCACGGTGCCCGTGCGCGTCGGGCGCGGACGTCCGCGATGCGATGCAACGACCTACTGTGGCAGGCAGCTCGTCGGAGTAGATCCGGAAGGACACTTGCGGAACACCCAATCCCAGTTGTCGTGCGACCAATCTGGCTCGCCGCCGACGGACACGACCGTGCCGCCGGCGCCGCCGAAGCTCGTGTTCGAGGATGGATCGGCCGCGAGCTCGATCACGATGTCGCGTGGAACCTGATCGCTGCAGTCGCCGGCGATCGCGACATGACTCGCATCGAGGCTGTACCAGGAAGCGCCAAAGACGCATGACAGCGAGGTCTGCATCTTTGCGACCGAGCCGGTCACGCAGTGCTCGGAGAGATGGCCGCTGCAGTCGGCAGGATCGGAGGGACCGACGGTGAGCGTACCGTCGGGCGCGAAGTCGTAATAGGTCTCCTCGTACAGCGCATGGAACGGCTGCGCGACAACCCACCAGCCGTGGAAGCGGGGATGGTGCTCGCGCGAAATCTCCGGATCCGGATCGGTCGCGGTGTTAGTGCACGCAGCGAGCAGGAGAGCGAGGAGAGCGAGGAGAGCGCGGCGCATGTCAGTTGACGGTGATGGTACCCGCGAACCCATGCGGCGAGCAGAAGAACCCGAACGTGCCGGTGGCCGTGAACTTCAGGCAGGCCATCTCGTTGAAGCCGACGTCGAGGCCAGGGTCGGTCTTGTTCGCGACCGGGTTCGGCTTCACATTGTGCGAGGCCGAGGTGTTGAACTTCACGACCGAGCCGACGGTGATCGTCGTCGCCATCGGCGAGTAGCTGAACGAAGCGTCGGTCGTGGTGACGGTGGCCGCGACCTGGGCCGGGCAGGTCACCTTCATCACGGAGGCGGTTGGGGCATCGACGCCGACGGGTGCGTCGGGTGTCCCGTTGCCACCATCATCACCGCAGGCACCGAGGAGGAGGCAGAGCAGCGGGAGCAACTTCATGGCGGCCATTGTACGCGCTAAGTGCGCAGCCCGAATGGAATATACCAGAAGGTATAATCGGTCCCTGCGGAATATGCCGGTCGGTATAATCATGAGGGCATGTCGATCCTCGCCTCGTCGCTGCCCCTGCCGAACGGCTCCGCGCTCCCGAACCGCCTCGCGAAGGCCGCGATGTCGGAGTGCCTCGCCGATCCCGACACGGGGGCACCGACCGCGGAGCTGGTTCGCGTCTACGACCGCTGGGGCCAGAGCGGGGCAGGGCTGCTCATCACCGGCCACGTGATCGTCAGCGAGGACGGTCGCGCGGAGCCGGGCAACGTCGTCATCACGGATGAGCGTCACCTGCCGGCGCTTCGCGCATGGGCGCAGGCAGCGCAGCGCGGGGGCGCGAAGCTGTGGATGCAGATCAACCACGCGGGCCGGCAATCGCCGCGCCGGATGACGAAGCAGCCGGTCGCACCGAGCGCGGTGCCGATGAAAGGCTTCGCGGGCGCGTTCGCAACGCCGCGCGCGCTGAGCGAGGACGAGATCCTCGCCCTGATCGCGAAGTACGCGACCGCGGCGAGGGTGGCGAAGGACGCCGGGTTCGCAGGCGTGCAGTTGCACGCGGCGCACGGCTATCTCATCAGCCAGTTCCTCTCGGGCCGCACGAACCTCCGCGACGACGCGTGGGGCGGCGATGCCCAGCGGCGCAGCCGATTCCTGCTCGAGACGGTCAAGGCGGTGCGCGCGGCGGTGGGCCCGGGCTTTCCGATCGGTGTGAAGCTCAACAGCGCCGACTTTCAGCGCGGCGGGTTCACCGTCGAGGAAGCGATGGACGTGGCCCGCGCGCTCGAGGCAGCGGGGATCGATCTGCTCGAGGTCTCGGGCGGCAGCTACGAGAGCCCCGCGATGACCGGCGGCCGGCAGAGCACGCGCGAGCGCGAGGCGTACTTCCTCGTGTACGCGGAGCAGATCCGCACGGTGACGTCGGTGCCGATCCTGCTGACGGGCGGCATGCGCAGCCGCGCGGCGATGGAGTCGGCGATCCGCACGGGTGCGGTCGACGTGATCGGTCTCGCGCGCCCGATGACGTATGCACCCGAGCTACCGCGCCGGCTGATGGACGGCTCGCTGGACGCGGCGCCGACCGTGATGATCAAGAGCCGCGTGAAGAAGCTCGACGACGCGCTGCAAGTGATGTGGTTCCAGGCGCAGATCCACGAGATGGGTCACGGGCGCGATCCCGATCTCTCGCTCGGCACCTGGACGGCGCTGTGGCGCGGCCTGCGTGCGATGCTGTGGCCGGTGAAGCCAAAGGCGGTGCGCACCGAGCCGGCCGTCATGGGAGCCGCTGCATGAGCGAGCTCACGAAAGGCGAGCGCACGAAGCAGAAGCTGGTGGCCGCGACCGGCTCGCTGCTGCGCCGCCAGGGCTTTCACGCGACGGGGCTGTCGGACATCGTCGCCGAGAGCGGAGCGCCGCGTGGCTCGCTGTATTTCTACTTCCCCGGCGGCAAGGACGAGCTCGCAACGGCGGCACTCGAAGCGGCGGGCGCCGAGTGGCGCACGCGCATCGAGGCGGTGGTCGCAGCGGCGAGCTCCCTGGACGGCGCGATCGCCGGCATCGTCGAGCTGCTCGCGGACGATCTCGAGGCATCGAAGTTCCAGCACGGATGCCCGGTCGCGGCGGTAGCGCTCGAGTCCACGTCGGAGCCTGTGCGCAAGGCGATCGTCGCGCACTACGCGGCGTGGGAGGTCACGATCGTCGAACACCTTGGCAAGTACGGCATCGCGGCCGCGCCGGCGAAGCAGCTCGCGGTCGTGGCGCTGTCGATGATCGAGGGCGCGCTGATCCTCGCGCGCGTGCAGCGCTCGAAGGCGCCGCTCGTCACGGTCGGCAAGGCACTGCGCGCGATCGTCGCGACGATGTCATCCCCTACGAAGCGTCGAGACGAGTGAGATCGGCGAACTCCTGCGTGTAGCCACAGCCGGTGCACACGAGCACCGTGAACGTGCCGCCGTCGCGATCGATCGAGCGAGTCGTCGTCGGGCCGCACAGCGGGCACTCGCTCTCGCGCAGGCTCGGGAGCGCGTGCTTTGGCCGCGGCTTCGGCAGGCCGAGCGTGCGGAACGGATTGGTGTCGTCGGGCGGTTTCGGCGGATTTGCGGTCGTCGATGCGGCATCGATGATCGCCTTGCTGATCGACGGCACGATCTCGCGGCGCGCGGTATCGAGCGCGAGCTTCGCCTTGTTGCGCCGAAGCACGAACCACGCGCATGCGAGCAGCGCGACGCCCGAGGCGATCAGGTGCGGAACCGGGACGACACCCGATCCCGACAGCGCGAGCGCCGCACCGCCGAACACGAGCAGGGCGCCGATCAGGCCGCGCTCGGTGATCCCACGCCAGCGGTCTTGCACCGCGGTGGCTTTCGCATCGAATGCCGGCATCGCGAGCGCCTCGAGCGTGGTGAGGTCGCGCGTGCCGCTGTTCGCCGCAGCTTCGATCGCGGCCTTCACCGCATCGAAGTACGTGCCCGGCGCAGAGCTGCACAGCTTGCGCGCGCGGTTGTAGTTGTTCGCCTTGAGGAGCTTGAGCAGCACGACGTTGCCGATCTCGCGATCGATCCCGAGCTCCATCGAGCTCCACCCCGCCCACGCCATCGCCATGAAGCCGATGGCGGCGAGGGCGTAGCTGACGAGCTCTCCGGACTCCACGGCTACTCCGGCAACTTGACCGTGGCGGCCTCGCGCTCCATCCACGCCTTCATCCAGGCCGTGGACTTGTAGCGGTCCCACTGATCGCACGCGACGGTGACGATCGGCCCGTTGAGATCCTTGCGCGCCGCGACCCGCAGCGCCGCGACGACGTTGACGCCCGTCGAGCCGCCGACCGTCAGGCCCTCTTCCTTGACCAGCCGCTCGACCATCGCGAACGCCTCCGCATCCGAGACGCTCTCGGCAGAGTCGAGCACGTCGCGATGCAAGTTGCCGGGCACGGTGCCGGAGCCGATGCCCTCCACGGCGAACGGACCGTCGGGCCCGAGCGTGCCGGTGTTGACCCAGTCCGCGATCGAGCTGCCGACCGGATCCGCGAGCACCACCTGGATGCCCTTGTCGTGCTCCTTCAGCCGGCGGCCCGAGCCGCTGATCGTGCCGCCGGTACCCGACGACATCACGAACGCGCCCAGCGTGGAGAAGCCCGCCTGCTTCACCTGCGCGAGCACCTCCTCGCCGGTACCGGGATACTTCGCGGTGCCGTAGTGGGCTCCGAGGTTCGCGGGGTTGAAGAACTGGTTCGTCAAGAACCAGCCGTTCTCCTCGGCGAGCCGCTTCGCGACGTTCCGGAAGTTGTGCGGCGCGGTGAGCGGGCCGTTCTTCGTGATGATCACTTCCGAGCCGAGCTGGCACAGCGCGATCCGCTTGTCGACGGCCATCTTCTCCGGCAGCACGCAGATCAGGCGGTAGCCGCGTGCGCTCGCGAGCAGCGCGAGACCGACGCCGGTGTTGCCCGCGGTGCCTTCGATCATCGTCGAGCCCGGCCGCAGCTCGCCCTTCGCCTCGGCGTCGATCACGATCGCGCGCGCCGTGCGGTCCTTGATGCTGCCGCCGGGGTTCAGGTGCTCGCACTTGATGTAGATCGGATTGGGCAGATCCGCGCCGATCTTCGAGAGCCGGATCAGCGGTGTATTGCCGATCGCGTCGATCACATCCATGCGCCGACCATAGCTCAGTCTCGTTCGGTCGGCCGCGTCGGGCGGGCGCCGAGGGCGAGCAGGTGCTTGACCTCGAGACCGGCGGCACGGGCGGCAGCGGCGGTGTCACCGCGGTGGCGCGCGAGAATATCCACGACGTAGCGGTGCTCGAACTCGCGCAGCACCGCAGCGCGCGCGTCTTCGTACGGCAGGTCCGAGTGGACGTCGATGCCGTCCCGCGCGGGGCGCTTGTCGAGCGGAGCCGGCGGCGTCTCGACGCGCAGGGTGGTGCGAGCGATTCGCACGCTCTCGCCGATCAGGAGCGCGCGCTCGCCGGTGAGCCGCATCCCGCCCGACGGCCCGTACCAGGTGCCGTTGCGCGAGTTGAGGTCGCGCACGACCACTCGATCGTCGTCGAGGCGCACGATGGCGTGCTTGCCCGACACCGAGTCGTCGGCGAGCACGATGTCGCAGTCGATGTGCGAGCCAACCGTGACATCGCCATCGTCGAGCTCGTAGGTCCGGCCTTTGTCGGGACCGTCGGTGACGAATAACCGGAGCCGCCCGGTCATCCGAACACCGTACGCGCGACCTTCTTGTGGAACCAGTGGGGTCCCTGCTCGTCGTCGGGCGCGAACCGGCCGCGCGGCGCGAAGCCCGACCGAAGCCCGCGGCTGACCTGCGCGAGTGCATCGACATCTTCCGCATCGACCTGCGACGACAGCCAGCGCTTGTCGCGCTCCGCGTGCTTCTCGCGATCGATCGCCCACTGGTACCAGAGGAAGCGCGTCGCATCGGGACGGCCCGGCACCGGCTGGTACACGTTGACCGAGAGGCCCCACGGATAGAAGTTCAGCGTCAGGTTTGGCCACACGAACCACCACAGCGCGAACACGCGGCGGCCCTTCTTCGGATCGTGGAAGCGTTCGGGCAGCACGGCCGGATCGAAGCCGTCCTCGGGCTTCGCGGCGTAGACCCACTGCAGCACGGAGTCTTCGTACAGCTCCGTCTTGTAGCTGCCGAGCTCGATCGCATCGGCGAGCCCGCCGGGTGGACGGTGCACGTAACCGATGTGGAAGCGGTCGAGGTAGTTCCACGCGTGTTGCTTCCAGTTGCCGGCGATCTCGCGAACCTCCGCCGACGGCAACCGATCCTCGGGTGCGGGCATGCGCGCGAGCGATGCATCGATCTCCGACCAGCTATCCGCGAACGATCGCGCCGCCGGATCGAGGTTGACGAACATCATCCGACGCCACGCGGCGACAGGCAGTGACGTCAGGTGATCGCACTCGCGCGGAAAGCCCTCGAGGCCCTGAAAGCCCGGCTGGCTGACGAACTTTCCCGCGCAATCAAACCGCCGGCCGTGCTGCCCGCACACCAGCGTCGGGCCGCGGCTCGCGCCGAGCACGAGGGGAAACCACGCGTGCGTGCAGGTGTTCGGGAACGCGCGCAGCACGTCGTCGTCCCAGCCGCGCTGGAGGAACAGCGGGCGGCCGAGCAGCGAGACCGGCACGCGTGTACCGCGCGACGCGGTCTGCTCGTCGAGCGGGCGCGGATCGTCGCCGCGCTCCGGCACCAGCTGCCAGCTGGTCTTGAACACCGTGTCGAGCTCTCGCTCGAGGAACTCCGGCTCGACAAACGCGCGTGCGGGCAATGATTCCGCGCGCCGGATGTCATCATCGACGTGGCATTGCTCGGCCGAGAGCGGCATGGCGCGCGCAGCATCGCACGCTTCGGACCCCCTTGACTTGTGTCACCGCGTGATACACGCTGTATCACAACGTGACACGCAAGCGTCCACCCGCCGATCCGCCCGACGAGCCCGAGGCCAAGGACCGCGTGATCCACACGCGGGTTCCCGAGAGCCTCGAGGCGCACCTGCGCGAGCGCGCGAACGAGCTCGGCATGAGCGTGTCGAACCTCGTGCGCAACGTGCTCGGCAACGCGTTCGGGCTCGTCAACAACGTCGTCGCCGACAGTCATGCGATCGCGCGTGCGGCGCGC
>JACCRC010000399.1 GCA_013813765.1 Deltaproteobacteria bacterium | reverse complement strand
TCAGCGCGTCGCGCCGGCGCAGATCGCGGAACATCGCGCGGGTCGCGCGGCTCGACATCATCACGAGCAGACCGAGCGCGATGAACCCGCCGGTCACGAACGTCGTCGCGGTGGCGTCGAGCGCGCCGGCATGGGCGGTGACGACGAACATCGTGACCAGCGCGCAGGCCAGCGACAGCACCGGGTGCCACCACCGCGATCGGCTGACCGAGAACGTGATCAGCACGGCGCACACCGCCGCGAGCATCTCGGGGTGGTAGGTCTCGTCGAGGCGCGTGCCGTTGACCGCGAGCGCCCCGACGACGGTGAAGTCGAGCAGCGTGATCAGCGCCGGTCGGATGGCCGATCGGCGCGGGTCGGCCGCGGTCGTCGAGACCTTGTACAGCGTGAGCAGCGCGAACGCGACGTAGCCGAACCCCAGGCCCATCTGCAGCGCGTCGAACGGCACGGCGCGGCCGGCGATCCGCGGCGCGAGCTCGGTCGACGCGGCGAACATCAGCACCATCGCGAGCCGCGTCCACGCCACCCGCCGCTCGCCGGCGAGCGCGCCCACGGCGATCGTCATCTCCTCGTTGCGCGCCGCCTCGAGCGCGGCGATCGCGACGCCGAGCCACGGCAGGTGCGCGAGTGCCGGCAAGGCGCCTCGAAGCGCCGCGCTCGCGAGGATGCCGCTCGCCGCGACGAGGACGCCCGCGACGAGCGCGGATTGGTCGCTCGCGCGCACCTTGCTGCGCCGCGCCCACAGCGCGACCCCCAGTGCGGCCCACGCGAGGTGCAGGATCATCACGAGATCGAGCGCGCGCGGGGACGCCGCGATCCAGAGCGGCGGATACATCGCGCCGTGCTCGGGTGCTGCGGCGAGCGGCACGCCGAGGCCGCTGCCGTCCCACCAGGCCGGCAGTGCCCCGCTCTGGACTTGCTCCGCGGCGGCGAGTCGCGCCGGTGCAATCTCGGTGTGGTAGCGAACGTCGTCCCAGGTCTTCCCACCCGCGACCACGCGGATCTGGATGACCAGCACGCCGAGCGCCAGTGCCAGCGCGAACGCGACCAGCGGAAGCGATCGCGGGGCAGTCACGTCGGCACTATACCGGCCTTGACACCGAACCAGGGCGAGTCGAAAACCTTCTGGTGATTCGCGCGCTGTTGTTTCTCGCCGTCCTCGCGTCGGCGACTGCGTGCAAGCGCTCCTCCGACGGTCCCGCGTGCGGCGCGGTCGGAGCGAAGTTCATGGCGCTCGCCAAGGACGATCTCGAGCACAAGAAGGCCGACGAGGCGATCCACCGCGCCGTGGAGGCGCAGCTTCCGGCCATGCGTGACTCGATCGTGCATGTGTGCACCGACTCGAAGTGGACCGCCGCGGTCAGGAAATGCCTGGTCGATGCGAACGACCGCGTCGCGTTCGAGGCCTGCGAGCAGCAGCTGACGGATGAGCAGCGTCAGGCCCTCGACAAGTCCGCGCGCGGTGAATCCGCCGAGGGCGATTCCAAGTGAAGCGTTGTGTGGTAAACGATCGGGTCTAGGGAATGGAGATCGACTTTCAGTACGTCCTCTCCGACGAGGAGGCCAAAGGACGCCTCGAGCTCCTCGGGCTGTACTTGCACAACAAGCACGGCATCAAGGTGACGTGGCTCGACGAGAAGCGCGCTCGCTTCTCCGGCAAGTATCTCCTCGTGAAGATCGAGGGAGAGCTCTCGCTCGGGAACAGCCACGCGGTCTTCAAAGGTGAAGACCCGGGATTCCTGCTTCGCGCCCGCGCGAAGGACTACATCAAGGGCAAGCTCGAGAAGTATCTCGACCCCAAGAACGCATTCAGCGACTTACCCAAAGAGTGAGCAAGGTCCACCGAGGGCCGCGCAGCACCGCGAAGCGGTGCGCAGGTGGATGCTAGCGAGCGGTCGCGAGCTGGCGCACGGCGATCGCGACGGCTTTATCGGCCGCGGCGGCGCTCATGCCCTGCCGCTCGAGGCGGCGCTGCAGACGCTCGATGATGCTCCACAGGGACATGTCGTTCTGAGCCTTCATGGTGATCCTCACGCGCGACGGGCGCTCTTGGGTCTAGCAAGGTCCACCTTTGGTGGACCGCGCAGCACTGCCGAAGGCAGTGCGTAGGTAGATAGACAAGTGCGTGCCACGGCAGTTGCGCCTGGCATGGTTCTGGCGGGGTGCGCCGATGTAGGTTCCGTTTGGGATGAAGCTCGTCACCTGGAACATCAACTCGATCCGAGCACGCACGCAGCGCCTCGTCACCTGGCTCGATGCCAACCGCCCCGACGTCGTCTGCCTCCAGGAAACAAAGGTCGA
The DNA here is from genome assembly GCA_013813765.1 of Deltaproteobacteria bacterium. Taxonomy (GTDB): domain Bacteria; phylum Myxococcota_A; class Polyangia; order Haliangiales; family Haliangiaceae; genus JABFXX01. Next base: position 1,124 of record JACCRC010000399.1, on the reverse strand, counting down.
GGACGCTCAATTCCCCCTCGAGGCGATCGAGAAGCTCGGGTACCAGACCGCGATGTTCGGGCAGAAGAGCTACAACGGCGTCGCGATCCTCTCGACGGCGCCGCTCACGGAGGTGGCGCGCGGATTCGGTGACGACGTCCCCGACGAGGAAGCGCGCGTGATCGCCGCGACGACGCACGGCGTGCGCGTGGTCTGCCTCTACGTTCCGAACGGACAGGACCTCACGAGCGATCGCTATCCCTACAAGCTCGCGTGGTTCGGCCGGCTGCGCGCGTTCCTCGCGAAGACGTCCGCGCCCGATCATCCACTCGTCGTGTGCGGCGACATGAACGTCACCGCGGACGACAAGGACGTGTGGTCGCCCGATGCGTGGCGCGATCAGATCCACTGCAGTGCGCCCGAGCGCGCTGCGCTCGCGAACGTCCGCGACTGGGGCCTCGACGACGTGTTCCGGGTGCTGAAGCCTGATGGCGGAGTGTGGTCCTGGTGGGATTACCGAGGCGTCTCGTTCTTCAAGGACCAGGGTCTGCGCATCGATCACATCCTCACGAGCAGAGCGATGACGGCGCGTTGCACCGCGTGTGTGATCGACCGCAATGCCCGCAAGGGTCAGGACGCGAGCGATCATGCCCCGGTGATGGCAACGTTCGGACTATAGTCCGTCGGTGCGGCGTCACCTGATTCTCGCTCTCGTCCTCGCTCCGGCGATCGCCGTGGCGAATGGACGCGCGCCGCTGACGAACGGCATCTATCTGCGCCCCGGCGATGATCGCTCGCTGTACGTGCGCACGACGTTCGGCCTGATCATCTCGCACGACGACGGCTGCACGTTCCGCTGGGTCTGCGAGAAGGCGATCGGCTACGGCGGCGAATTCGATCCGAAATACGCGATCGCGACCGACGGCACGATCTTCGCGACCACGTTCACCGGCCTGCGCGTCAGCCGCGACAACGGCTGCACGTGGTCGACCGCAACCGAGGCGCAGCCCGCAGGAGATCCGGGGCGAATCGCCGAGATGTGGATCGATGCGCTCGACATCAGCTCCACCGGCGATGTGTGGGTCGCGACCGCCGAGAGCGCGAAGCCCAACGATGTCTATCGCTCCACCGACAACGGCGTGACG
>JACCRC010000397.1 GCA_013813765.1 Deltaproteobacteria bacterium | reverse complement strand
GTCCGCGGGTCTGCGCGACGTGCGCGACCAGCGCGGCGAGCGCAGCGGCGATCAGCACCGGGATCCCGAACGCGAGCACGTCCGCCACGACCGCGGACATCGACGGCATCTGCGGAACCTCGGCATTGCCCGGAGCAGAGCACGCCTCGGCGATCCACGCGCCGAACCGCGCCGCGAGCGCGCGTCCCAGCACGAGCACGGCGGCGAGCGCACCGATCCACGCCACCGCACCGACGACGATCGGGCTTGCCGCGGTCAAACCCGCAGAGCGCGCGAGGGCGCGGCGACGAGCCGACGGCGGAAACGGGCGGTCCGAGGCCATGTCCGGAGGAGATGATACGGTGCGCCCGTGACGAACGTCCGCAGAGCCGATCCCCGGCGGGGTGCCTGATGGGCGCCGCCGAGCTGATCGAGGTCTGCGTGACGCTGCCGGTGCCGGGCCGCTATCACTATCGCGTGCCGCCGCACCTCGCCGGCAAGGCGCCGGTGGGCTCGCGCGTGCTGGTGCGCTTCGGCAAGCAGAAGATCACGGGCGTCGTGGTCCGCGCCGACACGCCGGCGCCCGAGGGAGTCACGCCGGTCGATCTGAGCGAGGTGCTCGACGACCAGCCCGCTCTGCCGGCGGAGCTGGTCGAGCTGTGCCTGTGGATCGCGGACTACTACGAGGCGCCGCCGGGCGAGGCGCTGCGTGCGGCGTTGCCGGCAGGCAGCGGCGTCAAGTCGAAGCAGGTGTTCGGGCTGACCGCGAAGGGCGTGGGCATCGCGGGTGGCGCGGGTGCGGCCCTGCCCGCGAAGCAACGGGTGCTGCTCGCGCGGCTCGCCGAGGCAGAGCTCCCGCTGGGGGCTGCGAGCGCTGCGACGCGGCGCGTACTCGAGGCGCTGATCACCGACGGCCTGGTAGAGCTGCGCGATCACCGCGCGAGCGCGCGCGTGAAGTTGCGACGCGAACGCGTGGCGCGACTGGTCGGAGAGATCGGGGCTGCGAAGGCGGCGAGCGCGAAGTCGCTGAAGAAGGTGCGCGTGCTCGACGTGCTCGCCGCGGGCGCGGCGCTGCCGGTCGAGATGATCGAGCAGCAGGTGCCGGGGGCGAAGGTGACGCTTCGCGAGCTGGTGAAGAGCGGGCTCGTCGAGATCACGGAGCGCGAGCTCCCACTCGAGGGGATCGAGACGGGCGCCGACATGCTCGTGATCGCGCCGCCGGTGCTGACCGGCGAGCAGACGGTCGCGGTCGGCGAGATCACGGCCGCGCTCTCGGCGCCGCCGGGTGCCGACGGGAGGAAGCCGTTCACGCCGTTCCTCTTGCACGGGGTCACGGGCAGCGGCAAGACCGAGGTCTACCTGCGCGTGATCGCCGAGGCGCTGGGGCAGGGGCGATCGGCGCTCGTGCTGGTTCCGGAGATCTCGCTGACGCCGCAGCTCGCGGCGCGGTTTCGCGCGCGATTCGGTGATCAGGTCGCGATCCTGCACTCGGGTCTGTCGGAGCAGGCGCGGCTCGGCGAGTGGACGCGGCTCGCGCGCGGCGAGGCGCGGATCGCGGTGGGTGCTCGGTCGGCGGTGTTCGCACCGCTGACGGGTATCGGTGTCGTCGTCGTCGACGAGGAACACGACGGCTCGTACAAGCAGGACGAGGGCGTGCGCTATCACGCGCGCGACGTCGCGATCGTTCGCGCGCAGCGCACGGGCGCGGTGTGCGTTCTCGGCTCGGGTACACCGAGTCTCGAGAGCGCCGCGCACGCGGAGAAGGGAAGCTATCGACTCCTGCGCCTCACCGAGCGGCCGATGGCGCGGCCGATGCCAACCGTCGAGATCATCGACCTGCGCACGTACATGCCCGACGGCGAGGGCATGCTGACCGCACCGCTGCGCGCCGCGATCGAGAAGACGCTCGCCGCCGGCGATCAGGCGATCCTGTTCCTGAACCGGCGCGGCTTCGCGACGTTCGTCCTGTGCCGCGCGTGCGGGCACTCGTTTCGCTGTCCGAACTGCTCGGTGTCGCTCACGTACCACCAGCATGCCGATCGGCTGCGCTGTCACTACTGCAACCGCGTCGAGCACGTGCCCGAGCAGTGCCCGAAGTGCAAGGCGATCGCGATCGAGCGGAAGGGCCTCGGCACGGAGCGCGTGGCGGCTGCGCTCGTGGAGGCGTTTCCGAAGGCGCGTGTCGCGCGGCTGGATCGCGATACCGCCAGCGGGTCGAAGGTCGAGGTCGTGCTCGGGCGCGTGGCGCGCCGCGAGGTCGACATCCTCGTCGGCACGCAGATGGTCACGAAGGGTCACGACTTCCCCGGCGTCACGCTGGTCGGCGTGCTGTGCGCGGACACCGGGCTCGATCTTCCGGATTTTCGATCCGCCGAGCGCACGTTCCAGCTGCTCGCGCAGGTCGCCGGGCGGGCAGGGCGCGGCGACCGGCCGGGGCACGTGCTGATCCAGACGTATCGACCCACCGAGCCAGCGGTCCTCGCGGCCGCGGCCCACGACTACACGCAGTTCTTCACGGCCGAGTACGAGGCACGCAGGGAGCTCGGCTATCCGCCACATGGCAAGCTGATCGCGGTGCGGATCGACGGCGCCGATCCGCACCAGGTCGCGGGCGCAGCGCAGCAGATCGGGCGCGCCGCGCAGGCCGCGGCCGAGCAGCTCGGCGGCACGGTCGAGGTCCTCGGCCCGGCACCGGCACCGCTCGAGCGGCTGCGAGGGCGCACGAGGTGGCAAATTCTCCTGCGCAGCTCCGACCGCCATGCGCTCCGCAAGGTCGCGCGCAGCCTTCCGCTCGGCGACCCGAACCGCGATCCGCGAGCGACGCTGGACGTCGACCCGGTCTCGGCGCTCTGACGCAGGCGTTGTATACTGCCGCCCGGGCCGTGAGCGATTCGTCGTCCGTACCGTGCGTGCTGATCGTGGCCGATCCTCATCGGGTCGACGAGCTCGCGGGCATTCTCGAGGAACCGCTTCCCCAGGGCATCGTGAACGTCCTGCGCTCCACGGGCGGTGACGACACGATCGACCTGTTCCAGGAGAAGCGGCCGCACGTGGTCGTGCTGACGGCCACGCTCGAGGGCGGCGACGCCGGATCGCTGATCGTCACCATGCGAGGCATGGTCGGGCGGGCAGAGGTCGCGATCGTGCTCATCGGCGACACCGAGGGCCCGATCCGGACGGCGCTCGATGCGATCGACATCGCTCCGGATCGGTTCGTGACCGGGCCCGTGGTCGCAAAGGCACTTCGCTTCGCGGTCGGTGGCGCGCTCGAGGCGGTCACGCTTGCCCGCGGCAGCGCACCCGCCGAGCCGGCGGCCCCGATGTCACTGCCCGACAGCGATCCCACATCATCGCAGCGCTCGGAGCAGCGCGCGCGGTGGGCGGCGCTCGCGGACTCGTTCGTCGAGATCGAGGAGGAGGAGGTCGTGCTCGCGGATCACGGTGAGGATGCCGACCCGCTGCCGCCGCCCATGGCCATCAAGTCCCGCCGCGCCTCGGACTCGCAGGCGCCGACGAACGTGCCAATGGCGCCGATGGAGGTGTGGAAGCCGGGCACCACGTCGGAGCTGCGGGAGAAGGAGGTCTCGAAGCCGTGGACGGCGCCGGAACCGCCGCAGCGCGAGCCAACGCTGATCATCCGCGATCCCGAGCCGGGCGAAGCGGCGCCGGAGCCCCCTCGCAAGCCGCCGGATCCGTACGGCGGTGCGATGCCGCTGGCCGACCTCCTCGGAGGCGACACCCGCAAGACAAAAGCGCCATCGCGCTCCGACGACGATCTCGGACTCGAGGACTTCGAGGACGACCTGTCCTCGCAGCGCGAGATCAGCTCGCCGCGGATCGAGGTCCTCAGCAGCAACGGGTCGGATCCGTCGATCCCGCTGCCCGCGATCGTGGCGACGGCAGCCGCCGCTGACGGCCGCGACTTCGCACGCCAGCTGCGCGCGAAGATGTCGATGATGGCGCAGCGCCTGTTCCAGGGCGGCGACGCGGCATCGTCACCGGCCGTTGACCTCGGGCCGCGTCACGACCATTCGACCGAGATCGATCTCAGCACGCTCGGCGACGAGCCCGCGCTCGAACGCGGCAACACCGAGATCGAAGCGCGTGCGCTGCACCGGCCCGGCGACTCGCACCAGACCACGGCGCCAGGGGGCTCGTGGGATACGCAGATCCGCGAGCGCGGGCTGCCGGACCAGGGCGAGCTCCAGCGCGGCGTCTCGGATGCAGCGATGTTGCTCGCGAAGATGTTCGCGCAGGCCTCGACCGGCCGCATCACGTTTCGCAATGAAGGCGGCGTCGAGAAGGTAGTGTACTTCGATCAAGGGCGGCCCGTGTTCGCGTCGTCGAGCGAGCCGCGCGATCGCATGGGCGAGCTGCTCGTGCGCGAGGGCAAGATCACCGCATCGCAGTACGAGCGGTGCCAGGCCGTCGTCGCCGAGTCAGGGCGGCGGATGGGCGAGATCCTCGTCGACTTCGGCTACCTGAAGCGCCGCGAGCTGCTGCCCGCCGTGCGGCGCCACGTCGAGGACATCGTGTACTCGCTGTTCGCCTGGGACCGCGGCAACTATCACATCGCGCTCGATGCCACTCCATCCGCCGAGCGCATCCGACTGTCGCGGCACCCCGCGGCGCTGGTCCTCGAGGGTATCCGCCGCAAGCTCGATCGCACGAGCCTCGAGAAGCTGACCGGCTCGGCGTCGACGGTGATCGAGGTTCCCGATCGCGAGCGCCTCGGTGGCATCATCAACCTCGGTGACCTCGCGGTCGAAGAGCGCAGCGCGCTAGCCGCGTTCGACGGCCAGGCCGACCTCTCTGCCGTCGCTCGGACCGCGGGCGTGGATGTCGCGGACGTGCTGCCGCTCGCCTGGGGCCTGTGCGTGCTCGGCCTCGCGACCGCGCGCCGCACCGATACCGAGGTCCCCGACGAATCATCCGCGCTCGTCGGCGAGACCGATCTCGCGATCGATCGCGAGCGTGTGCGTGCGCGCTGGTCTCTGGTCAGTGACGCCGACTACTTCGCGCTCCTCGGCGTGCGCCGCGATGCGACCGGGTTCGAGATCCGTCGCGCGTACCAGTCGGCACGCCGCGACTTCGCGGCCGACTGCTTTCCGAACGATCTGCGCCGCGAGCTGGCGCAGGAGCTCGACGACATCGCGAATGTCCTCGACGAGGCGTTCCGCGTGCTCCGCGACGATCGACTGCGTCTGACCTACCTCTCGAACCTCGTCGGGTAGCGCCTCGCCGCGGCGGGGCGATCGGTGGTAGATGACACCCGTGCGCGTCGTGTTCATGGGCTCGCCCGAGTTTGCGGTGCCGACCTTGCGCGCGCTCGCGGGCGCGCACGAGGTCGCGCTCGTCGTGAGCCAGCCCGACAAGCCCGCGGGACGGGGCAGTCAGATCACGGCACCGGCCGTGAAGGTCGCGGCGAGCGAGCTCGGGTTGCCGGTGATCCAGCCGAAGTCTGCGCGCACCGGCGAGCTACGCGACGCGATGATCGCGACGGGTGCGGAGCTCGCGGTCGTCGTCGCGTACGGCAAGATCCTGCCGGCGCCGGTGCTGACGGCGTTGCCACGCGGCTGCATCAACGTGCACGCGTCGATCCTCCCAAAATACCGCGGCGCCGCGCCGGTGCAGTGGTCCGTGATCAACGGCGACAACGAAACCGCGGTCGACATCATGCAGCTCGACGAGGGCATGGATACGGGTCCAGTGCTGCTCGAGCGTCGCGTGACGATCGATCGCGAGGAGACCTCCGGCGAGCTGCTTGCCCGGCTCGCGCCGCTCGGCGCCGCCGCGTGCATGGACGCGCTCGCGCAGATGATCGATGGGACCTCGCGCCCCGTACCGCAGGAGCACGCGGCTGCGACGCACGCACCGATGCTGAAGAAGGCTGATGGCGCGATCGACTTCACGCAGCCCGCGCACCTCGTTGCCGCGCGGATCCGAGGCGTCGATCCGTGGCCGGGTGCACAGGCGCTGCACCGCGGGCAGATCGTGAAGTTGTTCCGCGCGGTATCGCACGCGCGCGCGCCGGGACCCGAGGAGACGGGAACCGTGATCGCGATCGACGCACAGGGTCTGCACGTGGTGTGCGGCACCGATATCGCGATCATCCGTGACATCCAGGCGCCGGGCAGGAAGCGGCTCGCGGCCGCGCAGTTCGCCGCTGGCCGCGGCATCGCCGTCGGTGATCGGCTGCTGAAGCCGGCACCGGAGCCGGCGTGATCGTCTCATCACGTGAGGTCGCGCGGCGCGTGCTCGATCGGATCGAGAAGGACGGGGCGTGGGCGACGCCCGCGCTCGATGGCGAGCTCGCTCGCGCGAACCTCGACGATCGAGATCGCCGCCTCGCCTCCGAGCTCGTCTACGGCGTGCTGCGCCACCGCAGCCGGATCGATCGCGCGCTGTCGGCGCATGCAAACTTGAAGAAGACGCACCCGAAGGTCGTGACGGTGCTGCGGGTCGCCGCGTATCAGGTGCTGTTCCTCGATCGCATCCCCGGCCACGCCGCCGTCAACGATGCCGTCGCTGCCGCGCGCGCGGTCGCGGGCCCCAAGCTCGGCGGCTTCGCGAACGCAGTGCTGCGGAAGCTCACGCAGCAGGGCGAGCCTCCGCTGCCCGACGGTGACCTCGAGCTCGCCACCTCGCTGCCGCGCTGGATCCTCGACGAGCTGGGGCGCGCGGCCGGCGATCAACTCCCCTCCATCGCCGCCGCGCTCGCGCAATCCGCGCCGCTGATCGCGCGCGTGAACCTGAGGAAGACCACGCGCGACGCGCTGATCGCCGAGCTCGCTGATGCGGGCGTCACGGCCACGCCACTCGAGGCCTCACCGGTGGCGCTACGTCTGGAAGGACTCGGCGACCCGGGCAAGAGCCCGACGTTTCTCGCCGGCAAGTGGACGGTGCAGGACCTCGGTGCGCAGCTCGTCGCGATCGCCGCCGCACCACGCGCCGGTCAGCGCATCCTCGACGCGTGCGCCGGCGTCGGCGGCAAGTCCACGCACCTCGCGGAGCTGATCGACGACGCCGGCACGATCGACGCGGCGGATCTGTCGTCGACGAAGCTGTCGCTGTGCGGCGAGACCGCTGCGCGACTCGGCTTGAGCTCCATCCGCCCGCACACCTGCGACCTCCTCGATCCGGCGGCGCCGCTCGGTGCCGCGTACGATCTGATCGTCCTCGATGCGCCGTGCTCCGGCCTCGGCGTGCTGCGCCGCCACCCGGATGCGAAGTGGCGCTTGAAACCGTCCGACGTGCCGCGCCTCGCCGACCTTCAGCGCCAGCTGCTCGATGCGGTGCTGCCGCGGCTCGCGCCCGGCGGCACGCTCGTCTACTCGGTCTGTACGTTCACGCGCGCCGAAGGTCCGGATCAGATCGCATCGCTCGTCGCGCGCGGCGGCCTGAAGCTCCTCGAGGAGCACCGCACCTGGCCCCCGGAAGCCGACGGGTTCTATCTCGCCCGCCTCGAGCGAAACTAGGCGATCTGGAACCGGAGATAGAGCAAATAGCCGGAGATCGCGAGGATGCCGGTCCACGTGATCGCGGTGCCGGCGAACCGGAACGGGTTGTGCGGCTTCCGCGGCAGCCCGAACCAGTGGGCGATCCGCGCGACGAGCAGCGCGCCGCCGAACACGTGTAGCACCCAGCTCTTTGCACCGCACATCTCCGCGAGCAGCATCATCACGATCGCGAGCGGCACGAACTCCGCGTTGTTCGCGTGCGCGCGGATCGCGACGAGCATCTCGGGGTGCTCGCCCTGACCGATGCCGACCTTGTGCTTCCGTCTCATGTTCGAGACGTTGTTCGCGAGGAAGATGTTGAAGATCGCGTTGAGTGCGCCGTAGAGCGCGGTGACTACCGGGGCCATGCCGCGACGATACGCTTCTACGCACCGCGAGCGGCGGTACCCGCGTCGCGCAGCGCGGCGATCGTCTGCGCGTAGTCTTTCGTGCCGAACACTCCGGAGCCGGAGACGAACACGTCGGCACCAGCGGCGGCGACCTCGGCGATGTTGTCGACCTTGATGCCGCCGTCGACCTCGATGTCGACGGTGAGGCCGCGCGCATCGATCATCTTCCGCAGCGTGCGGATCTTGTCGAGCGCGCTCGGGATGAACGACTGACCGCCGAAGCCGGGGTTCACCGACATGATCAGCACCTGCGCGACATCGGGCAGCACGACCTCGATCGCTGACACCGGCGTGTGCGGATTGAGCACGACGCACGGCTTCTTCCCGAGGTCCTTGATCTGCGCGAGCGTGCGGTGCAGGTGCGGGCACGACTCGACATGGACGCCGATGATGTCCGCGCCGGCCTTCGCGTACGCGGCGACCCACTGCTCCGCGTTCTCGATCATCAGGTGTACGTCGAGCGGCAGCTTCGTGGCGCGCTTGACCGCCTCGATCACGATCGGGCCGATCGTCAGGTTCGGGACGAAGTGCCCGTCCATGACGTCGACGTGCACGTAGTCGGCGGAGCCGATCGCCTTGACCTCGTCGGCCAATCGGCCGAAGTCAGCGGACAGGATGGACGGCGCGATCTTGACGGGCACGCGCGGACGCTAGCACGCCGGTGCGACGCGCTCAGTAGCCGCCGAACAGGTCGGTCAGGCGGACGTCGAGCGCGGTCGCGACCTTGAACAGGGACGACACGCTCGCGCTCGATTCGGCGCGCTCGATCTGCGAGAGCAGCGACACCGAGAGGTTCGTGCGCCGCGCCATCTGCTTCAGCGTCAGGCCGCGCGCCTTGCGGAGGTCTCGGATCTGCCGGCCGATCGCGGCGTGCAGCTCGTCCTCGCGACGGAGCACGAGGCCCTTCTTCTTCGCGATCCGCGCGATCACCTCGCGGAACTCCTGGGGCGTGAACGGCTTGTTGATGTACGCCGACACGTCGTGCTGGATCGACGCGGACGCGGTCTCCAGCGACGGGTGTCCGGTGAGGATGATCACGGCGATGTCGTCGTCCACCGAGCGGATCTGCTGGAGCAGATCGAGGCCCGAGATCTTCGGCATCATCAGGTCGAGCACCACGAGGTGAAACACCTCGTCGCGAATGCGTTCGACCGCCATGGTCGGGTCCCCGATGGTCGTCACCTCGAACCCCTCGGCCTGCAAGAAGTCCTGGAGATACTCCCGGATGTCCTGATCGTCATCGACGACGAGGACGGACAACCGCGACGCAGTTCTCAACGGCACAGCCCCTGCCACCATCGAGAGCCGTTATACGCCGAAAAGTGCGCC
>JACCRC010000363.1 GCA_013813765.1 Deltaproteobacteria bacterium | reverse complement strand
CATGCCCTCGGCGAGCGTGGCGACCGCGCGGCCGAGCTGGAACCTGTGCTGGGGCATCGCGGCCGTGGCGACGTCCGCCCCGATGCACAAGATCGGCGTCTCGGCGGCGAGCGCGCGCGCCATGCCGACGCGCGCGGCACTGATGTAGATCTCGACGTCCTCGATGCCGAAGCACGCGAGCGCGGCGGCGAGCGGCTCGTACTGGGGCGGCAGCTTCTTCAGCGCGATCCTGTCGCCGCGAGTAAAGCCGAGCTTTGCAGCGTCGACGCCGGTCGCGACCTGGACCGCCGGAGCGATCGCACGCCAGAAGTCAGCGAGCGGACCGAGCGAGCCGCCGCGCAGCGCGCTTCGGTAGGTCTCGTCGAGCTTGACCCGCGTGGGCGCGCCGAGCTTCTGCCTGCCCTGCGCGAGCACCTGACGCTGATCGACTGACGGCGTGCCGAGCGCCTCGACGCCGACGAGCGCGAGCCACCGAGCATCGACATCGCTCTGCCAGCCGGTGACCTGAGCGAGCCGCTCGTAGAGCACCGCACTCAGCGGGTTCTGGAAGATCGATGCGCGAAAGCTCGAGGCCGTGCTCGACAGCATCGAGGCGCGGGGGTTCGCCTCGAGCAACTCGGAGAGCTCGCGCACGACGTCGAGGTTCAGTGGATCGAACGTGCGCGCGCGATCGAGCGCGAGCCGCGCACCGGTGCGATCGCCGAGCTTGTCGCGCAGCATCAGGCCGAGGCGCAGCTCGTCGCGTGCCTTCTCTTGCGGCGTCGCGCGCAGCCGCGCGAGGTGGCGGAGATCGCGGCTCGCACGATCGTAGTCGTTAGCGCGCAAGCAGAGGCCGAGCAGGCGCTCGCGCAACGCGATGTCGTCGGGCTGCCCTTCGACGACCTTCTCGAGGTTCTCGATCGCGCCGGCCACGTCATTGACGTTCTCGGCGAGCACCTGCGAGAGCTGCAGCTCGATCTCTCGACGACGTTGCGGGCGATTCTCGGCCTGCAGGTACCGGCGCCACAGCTTCACCGCGAGGTCGACGTCGCCGGCGTGGAATGCGAGGTCGGCGCGGAACCGCAGCGCCTCGACGTGGCTGGCCGCGCGATCGAGCAGTGCATCGAGATCCGTCATCGCGGCGTCCTTGTCTCCGAGGCCGTGCATCACGGTGGCGCGCTCGAGGAGGAGTGTCACCATCTGTGCGGGCTGCGGCTCCTCCTGAGCCTCGAGCCAGGTCAGGCGCTCGCTGATCGCGCGAATCAGTCCCTTCACGTCCGCGCGCTCGCGCAACAGCTCGAGCAGACGCTCGAGCTCGGGCGCACCCGGCTCGACCTGCAGGATCCGGCGAAATGCGGCGAGCGCGAGGTCGGGACCCTTAGGCACCTTGCCCTTGTCGAACACGCTGGCGGCGTCGCGAAGTAGCTGCACGCGCGCCGAGGCATCTCCGATCGCTCGCGCGAGCTGATAGCTCGCCTGCGCCCATGTCACGTCGTCGCCGGTACGCTTCGCCATCCGTCGCAGCGCCTCGAGGGCGCGCAGATCACCTGGCTGGGTCTTCAGGACCGATGCCACGACCGTGCCGGCCTCGCGGAGTCGGCCCGCGAGCTCGAGCACCTCGGCGCGATCGAGCTCCCAGCTCGCCTGCGCGGCCGGATCGTCGGCGAGCGCGGAGCGCAGCTCGAGCACCTCGGCGCGCGCGAGCAGCGGATCGATGATCGCGTTCTTGTCGTCGCTCGCGGTGTCGACGTGTGGCACCACGCTCGCCTCGGCGAGCACGAGGAGCGCGCTGGTGTCGTCGGGCGCCGCCGCGCGTGCCGCGGCGACGCGCTGGTTCGCGAGCTCCGCATCTCCATTCGCGGCGGCCATCGCAGCAGCGCGCATGTGCAACGCCGCGGCGGCCTCGGGCATCTGCACCGTGGCGGCGAGCGAATCGTACGCGGCCGACAGCCCCATCGGATCAGAGCGGCGAGCGGCGACGAGCGCGGCACCGAGCAGCGCGCCCTTGCGCGACGGATCCGCCGAGTTCGCCGCGTTGAAGGCCTGTGCCGCGCGATCGAAGTCCTCGAGCACGAGCGCGTACATCCAGCCGCTGTCCTCAGCGAGCGCCGCACCGAGCCGCGGGTCGGTCGTGCGCGTCGCGAGCGTCGAGGTCGCCTCGAGGCGCATCACGGTGTCGGCGCGGCCGGCGGCGAGGTCCGCGAGACCGAGTGCAGCGCTGGTCGCGGCGACCGACGGCTCGGTCCTCGCCGCGAGTGCACGGAAGAGGTCCGCCGCTTCGTCGAACTGCCCTGCCCGCTCGAGCGCGCGGCCGAGCAGCCACTGCGCCTCGGGGCCGCGATCGAGCTCCGCGATCGCCTTGCGCGCCACGACCTCGCCGTTGCGATCGCCGAACTGCGCGCGCGTGCGCGCGGCCCCTTCGAGCGCCGTGCGATCATCGTCGAAGCGCTGTAGCCACTCCTCGTAGACGACCGCGGCCGACGCGACGTCGTTGATCCGGACCTCGAGCACCCACGCTGCCTCGCGAAGCGCGCGACGAGCGGCCGGGCCATCGGGGAGCACGCGCGCCTCGGCGCGACGCTCCGTGACGAGCTCGGGCCACCGCTCCTGCGCGCGCAGCAGATCGATCAACGACTCGCGCGCGAACGTGTCCTCGGGCCACAGCGTGAGAACCTGACGGTACAGATCCGTCGCCGCCTCGACGGCGCCGGCGCGCTCGCGCACGCGTGCCGCGGAGAGCAGCGCGGTGCCACGGCGCGTGGCATCGGGCTCGACCGACGCGATCTCGGTGAGGAGCTGCGCGCGGTCGTCGTCCTTGCCGAGCTGCGCGAGCGTGGACTCCATGCGCCAGCGGAGGTTCAGATCCGCCGGCGCCGCCGCGGAGAGCTGCCGCTCGATCTCGAGCGTCGCTTCCAGATCGCCGTGACTGCGCGCGAGCCGGATGGCGCGCTCGAGCAGCGCGCGCTTGGTCTCACCCTCCACCTTCGCGGCCGCCTCGCGCAGGCGGACGAGCGCATCGGTGATGTGGCCGGTGGTGTCGTCGAGCTCGGTCAGTGCCTCGAGCGCGGCCGGATGATCGGGCACGGCCTCGAGGGCCTTGCCGAGCGCGGAGCGGGCCTCGTCGAGGGCTTCTTGCCCGCCGACCTCGTACGCGAGCAGCTCTGCAGCCTGCACGTAGAGCGCGGCGGCGGCGCCCGGATCGGGGACGGGTTGCTGCCCGGGTCCGAGCCAGCTCCCGAGGTGAGCTGCGTGCGCGGCGGTCAGATACGTCTTCGCCAGCTCCGCCGGATCGCCGCGGCCGAGCGCATCGCGCTCCGCTGCCGACGTGAGAACGATGAAGCCGGGTGCGGTCGCCTCGAGCGACGCGAGCAGGTCGCGCGCTTGATCGCGCTTGCCACCGCGCAGCAACGCATCCGCACGCCGGATCGACAGCACCATCGCGCGGCCCGGATCGCCTTCGACGGCCTGCCAGCTCTGCACGAGCTCGGCGAGGTCCTCGTAGCGGCCGAGCTCCTCGGCGAGCTCTGTCAGGTCGTTCAGCACGAGCGGCTCGCCGGGCGAGAGCGCGAGCGCCTGCTGCAGGACGTCCCACGCCTTCTCTGGCGCATCCGTACGCGCGAGGAACGCCTGGCGCCTGCGCAGCGCGACGAGCTCGCGACGCAGCGTGGTCGCGCGATCGCCCGAAGCGTCGAGCTGATCGGGCGTGACACCCGGCTCGGCGCCCGGCCCTGCCGGACCGAACGCGGCCAGCAGAATTCCGGCGAGCGACTCGATCGCGATCGCGACGTCCGCGGGCGTGCCGTTCTCCTCGGCGATGCGCAGTCGCTCGCGCGCGATTCGCTCGGCGGCGGGCGTCTTGTCGGCGAGCACCTGCGCCTGATCGAACGCGGCCTGCGCGCGCGGGTACTCGCGCGATCCTGCGGCACGAGCGACCTCGAGCCAGTACGTGATCTTGCGTGCGGGATGCTCGACGGTCTCGGCGAGCAGCTCCCAGACGTCGAGCAGCGCGGCGGTGTCGCCGGCCTTCGCGAGGACGCGCTCGAGCTCGAGTAGTGCGCCCTGGTGCGTCGGCGCGATCCGCACCGCCTCGTCGAGTGCCGCGCGCGCCTCGTCGGGGTCCTTGATCTGGTGACCGAGGACGAGCGACTTCTCGAGCAGGAGATCGGCGCGCTCCTGATCATCGCGCGCGAACTCCACCTCGGCGCCGATCAGCTTCGCGAGGTTTGGCCACAGGCCGCGGCGATAGAACACGCGGCGGATCGCCCACAGGTTCGGGCGCAACGCGGGATCCAGGGTGAGCGCACGACCGTAGGCCTTGACCGCGCGGGCCTCGTCGGCGAGCCGGCGCTCGTAGAGCTCGCCGAGCTCGTACGCGAGGTACGCCGCGGCGTTGTTGTCGCTGGTGTTCTCGAGATCGCGGGCGACAGTCTCGGCGCGCTTCTCGCTGCCCGTATCACCGATCTCCTCGAGCGCGCGATCGATCACCGTCGGTGAATCGAGGCTCGCCTCCAGCGGCTGATCGATGACGACGTTCGGCGTGGCGGTGCCGACCTCGACGCCACCGTCGTTATCGGCGAGCGCTTCCGCTCCGCCGAGGTGGTTTGGACCTTCGTCGCCGGGGGTCGGCGGCGGCGACGTCGAGCTGCGGCGCGCGCGGGGCGCATCGTTGGCCGGTGCCTCGGTCCTGTCGGACTTGTCTGCCTTCGCCTGCAGCTCGTCGTTCGGATCGCCCTTGGGTGGAACCGCGACGACTGCCGGTGGGATCGCGACCGCCGGAACCGACACGACGGGCACCGGTCCGCTCGAGCGCGGAATCGGTGGCTTGCCGAACGGCGGCACGCGGACGGCGGCGCCTGGTGGGCGCGGCGGGATGGCGACGATCGCTCGGTTCGGGATCGGCGGCGGCGGCGGCGGCAGTGCGGGGACCGCGGGGCGCATGGGCGGCTTCGCGGGGCGCGGCGTGTCTTCGACCTCGACCACATCCGAGAGGTCGACCGAGATCTCCCCCGTGGACGAACCGACGTCGTCGTTCTCCTCCGTCTCGAGCATCGCGTCGATGCGCGAGGCGAGCTTCGAGGCACGGTCCGAGCTTGGACCTGACGGCGCCTGGGCAACCGGCTCCGGTGCACCCCCTTCGGTGCCCGGCTCGTCTTCGGGTGGTGTACCCAAGTCAGCACAGAGGATCACCAAACGAGGCCTGAGGTGTCAACGCAGCGCACCGTCATTCCGCGTATTTACGATCGCCGCGCACCCCGGTTGCGCGCAGGCCGGAGGCGGCATACACGTCGCGCGTGTCCGGCCCCCTGCGCCTCGGTGACGATCCCCTGACCCTGGAAGCTCTGGCGGAGGTCGCGCGCGGCAACCGCCGGGTCGAGATCGGCACCCGGGCCCGCGCCGCGATGGACCGCGCTCGCCGGGTGGTCGACGAGGTCGTGGCGGGAGGCGATGCCTCGCCGGCGGTCTACGGCGTGAACACCGGCTTCGGCGCGCTCGCGGAGGTCCGCATCTCCTGGGATCAGGTGACCCGCCTGCAGCAGAACCTCGTGCGCTCGCACGCCGCGGGCGTCGGACAGCCGCTGCCGCGCGAGGCCGTGCGCGCGATGATGTTGCTTCGCGCTGCCGTGCTCGCGACCGGGCGCAGCGGCGCTCGCACGATCTGCTGCGAGCGACTGTGCGAGCTGCTCGCCGCGGGCGTGCATCCCGTGATCCCTGCGCGCGGATCGGTCGGCGCCTCCGGCGATCTCGCGCCGCTCGCGCACCTCGCCCTCGGCATGATGGGCGAAGGTGACGCCGAGTACCGGGGCGAGACGCTGCCCGCTGCCGAAGCGCTCGCACGCGCGAAGATCGCGCCGCTCGTCCTCGAGGCCAAGGAAGGCCTGACGCTCTTGAACGGCACGCAGCACATGACGGCCATCGGTGGACTCACCGTGCTCGACGCCGAGGTCACGTGCCGGATCGCCGATGTCGCCGGCGCGCTGTCGCTCGAGGCGCTCAAGGGCACTGCGCGCGCGTTCGACGAGCGCGTGATCGCCGCGCGCCCGCACCCGGGGCAGATCGCCGTCGGTGCGGTGTTGCGCGAGCTCCTCGCCGGCTCCGAGATCGCGGAGTCGCACAAGGGCTGCGGCAAGGTTCAGGATCCGTACTCGCTGCGTTGCATGCCGCAGGTGCACGGCGCATCGCGCGACATGCTCGGGTATGCGCGCACCGTGCTCGAGCGCGAGGTGGCGAGCTCCACCGATAACCCGCTCGTGTTCGTCGATGGCCCCGAGGGCGACGAGATGATCAGCGGCGGAAACTTCCACGGCCAGCCGGTCGCGATCGCGCTCGATGCGGCGGCGATCGCGGTCGCGGAGCTCGCGAACATCTCCGAACGCCGCGTCGAGCAGCTCGTCAATCCGCACCTGTCGAGCGGACTGCCGCCGTTCCTCGCGCCCGACTCCGGCCTCAACTCCGGCTTCATGATCGCGCAGGTCAGTGCCGCGGCGCTGGTCTCCGAGAACAAGGTGCTCGCGCATCCTGCCTCGGTCGACTCGATCCCATCGAGCGCTGGTCGCGAGGATCACGTGTCGATGGGCGCGACCGCAGCGCTCAAGCTCGCGACGATCCACGACCACGTGCGCACCGTGCTGGCGATCGAGCTGCTCTGCGCCGCGCAGGGGATCGATCTGCGGCGCCCGCTGCGCACGACGAAGCCGCTCGAGCGCGTCCACGCGGTGATCCGCGCGAAGGTGCCCGCGATGATGGTCGATCGGCCGATCGCGCCCGACATCCGCGCGGTTCGCGCGATGATCGACGATGGCTCGCTGCTCGCCGCGCTCTCTTAGCGGCGCAACAGAACGGGGTGCGGGAGATCCGCGCGCTCGGGATCACGCTCGGCCGTGATCTCCTCGTCCTGCGGATCGAAGTCGCGCGTCCTGGAGCTGCGCGCCACCTCGGCGAGCAGCGCCATCGTCAACGGATCCTGCAACGTCGCGGTGCGCGGCGAAGACGGTATCTCCTCCTGTCGCTCGACGGGGGCCGCATCGCCGGCCGCGTCCTTCGCCAGCTTGGCGAGTTGCTCGCGGTCCAGCTCCCGGGTGACCCGATCCTTGGAGCTCATGTGCGTAGCGTATACGCGCTTACGCGAAATCCGGACGCTAAAAAGCCTCGATGAGGGATCTTATCAGCTTACGGCCATCCCGCACCGCACGCCTCCGACATACACCGACTCGATCAGCGAGCTCGCCGCGCCATAGCGATAGGGAACCGTCGCCGGGTCATCGCACGCCCAGACGATCAGATCCGCCTGGACGTCCGCCTGCAGCGTGCCGCCCGTCGGCAGACCGAGCGCCTTCGCCGCGTGCCGCGTGACGCCGAGCCACGCTTCCTCGACCGTCATTCCGTAGTGCGTGGTCGCGAGCCACATCTGCAGCGGCAGCTGCTCGCAGTAGCTCGAGCCCGGATTGAGGTCGCTCGCGATCGCCATCAGCACGCCGGCCGCGCGCAGCTTCTCGACCGGAGGTACCGGCAGCCGCAGCTGCACGCACGCACCCGGCAGCATCACCGCGACCACGCCCGCCGAGGCGAGCTGTTCGATGCCGCGGTCCGTGATCTGCTCGAGATGGTCCGCCGAGAGTGCCGCGAGATCTGCGAGCAGCTCGGCGGCGCCGAGGTCGGTGAACTGACCGACGTGCCCGCGCACCGGAAGTCCTGCGATCTTTGCCGCACCGAGGATCGATCGCGTCTCGGCGAGCGTGAACGCGCCCTCGTCGCAGTAGATGTCGACCGACGCGGCGAGCTTGTCGGTCGCGACCTGCGGGATCAGCTGGTCGCGGAGCTCGATGATGTACGCGCTGCGGTCCGCCTTGCGCTCCGGCGGTACCAGGTGCGCGAGCAAGGTCGGCACGATCCGCGGTGCCGGCCGTCGACCGGCCGCGGCGATGCAGCGCAGGAGGCGCAGCTCGCCCGCGACGGTGAGGTCGTAGCCGCTCTTGATCTCCATCGTCGTCGTGCCGGCAGCAAGCGCGAGGTCGAGCCGGGCGAGCAGTAGCGCGACCAGTGTCTCGTCGGTCGCGGCGCGCGTCGGGCCGAGCGTCGCGCCGATGCCGCCACCCGCCGCCGCGATCTCGAGATACGTCTTGCCCGCCGCGCGCATCGCGAACTCGTTCGCGCGATCACCGGCGAAGATCGCGTGAGTGTGGCAATCGACGAGCCCCGGCGTGACCAGCCGACCACCCGCATCGACGACACGCGTCGCGCCTGGCCGATCCGCGTCGGGCCCGACCCACTCGATCACCCCCGCACGGATCGCGATCGCGCCGCGGTCGACCATACCGAGCCCGAACCGCGATGGATCGCATGTCAGCACGCGCGCGTTACGGATCACGAGGTCGGGATTCACGTCGTCTCCACCTTACTTCACGAACGTCGCGCTGGTCATCGAGCTCTCCCAGCCATAGGTAGAACGCTGAACGTCGAGCAGCGCCTTCCGCTCCCCCGGTGCGCCGAGCGCGAACATGGTCGCCGCGGCGCCGCACACCAGCGAGAGCGCCTCGCAGAGCCCCCGCTCTCGATGAAACACAGCGACGATCATCAGCACGTAGCCGGCGGCGATCGCGTCGTCCGATCCAATGCCTGTCGCTGGCAGCTTTCTCGGATGGCGGTCTCCGAGGTGCTGCGTGAGCAGGAAGTTCCCGCCCGACGGGAAGTAGCCCTCGATCGCCTTGATCGCCGGATGCCGCTTCTCGATCACGTGGATCATGTGCGCAAGCTCCGGGAACGGCTGCCGCCGCAACTCGACCTCGCCGAGCCACGGCATCGGGTCGGAGCCCATCGCCTTCACGTGCAGGCCGGCGGCGATGGCGGCCTCGAGGATCTTGTCCTGCGAGACACCGCCCCAGTAGGCGCAGTGTGCGAGCCAGTTCGGCTGCGTGCACGTCGCGCGCAGGTGCGCCACCGATCCAGCACCGTCGAGCCACGGCCCCGGATCGATCGTGGTCAACGGATCGCGTGGGATCGAGCTGCGCAGCTGGCGGCGCAGGCTCCACAGCTTCAGCGGCCCGATCATCTCCGTTCGTTGCCGCGCTTGAAGTTGCCGGTCTTGCGCGCGACCAGGAGCTGCAGCGCCGGTTCATCGCCCGCGGCGAACGCGTCGCGGATCTCGTCGGCATCGCGGCCCGTCAGCGTGCGCACGATTCGTCCGCGAAACTTGATGAGCACCTTGTCGCGCGACACCTGGACGTCGAACGGCTCGTCGGTGAGCTTGCCGCGCTTGTCGACCGGCTTGCACGTGCGCCCGCTCTCCCCCATCGCTTACTCCGGGCGGCGCCGCGGGATGACCACGCCGCGCTGCTCCGCGGTCTGGATCGCCTCGTCGTAGCCAGCATCCGCGTGACGGATCACGCCCATGCCCGGATCGCAGGTGAGCACGCGCTCGAGGCAGCGGGCCGCGCGCGGCGTCCCATCCGCCACGATCACCATGCCGGCGTGCAGCGAGTAGCCGATGCCGACGCCGCCGCCGTGATGGAACGACACCCAGGTCGCGCCGCTCGCGGTGTTGACCAGCGCGTTCAGGATCGCCCAGTCGGCGACCGCGTCGGTGCCGTCCTTCATGCCTTCGGTCTCGCGGTTCGGCGACGCGACGGATCCGCAGTCGAGGTGGTCGCGGCCGATCACGATCGGCGCCTTGACCTTGCCGGTCCGCACGAGCTCGTTGAAGCGCAGGCCGACGCGGTGGCGCTGCCCGTACCCGAGCCAGCAGATGCGCGCCGGAAGGCCCTGGAACGCGATCTTCTCGCGCGCGAGCTTCATCCAGCGGTGCAGCATCGGATCGTCCTTGATCTCGTCGAGCACCGCCTCGTCGGTGACGCGGATGTCGTCCGGATCCCCCGACAGCGCGGCCCAGCGGAACGGACCCTTGCCCTCGCAGAACAGCGGCCGGATGTACGCCGGCACGAAGCCCGGGAACGCGAACGCGTCCGTGACGCCGGCGATCTCCGCCTGTGCGCGGATGTTGTTGCCGTAGTCGAACACGTGCGAGCCCGCGCGCTGCATCGCGATCATCGCCTGCACTTGCACCGCCATCGACGCGCGCGACTTCGTCACATACAGATCCGGATCGCGCTGCCGCAGCTCCGCCGCCTCCGCGAGCGTCATGCCCTGCGGGATGTAGCCGACCAGCGGATCGTGCGCCGACGTCTGATCCGTCACGAGATCCGGCGTCACGCCGCGCTTCACCAGCTCCGCGTAGACATCGGCCGCGTTGGCGACGAGCGCGATCGACCGCGGCTGCTTCGCGCGCACGCACTCGTCGACCCGGCGCAGCGCGGTGTCGAGGTCCGGCGCGAGCTCGTCGAGGTAGCGCGTCTCGAGCCGGCGCTGGACGCGCGTGGGATCGATCTCCACGCCGAGGAACACGCCGCCGGCCATCGTCGCCGCGAGCGGCTGCGCGCCGCCCATGCCGCCGAGCCCGCCCGACAGCACGAACTTGCCGGCGAGGTCCGCGTCCGGGCCGTAGTGAACCTTCGCGGCCGCGGCGAACGTCTCGAACGTGCCCTGCACGATGCCCTGCGAGCCGATGTAGATCCACGAGCCCGCCGTCATCTGCCCGTACATCATGAGGCCGCGCTTCTCGAGCTCGCGGAAGTGCTCCCACGTCGCCCACTTGCCGACCAGGTTCGAGTTCGCGATCAGCACGCGCGGCGCTTCCTCGTGCGTGCGGAACACGCCGACCGGCCGCCCGCTCTGCACGAGCAGCGTCTGATCATTCTCCAGGCGCCGCAGCTCGCGCACGATCGCGTGATAGTCCTCCCAGCTCCGCGCCGCCTTGCCCGTGCCGCCGTAGACGACCAGATCCTCCGGGCGCTCGGCCACGTCCGGATCGAGGTTGTTCATCAGCATCCGCAGCGCGGCCTCCTGCTGCCAGCCTTTGCACGTCAGCTGACTTCCGTGCGGGGCTCGGATCGTCTCGGGCATGGCCGTCCTTAGCACGACTCCGCTGCCGGATTGGCAGCGCGACGCGCGCGGCTCCTGTCTCGCTGTCCCTCGGTGATCGCGTCATCACGCACTTGCCGCCCGGATCTCGCATGGCCCGCGCGTTGCTGAGCACTCGGCCATGCATCCGTCGCTCGAGCCGTATGTCGACCCGCCCTCCCTGATCAACGTCCGCTTCATCGTGATCGGCGTGATCATCGGGCTCTTGGTGATGCTGATCGCGCTTGCCGCACTGGGAGCCCCGCGATGACCGCAACCGCGAAACGATGGTTCGCATCCAATCCCTGAAATCAACCGGAGGTAGCCACGATGAGGCACGCAACCTGTGGTGTCGGCTTTCGCGCTCGCGCTCTGGCGACCATCGCGCTGTTGATGGTGGGCACGCTCGTCGCGGTGCGCGGCCTGTTCGACCTCGTGTTCTGAACCGAAAACGCCGACGGGGCGCCGAAGCGCCCCGCCAGAGATCAAACGAACAAGTGGCTGAGACTCAGGACGCGTCGTCCTCGTCCTTCTTCTTGTCGTCGTCCTTCTTCTTGTCGCTTTCCTTCTTCGCCGCGACCACCGCGGCCGCATCGGCCTTGGCTGCCAGCGTGACCTTCTCCGCCGCGAGGCTCTCGAGCGTGACGTCCGTGCCGATGCGCATGCCGTAGAACGAGCGGTACGCGAAGAACATCGAGATCACGAGCGAGACGCCAGCGATGGCGTAGCGAATGTAGTTGTAGACGGGCTCGGGAGCGCTGACGACCTTGCCGAGGTGCATGCCGAGCGCCTTCTCGTTGAGCTCGAGGGCGAGACCGACCGCGAGCACGCCGAACAGGGTCGTGAACTTGATGACGGGGTTCAGCGCGACCGACGAGGTGTCCTTGAACGGGTCGCCGACGGTGTCACCGACGATCGACGCCGCGTGCAGTTCCGTGTTCTTCGCGCGGAGCTCGGTCTCGACGACCTTCTTCGCGTTGTCCCAGGCGCCACCGGCGTTCGCCATGAAGATCGCCTGGTAGAGGCCGAACAGCGCCATCGAGATCAGGTAGCCGATGAAGAAGTACGGATCGATGCAGGCGAAGGAGAGCGTCGTGAAGAACACGACCATGAAGATGTTCTTCATGCCCTTCTGCGCG
The DNA here is from genome assembly GCA_013813765.1 of Deltaproteobacteria bacterium. GTDB lineage: Bacteria > Myxococcota_A > Polyangia > Haliangiales > Haliangiaceae > JABFXX01. The sequence continues at coordinate 5,519 of JACCRC010000363.1, read as the reverse complement.
TACAGCGTGCAGATCTCCACGACCTTGTTCGAGTCCTCGACGGAGGCCTTCGTGACGGAGTCATCGAGCTTGATGTTCGCCTTGATGAACTCGACCGCGCGGTAGGCGCCGGTGGAGACGGCCTGGGTCGACGCGCCGGTGAACCAGTAGATGATCGCGCCACCGCAGATGAGGCCGAGCAGGAACGGCGGGTGGATCATCGACAGGTTGCCGATGGCCTCGGCCTTGAGACCATTGGTGACGAGCATGATGAGCGCGAAGATCATCGTGGCCGCGCCGACGACGGCGGTGCCGATGAGCACGGGCTTGGCAGTGGCCTTGAAGGTGTTGCCGGCGCCGTCGTTCTCCTCGAGGAAGGCCTTCGCCTTCGCGAAGTTCGGGGTGAAGCCGAAGTCCTTCTTGATCTCGTCCTCGATGCCAACCTGGCCCTCGATGACCGAGAGCTCGAACACCGACTGCGCGTTGTCCGTGACCGGACCGTAGGAGTCGACGGCGATGGTGACCGGGCCCATGCCGAGGAATCCGAAGGCCACGAGACCGAACGCGAACACGGTGCCCGCGGCGCCGCACGCGAACCGCGACATCTCGAGACCGGCGCTGAGGTTCGTCGCGTAGATGAGGTCGGCGATGCCGAGCGTCGACGAGATGAGGTACGCGATCGCCATGAGGCCGGCGATCACGAGGCCCATCCAGTAGGCCGAGAAGTTTCCGGCGGTGAGGCCGGCGAGGATGTTCAGCGACGGGCCGCCTTCCTTGGACGCCGTCACGACCTCGCGGACGTGGCCGGAGTTGACCGACGTGAAGATCTTGACGAGCTCGGGGATGATCGCGCCGGCGAGCGTGCCGCACGACACGATCGCGGACAGCTTCCACCACAGTCCGTACGGTAAGGCAGAGTCGCCGGTGCCGATCAGGAAGTAGGAGACGAGGAAGGTGAGTCCGACCGAGACGAGCGAGGTGAGCCACACGAGGACGGTGAGCGGGTGCTCGAAGTCCATCTTGTCGGCGTTTCCGTACTTGGCCTTCGTGATGACCTCGTTGAGGAGGTAGCTGCCGACCGACGCGAGGATCATGACGATGCGCTGTGCGAACAGCCAGACGAGGAGGACGATCTGCGTCCACTCGCCCGGATCCGCGGGGGCGCCGCTCGGGAGGTAGGTACCCGCGGCGATGCCGGGGACGTTGGGGAGTGCGACGAGGATGAACGTGATGAGCGCGACGCCCGTGACGCCGTAGGTCTCGAAGCCGTCGGCCGTGGGGCCGACCGAGTCGCCGGCGTTGTCACCGGTGCAGTCGGCGATGACGCCGGGGTTACGCGCGTCGTCTTCCTTGATGTTGAAGACGATCTTCATGAGGTCGGAGCCGATGTCGGCGATCTTCGTGAAGATGCCGCCCGCGATGCGGAGCGCCGCAGCGCCGAGCGACTCGCCGACCGCGAAGCCGATGAAGCACGGACCCGCGTAGTCACCGGGCAGGAACAGCATGATCGCGAGCATGAGGAGCAGCTCGAGGCTGATCAGCACGGTGCCGATCGACATGCCTGCCTCGATCGGAATCGCGTAGACGCCGTATGGCTTGCCCTTCAGTGAGGCGAAGGCCGCGCGCGAGTTCGCGAAGTTGTTCACCCGGATGCCGAAGAACGCGACGATCACACTGCCGAGGATGCCGATGATGGAGAAGACGGCGATCGCGATGACCTTCGGCAATGGCACGCCTTCGAGCGCGGCGAAGTACACGACGATGACGGTGGCGATCAGCACCCACAGCCACGCGATGAACTTCACCTGCGTGCGGAGGTACGTCTTGCACGTCGAGTAGATCAGCTCGCTGATCTCGATCATCGCCTTGTGGGCGGGGAGATTCTTGAGCTTCTGGTACTTCACCAGGCCGAACAGGAGGCCGATGGCGCTGACCACGAGGCCGATCGCCAGGATGTTCCAGCCGGTTGTCCCTAGGAAGGACACCTGCCTGAGGTCAGGCAGCACGAGCTGGGCTTCACTGCGGGGTCGTGCCGCAACACCAGCGACGGTCTCCGCCGACGCTGCAAGCCATTGAAGAGATGACATCATGGGATTGATCCTCGGGGTCCAGGTCGCTTCGGAGGGGGCGTTATAAAGACGACCGTCTCCGGAGTGCAAGGGGTGAAGTCGCTCCAAGTGCGCGACGACTTGATGGATTCCCAGACCAGACGTGGTATGGAACGCTGCCCCGAAAGGTTGTTTCACCCATGCGCCGCCCCGAGATCCTGGCCCCTGCCGGTGACCGCGACGCGCTGGCTGCAGCGCTCGCGGCAGGTGCGGACGCCGTTTATCTCGGCCTCGACGACGGGTTCAACGCTCGCGCACGTGCGGTGAACTTCTCGAGCGACGCGCTCGTCGAGGTCGTCGCCTGGGTGCACCGCGCCGGCGCGCGGATCTACGTCACGATGAACACGCTCGTGTTCGAGCCCGAGCTGCCGGTGGTCGAGGAGCTGCTCCGCCGCGTCGCCGCAGCCGGCACCGACGCGATCATCGTCCAGGATCCCGCGGTCGCCCTGCTCGCCCGCGCGATCTGCCCGGCGCTCGAAGTCCACGCCTCCACACAGATGACCGCCTCGTCGCCGCTCGCGTCGGAGCTGCTCTCCGCGCTCGGCCTGTCGCGCGTGGTCGTTCCGCGCGAGCTCTCGGTCGACGAGATCCGCGCCTACGCCGCCGGATCGAAGCTTCCGCTCGAGGTGTTCATCCACGGCGCGCTCTGCGTCGCGTGGAGTGGGCAGTGTCTGTCGAGCGAGGCGTGGGGCGGCCGCTCCGCGAACCGCGGTCAGTGCGCGCAGGCGTGCCGCCTTCCTTATCATCTGGTCGTCGATGGTGACGTTCGCGAGCTCGGCGAGGTCGAGTATCTGCTGTCGCCGAAAGACCTGGTCGGCCTCGACGCGGTGCCCGCGCTCTCGGAGATCGGAGTCGCGTCGCTGAAGATCGAGGGACGGCTCAAGGGTCCGAACTACGTCGCCGCCACCGTCGAGCACTACAAGCGCGCGGTGATGGGGGTCGAGCCGCTCGATCCTGCAGCGCTGCACGTCGCCTATAGCCGCGGCATCTCGCCGGGCTTCCTCGCCGGGGCCGATCACCAGACGCTCGTCGAAGGACGCTTCCCGCGCCACCGCGGTCTGCCGCTCGGCCGTGTCGTGAAGGTCGACCGCGACACGGTCTATGTCGTGCCCGCACCGGAGCAGCGGCCGATCACCGGCGGCGCGGCGCTCGTCGATCACGCGGATCATCGCGGCACCGCGGCGAGCTCGCCGACGATCGTTCCGCGCGCGGGCATGGGCGTGGTGTTCGATCGCGGCCGTCCCGAGGATGCCGAGCAAGGCGGGCCGATCTTCGCGGTCGACCCGATCGCGGATGGCTATCGTCTGCGGTTCGGCGATCCCGGACCCGATCTCTCGGAGGTCGGCGCCGGCGACTTCGTGTGGATCAGCTCCGATCCGAAGGTCACCCGGGCGGGCGAGAAGGCGGCCGAGGCGGGGCGCGAGCCACTGGGCCGGATCGGCGTGACGCTCACCGTGCGGGGGGCCGCCGGCGAACCTCTCGCGGTCACCGCACGGGCGGGCCTTCACTCGGCCTCCGCCTCCACTGCATCGGCGCTGCAAGTCGCGCGCGGCGCCGGGCTCACGCCGGAGGTGCTCGCCGACAAGCTCGGCGGGTTCGGCGGCACGTCGTTCCATCTCGATGCGGTCGACGCGTCCACGCTGCCGGCCGGCCTCCACGTTCCGGTCTCCGAGCTGAAGGAGGTCCGCCGCGCGCTGGCCGCCGAGCTCGAAGCGGCAATCGTGCGCGTCGAGCGTGTCGTCGCGACCGAGTCCAAGATCGATGCGCTGCGCGCACATGCGATCTCGCCGTACGAGGTGCCGGCGCACGTCATTCCGCTCGCCCGCACCGACGCGCAGCTCGATGCACTGCTCGATGCCGGCGCGCGCGAGGTCGAGCTCGACTGGATGGAGCTCGTCGGGCTCGGCAAGGCCGTCGAGCGCGCGCGCACACGCGGTGCCGTGGTGGGCGTCGCGACCGTGCGCGTGCAGAAGCCCGGAGAGGAGCGGATCGATGCGCACCTCGCGCGGCTCGCACCGGATCACGTGCTCGTGCGCAGCTGGGGCTCGCTCGCGTACTTCCATGCGCTGCCTGAAGCGGAGCGCCCTGCCCTGCACGCTGACTTCTCCCTCAACGTCACGAACTCGATCACCGCGGGCTGGGTGCTCGGCCACGGCCTCACTACGCTCACCGCCGCGCACGATCTCGATCGAGAGCAGCTGCTCGCGCTGCTCGCGAAGGCACCGCGCGGCCGTGTCGCGGTGACCGTGCACCACCACATCCCGACCTTCCACACCGAGCACTGCGTCTACGCCCACCTGTTGTCGACCGGCAAGGACTACCGGACCTGCGGCCGGCCGTGCGAGCAGCACGAGGTCGCGCTGCGGGATCGCGTCGATCTCGTCCACCCCGTCGTGGTCGACGTCGGATGTCGCAACACGGTGTTCAACGCGCAGGCGCAGAGCGCGGCGAGCCTCGTGCCCGAGCTCCTCGCCCAGGGCGTGCGCCGGTTCCGGCTCGAGCTCGTGCGCGAATCCGCGGCCGAGACCGGCCGGCTGTTCGAGGCCTACGCGCAGCTCGTGGCGGGATCGATCAGTCCTTCCGAGGCGGTCCGCCGGGCGGCGGTGCACGAGCAGTTCGGCGTCACAAAGGGCACGATGCGCACGCTGACCGTCCTTCGCTGAGCAAGGTCGATCACGACACCGATGTCAGGATTTGGCCAATCCTGCCAAACTCACCAACGAATCCCGACAGTGACTTACCGCGGAAACGGCTGGCAAACGCTGTGAGTGCACCCAGTTAGCGCACGAGCCCAGACCTGGCATCGCGGCTGCTCTATGGGATTGCCATGAACGCCTTCCGTCGCCTCGCTACCGCCGCTGTGATGCTCTCTGCCGGTCCCGCGCTCGCCGATGACCAGCAGCACGACGGTCCGATCACCCACACGGATCAGCTCGTGGTGGTGACTCCGAACCCGCCGATCCTGATCACGCAGGGCGCGCCGCAAGGCGGACCGCAGGGACCGAGTGGCCACCAGCCGGCGCAGCCGCAGGTCGCCGTCGCGCCCGCCGCCCCGCAGAACGAGGACTGGAACAACGTCTCGCACATCAATGGCTCGATCGTGAAGGTCGGCGAGCGCGGCGACTACCTCATCAAGAACAAGAAGCTCAACATCGCGTCGAACCCGATCGGCTGGATGTTCGGCATCTACGGCGTCAGCGTGAGCCACGCGGTCAGCGCGAACGTCGCGATCCGCGGCGATGCGAACATCATCAGCATCGACGACGAGAGCGGCTACGAGGTCGGTGTCAGTGCGCCGATCTACTTCCGCCGCGTCTACTCGGGCCCCTTCATCGAGCCCGGCATCATGGCGCGCGGCATGCGCGACAACAACGACTACGAGTACAGCTGCGAGGGCTGCGACTCGGGGTACTCGATGGTCGGGCCCTCCGT
>JACCRC010000347.1 GCA_013813765.1 Deltaproteobacteria bacterium | reverse complement strand
CCCTATCACCGGATGCTCGACGACCTCGAGGTCGAGATCGTCCAGCGCTACGGTGCGGGCAAGGACGTCTTCGAGGTCGGCTGTGGTACCGGCCTGATCCTCCACCGTACGGCGCAGTTCGCGCGGTCGGCCGCAGGGATCGACCTGTCGGCCGGCATGCTCGCGAAGGCCGCGGAGCGCGGGCTCGCGGTGGCGCAGGCCTCGGCGACCGCGCTGCCGATCGCGACCGCGTCGGTCGACGTCGCGTACTCGTTCAAGGTGCTCGCGCACATCCCCGATATCGAGGGCGCTCTTCGCGAGATGGCCCGCATCGTTCGTCCCGGCGGCTGGGTGCTCGCCGAGTTCTACAACGCGCGATCGCTTCGCCGGCTCGTCAAGGCGATCAAGCCGCCGACCGCGGTCAGCGAGCAGACGAACGACGAGCACGTCTACACGCGCTACGACGACGCAGCCGCGATCAGGAGCTACCTGCCGCGCGACCTCGAATGGGTCACCAGCCGTGGCATCCGCGTGATCACGCCGGTCGCGAAGGTGCACGAGATCCCGCTGCTCGGGCCTGCGGTGCGCTGGGCGGAGCGCCGCCTCGCGGATCTGCCGGTCGCGCGCGACGTCGGGGGATTCCTCGTCGCTTGCCTCCGCCGGCGATGAAGACGGTCGTCGTCGGCAACGGGATCCTCGGCCTGACGTGCGCGCTCCGGCTCGCGCAGCGCGGTCGCGCGGTGACCGTCGTCGGAGATCCGGCACGGCCTGGTTCGGCGACGTTCGCTGCCGCCGCGATGCTGTCGGCGTTCGGTGAGATCGAGACCGGTGCGCTCGCAACCCCGGCGGGGAAGAGCAAGCTCGAGCTCGGCAGCCTCGCGACCGAGCACTGGAACGCGTTCGCGGAGGAGCTCGGCGTGCCGGTGTCGCGCGGGACCTACCTGCTCGATGCAGGTGACCTCGGCGAGGTCGCACGGTTCGACGCCGTCGTCGCCGCGCTGCAGGAGTACGACGAGCCGCACGCGGTGGTACGGCCCGCGACGGTTCCCGGCTACGCCCCGCTGTTGCCCGCGCGTCGTGCGGTACGGATCGATCGCGAGGGCTGGATCGATCCGCGCGCGGTGGTCGCGGCGCTCGAGCGCCTGCTCGCCACTGCCGGTGTCGAGCAGATCGCCGGCACCGCACGCCGCGTGCTCGGTGCGCACGGCGTCGAGCTCGTCGACGGCCTTGTGATCGAGGGAACGCACACGCTGATCGCTAACGGCGCGAGCCTCACGGCGTTGCTCGCGGCGAGCGCTCTGCCGCTGCACGTGCAACCGGTGCTGTTCGGCGTCGGCACCACGCTCGAGCTCGCGACGACCGGCCAGCACACGGCGTGTCTGCGCAGCCGCGGCGTGTACTCGGTTCCTCATGCCGACCGCGTGGTCGTGGGCTCGACGAATCGGATAGGTCCCGAGCCCGTCGACGATCCGGGTGCGGCGGCGCGCATCATCGACGGTGTCGTCGATCTCATCGATCACAACCTCGGCGATGCGAAGGTCCTGCGCACCAACGTCGGCTGGCGGCCGACGACCGCCGACGGCTATCCGCTCATCGGCGCGACCTCGATCCCGAACCTCGCGATCGCGAGCGGCACCCGGCGCGACGGCTTCCACCTCGCGCCCGTGATCGCCGATCACCTCGCGGGGGTGCTGAACGGCGAGCGTGGGGATACGAGGTTCGCGGCATTCGCGCCCGAGCGGCCGGTGATACCGTGAAGCGTCGATGACGGAGTCTTCGCCTCGGGAGGCAACGCTGCGCGCCGGCCCGCTGCTCGGCGGTGTCGCGCTGCTCGTCATCTACATGCGCATCGGCGCGACGATCGGCTTCCAGGCCTGGTACGGCCCGCCCTTCGCGCCGTTGCACAAGGACGTCCCGATCTCGTTCGTGCACGTGTCGCAATCCGAGCTGCGGTTCTGGCTCGCTCACCTCGCGCTCGCGCTTCCCGGCGCGCTGCTCGTCGCGTGGGGCGTTGCCCCGCGGCTCGCCCCCCTCGTGCGCCGCCTGGTCGCGCGGATCGACGGTGCCACACCGCGCGGCTGGCGGATCGCCGGCGCGGTGCTGTTCGTGGTGCTCGTGCTGTGGTCGATCGCGGGCCACTACGTCGTACTGCTCGGTCAGCCGCTGACCGACGACGAGAACGCCGTCACGTTCGGCGCGCGCATCCTCGCGTCGGGTCAGGTCAGCGTGCCGCTGCTGCAGCCCGCCGGCGCGTTCACGGATCTGTTCACCTACCAGCGCGACGGGCAGATCATGTCGATGGACTTCCCGGGCGTGCTGCTGTTCGCGGCGCTCGGCATCCTCACGAAGCTCGGGCCCCTGCTCTACGCGATCGCGTGCGGCGTGAGCGGCGTCGCGATCGCGTATGCCGCCGGTCGCTGGTTCGGTCCGCGGGGCCGCGTGATCGCCGCGTTGATCTGGCTCGCGTCGCCGATGATCGCGGCGCTGTCGATCACCGTGCACGGTCACATCCCATCCCGGATGTTCATCGCGCTCGCGATCGCGTTCGCCGCGCGCCTCGACACCGACACCACCACCGCGCGCCGCGATCTGATCCTCCTCGGCCTCTTCGCGGGCCTCGGCTTTCTGTGCCGGCCGTTCGAGACCGCGTGCTTGCTCGGCCCGCTCGGAGCGTGGTTCGTATGGAAACGGCGTACGCAGGCAACCTGGCTGCTCGCCGGCCTCGTCCCGACGATCGCCGTGTTCGCGCTCTACAACAGCGCGACGACCGGCGTGTGGTACCTGCAGGCGCGGTTCGCACCCGGCACCCTCGGAAACCCTTCGCTGCGCCTCAGCATGGGCGACCGGTTCGCGACGAACCTCGGCTGGAACGTGCTCATGCTCGCGGTGTTCTTCCTCGGCGTTCCAGCGATCGCCGCCGTGATCGGCGGCCTCCAGCGCAAGCGCCCGATGCTGCTCGTGCTCGCGGTCGGCTGCCTCACGGTGCTGCTGATGTGCCTGCTCCACGACAACACCGGCATCCACTCGGTCGGCCCGATCCACATGTCCGAGGTCGCGTTGCCGCTCGTGCTGCTCGCGACCGCCGGCATCCTCCGCGCGTTCGTGTGGTTCTCCGAGCGCGGCCTCTCTCCGATCACGCCGGCCGCACTGCTCGCCGGGTACCTCGTGATCGCGTGCGGTGCGTTCAACCTCTCGAACCTCGCATCGCTGCGCATGCAGGCGAACACGCAAGGCGTTCCGCTCGCGACGCTCGAGGCCGCCGGTATCCACAACGCGATCGTGATCGCGCGCCCGTACATCGTCCTCCTGCAGGTCGACAAGACGTTCGCGCCCTGGGGCAGCTGGGTGCTCGAGTATCCGCAACCGCACCCGGATCTCTCCGACGACATCCTGTGGGCGAAGTGGACCGCCGATCCGAAGGCGCTGCGAGCGGCGTTCCCCGAGCGCGCGATCTACCGGCTGCACTACTCCGAGAAGCCGCCGGTGCTACGCGTCGAGCAGCTTCCTTAGCCGTCGCGCTCGGACTCGTACGTCGTCTTCTCGATCACGAAGGGCGGCCGGTTCTTCACCGAGTTGAACACGCTGCCGAGGTAGAGGCCGAGTACGCCCATGTTCAGGAACAGCATGCCGAACAGGAACCAGAGCGTGACCATCACACTCGTCCAGCCCTCGACGCCGTAGCCCACCGTCAGCTTCCGTACGAGCAGGTAGATGCCCGTGATCGCGGCGCCGAGCGCCATCAGCAACCCGAACGCCGCCGAGGCGTACAGCGGCCGCGTCGACTGCGACAGGATGGTGGCAGCGGCGTGGCGAAGGCGGCTCGCGAACGAGTAGCGGCTCTTGCCGGAGTGGCGCGCCGCGTGAACGACCGGCACGTAGGCGGTTGGGAAGCCAAGCCAGTGGACCTGCATCGCGTAGTTGCGGTGCTCCTCGCGGAACTCGCGCAACGCGTGCACGACTCTTCGCGACACGATCGAGAAGTTGCCGACCGCTGCGTCCGGCTTGAAGCCACCGATCTTGCCGTGCACCCAGCTGAACGCCTGCGACGACACGACCGTTCCAGTGCTGTCGAGCCGATCGACACGGCGACCAAACACGCACTCGAAGCCCTCCTGGGCCTTCGCGTAGAGCTTCGTGATCTCCTCGGGACCGTCCTGCAGATCGCAGTCCATCACGACCACCCAGTCACCCTCGGCGACGTTCAGCCCGGCGGCGATCGCATTGTGCTGGCCGAAGTTCCGGGTCAGCTTGACCCCGCGCACCCGCGGGTCCTTCTCCGCGAGCGACACGATCACGGCCCAGTCACCCTCGGGGCTATGGTCCTCGACGATCACGATCTCGAAGTCGGGCGAGATCGACTCGAGCGCCGACCTCAGCGCGTCGTAGAGCGGCACGAGGCAGCTCTCGCAGCCGTACGCCGGTACGACGACGGAGATCGCGGGACGCTCCACCCGAAAGAGAGTACACGATGCGCGTGCTATCGTAGCTGCAGCATGGCCACCGTGCGGACCGACGAGGGACGCCGGGTCCTCCGCAACGTCACGTCGTTCGGCGCCTTTCTGTTCGCGCCGCTGCACATGGCGCTGATGGCCCGCGCGCTCGGCCAGGATGGATACGGTCGGTGGTGGGGTGCTTTCGTCGTGCTGGAGGCGGCGGCGATGGTCGGCATGCTCTCCGCGGAGTTGTTCGTGCGTCGCGAGGTGCCTCGGCTCGACGAGAAGGGTCGATCGGACGAGGTGCACTCGGTGATCGGCTCGGCCTTGGTGGTGGTGGGGGTTCTCGGTGTCGCCCTGATGGTGCTCCAGATCGGCGTGGCTGGCGCGATCGCGTCGGCACACGACGATCCTGCGTTGACGCGCTACATCGTGGTGCTCTCGGTACAGCCAGTGCTCTTGAATCTGTCGACCGTGCTTTCGGCTGCGCTGCAGTCACGCGACGTGCTCGGTCCTGTCGCGGTGCTGCGTGGTCTCGTGCTGCCGATCATCGTGGCCGGCGTCCTGTGGGTGGGTTGGCGTGGCGAGCTTTCGTCCCTCCCGATCCTGTGGTCCCTGGTCGCGGTGACCGCGCTCGGGCTCGCCGTCACGATCGTGCTGTACGCCCGCCACTTCTCCTTGCGGAGCACGCTCCGTCACATCGTCGCACCCCGCCGAGCTGGCGCCGTCGTTCGGTTCGGGCTCGGCCTCCTATTGCCGGTCTCGCTCTTCGCGGTCGCGGCGAAGGTCGACGTCTACCTCCTCGGGGAGTACGTGCCCGCCGCGCAGGTCGGGATGTATGCAGCCTGTCTGCAGATGGCCTCGATGCTGCCGAACATCCGCGCGCTATTCGACCCGATCGCGCAGAACCAGATCGCCGCGCTCGAGGGACGCGACAACTCCGCGCTTGGAGCCTCGCTGCGCCGACTCACCCGGATGTGCGCCTTCTCGCTGGCACCGATCTTCATCGTCCTGCTCTCGGTCGGCCAGCCGATCATGAGCATCCTGCTCGGGCACGACGTGAGCGCCGCGGTCGTCCCGCTCGCGATCCTCGGAATCGGTCAGCTCCTGGGAGCCGTGGCGCTCGCCAGCTGGATGGTCTCGATGACGATGGGGGGCCGTTACCTGACCTACGTCGCCGCGGTCTCACTGGCAGTCAAGCTGGGCCTCTTGCTGTCGCTGACCCCGAGCTTCGGGCTCGTGGGCGCAGCGATCGCGACGGCCGTCACCACGATCATCGCCCAGTGCGGACAGGCCTGGCTCGGCGGCCGCCGCTTGCGAGAACGCGTCTATGCGACCGGGACGCTCGCGGTGCTCGGCGTCAGCGCGGCACTCGCGTACGGCGGTCGGTTCCTCTTCGGCCAGCTCACCGGCTCGTTCGGCGACCTCGCCGCCGGGACCCTCGCCGGCCTCGCCGCGGTCGTCGCGTTCGCCATCGTCGCGCCGGCGCTGCTGACTTCGGCCGAACGCGCCCGCGCACGCGCCTGGATATCGACAGCCTTTCGCAGATCGGCCAGACTCCGCGGATGACCGCAATCCCGTGTCGCCTGTGCCGGGGACGTGCGCAGCCACTGTTCAAGCTGACGTACCTGTGTCGACTCGACGTTCAGATCTACGGCTGCGAAGAGTGCGAGAGCCTCCAGACGGAGCAGCCATACTGGCTGGACATCTCGTACGCACGCGAGCTGATGGGTTACGGCACGGACACCGCGACGCGGTGCATGAACCTGGAGGCGTGGGTGACGTACGTCGCGCTGGTGTTCGGCAAGCGGCCATCGAAGACGCGCGTGATCGACTATGGCAGCGGACCCGGCTTGCTCGTGCGAATGCTGCGCGACGTCGGCTTCGAGGCCTTCGCCTACGATCCCTACACGCCGGGGATGCTCGCCGGCGGCTACGCCGGTGATGTCACGGCGCAGCACGACATCCTCGTGGCGATCGAGACCTGGGAACACTTCGCAGATCCGGAGAAGGAGCTGGATCAGATGTTCGCCCCCGGCCACGACCTGCTCGTGGTGCGGACGCAGCCGTACCGCGGCGAAGGCCCCAGCTGGTACTACTTCTTCCCGGAAACCGGTCAGCACATCTTCTTCTATTCGCACAAGGCGCGCGAGTGGATCGCGAAGAAGTACGGCTACAGCGTCAGATCGTATGGTGACATGTCGATCTTTTCGAAGCGTCCCATGTCACGGATGCAGCAGCTGCTGCTGGACTACCATGCCCTTCCGCTGCTCGGCATGAAGGCGCTACTGCCGCTCGCGCCTCGCGATGGACTCCGGCGGGACATGGATCTCGACATCCGCCATTTCCGCGAGTTCATGGCGAAGGGTGACTGGGCCGAGAAGGTGCGCGAGCTCGAGCGCGCACATCGTGCGACAGCGCCTTCCGAGTAGCACGTCGTTGGATTCGGCGTAAGATGGTCCTCGGTGACCAAGACCAAGTTCTACGAGACCATCGACGACATCCTCGAGCTGCCCATCGGGACGATCAAAGGCGACGAGGCCCTCTCGACGTTGCCGTGGGATTCGCTCGCGGTCGTCAACTACATCGCGACGTGCAACGGCCTGTTCGGAGTGGTGCTCAAGGGTGACCGCGTGAAAGAGACAAAGTCGATCGGGGAGCTGGTCGCGCTCGTCGCAGGGCACGTCGAGGACTGATGGCGAGCCTACGCATCGAGGGCGTCCAGATCGTCGGCATCGTCAACGCGGTACCGGATCGGATCCGCACCCAGGAGGACGACGCGGCGCGGTTCGGCGTTGAAGAGATGCAGCGCGTGGTCAAGAACACCGGCGTCACGCGCCGGTCGGTCGCGGACTACCTCTGCACGTCGGACCTCTGTTACGCGGCGGCGACCCGCCTGCTCGAGGTCACGGGCTGGGCGAAGGACTCGATCGACGCGGTCATCCTCGTCACGCAGACGCCCGACTATCCATCGCCGGCGACCGCGTGCCTGCTCCAGCACCGGCTCGGCCTTGCGCCCAGCGTCGCTGCGTTCGACATCAACCTCGGCTGCTCCGGCTACACCTACGGGCTGTGGGTCGTGGCATCGCTGCTCGCCGCCGGCAAGCTGAAGCGCGCGCTGCTGCTCGCCGGCGATGTCGTGTCGCGCGCTGCGGCGCCCACCGATCGCGCGGTAGTCCCGCTGTTCGGCGATGCGGGCTCCGCGACTGCCCTCGAGTGCCGGGCCGATGCGCCGCCGATGGTGTTCGAGATGGGCACGAACGGCTCCGGCGGCATTCACCTGCACACGCTCGCCGGCGCGGCGAAGCACCCGATCCGGGAGATCGATCTCCTCGAGCGCAAGCGCAAGGACGGCGTCGTGCGCTCGAACCAGCATACGTACATGAACGGTGCCGAGGTGCTGACGTTCGCGATGGTCGGCGTTCCGCCGATGATCGAGGCGCTGCGCACCGCCGCGGGCTGGACACCGGCCGACATCGACTACTACGTGTTCCACCAGGCGAGCCGGTTCATGCTGAAGAACATCGGCCGGATCCTCCGGATCTCGCCGACCGGCAAGCAGCTCGTGATCGGGCTCGAGGGATACGGCAACACGAGCTCGGCCTCGATCCCGCTCGCGATGAACGATCAGCTCACGGAGCTGACCACGACGCGACGCAAGATCGTGATGGCGGGCTTCGGCATCGGCTGGTCGTGGTGCGCGGTCGCGATCGAGATGATGCCGATCATCATGCCCGACATTCTTCGCGTGCCGGACGTCCTGCATCCCGGCGAGTTCGAAAGCCTGCCAGACCACGAATTCGTCAATCCGTCCGACGTGTGAGGGAGCTGACCGACGAGGAGCGCGCGCTGCCGCGGCACCCGCTCGGCTATTATCGGAAGTACGGCATCACGTTCATCGAGCTGTCGGACGCCGCGTGCGACATCGAGCTCCTCCGCACCTACCGCAACCAGCCGGAGATCCGGCAGTGGATGCTGCTCCGCGACGAGATCACGGTGGAGGGCCAGCTGGCCTGGTTCCGCAGCCTCGATCCGGCGCGCGAGTCGTTCTCCATCATCTGGAATCGCACCGAGCGGATCGGGCTCACGCAGCTCCGCCACATCGACATGACGACGCGCTCGGCCGAGGGCGGCATCATCTTGTTCAAACCGGAGTTTCAGAACGGGCTCTACGCGCACCGCGCAGCGCTCGCCGGGATGGACTGGAACTTCGTCCAGCGCGGGCTCGAGACGCTGCGCGTGACGGTGCTGAAGACCAACTCGCGCGCCCGGCGATTGGTGCGCAGTCTCGGCTACGTGCTGAGCGATCCGGATCCAACCGGCGACACGCTTCTGGGCGAGGTCAGCAAGGAGGGCTACTTCCGCGCGGCCGAGAAGTGGCGCGCCATCGTGCGCGCCGAGGCGGAGGCTGAGGTCGACGTCAGCGAGTGGTAGCCGTCACGGCTGGTTGCCACTCTTTCGATCGAGATCGACCGCGGTCTGATCGGCGATGAACTTCTGGAAGTGGTAGACGCGCTCCTCGCTCCGGCCGAGGACGCTACGGCGCTGGCTCGCCTCGAGCCCGCGCTGGATATAGGGCCACACCGCGATGTCCTCGGCGAGGATCTTGAGCCCACCACCGAAAAACCGCCGCGAGTACACATCGCGCGCAAGCCGACCGAGGCGCGTGGTTGGCGTAGGCCCGGGGAGAAAGCCGTACCACGTGAAGCGCGTCCGGCGCGGTGCGATCGGCTCGATCACCGTGAACAGGAACGTGAAGTAGCTGAAGTCGATCATGTAGTTCGGAAAGATCCCAGCCTGGATGTGCTGGGGCTCGGGCGTCGCACCCGCGGACAGGAACGTCCTGACCAGCGCGTCGTGGACCTGGCTTCGAGGCGACACCTGGTAGCGCCCCTCGGAGCGATAGTACGCGTGGCGCGGACCCAGTTCGTGATGGATCAACTTCTCGTCGACGAGCGGCCCGAACGTCTTCGCGTGCACCGCAGCCGAGTGATAGCCCTCGATCGAATTCTCGACCGGTACCTTCCAGTTACAGTCGTGCTCGGTGCTGTTCATCCAGTGGTACGAGTAACGGTCCAACTTCGGGACGAGGTCGACTGCGAGCTGACCGAGGCCGTCGGGCAGCGATGTCGCATCCAGATCGAAGTTGACGAAGACGAGCCCGAACAGCGTGTCGACCTTCAAGCGATCGAGGCACGCCGTGCGCGCCTTGAAGCCGCGAAACGACGAACCCTCCGGGAGGTGGGAGAGCTGCCCTTCACCATCGAACTCCCACCCGTGGTACTGGCACCGGAGCTTGTCGGCGTGGCCCGAGCCGTCGCGGACGAGCACGCTTTGGCGATGCGGGCAGACGTTCCGGAACGCGCAGAGCCGGCCATCCTCGTTTCGCACGACGATCGGGATCCCCATGACCTCGCGCGCCAGGTAGCCGCCGACACGCGCCAGCTCACCGACCGGTCCGAGGCAGTGCCAGTGCCGCGCGAACACGGTCCGGCGCTCGAGCTCGAAGAATTCGTCGCTGAAATACGCCTCCGCCGGTAGCGGAGCTGGTCGCGCCTGATCCTGGTGATACATGGTGGGCTAGTACGCGTACATCGTGGTGCCGGAGTGATCGAGCGAGTAGTGGCGCAGCGCGAGCTTGTAGTCCGGGTTTGGACCGCGCACGAGCGGGACGAGCGCGAGGTAGTCATCCCACAGGTGATAGACGGTGATCGCCATACGCGGCCGGTGCGTCGCCATCGTGCGGGCGCAGCCGATCAACGCCTCGCGATCAGAGCCCTCTGCTTCGCACTTGATCAACGTCGGCGGGCCGTACTCGTCCGCGAGCGCATCGAGCGTGGTCACATCGATCGAGCCAACGTTCGCGGCCGTGTTCGTCGCATCGATGTTCGAGCCTCCGGTGCCTGTCGCGTGAAAGGTCAACCGCGTCTTCTCGTTCCACGCACCCACCTTGAGGCAGACGACGCGCGCAGCGTCCTCGGCGCTCAACGATGCGCGGTACTTCTCCAGGAACAGGTAGTTGTGATCGTCCGGCTCGAGCGAGATGACCTGGCGGAACCGGCCGCCCGTGACGTTGAAGAACTGCTGGATCGAGTCGCCGATGAAGCCGCCCACGTCGATGAAGCGCTCGTCGCTGCGGAGGTGAAGGAGCTCGGCCGGGAAGTACTTGCGGCACCCGGCCTGGACGATCGGCTCGAGCTCGACGTGGTGGTGCGTCATCTTGTAGAGCAGCGTGCGATGGAGCACCTGCACCGACTCGTCGTCGGCGAACACGTCCTCCAGAGCGAGGAACTCCTCGATGCGTGCCGCGGTGTCGCCGAGGGCATCGTTGTACGGTCCCCGATTCCACGACGCGAACTCGGGGAGACGCATTGCCTCGGTCAGGTAGAGCGCGTCGAGTCCGTTCTCCCGGGCGATCCGCTCGAACTTGCGCGCGTGCTCGCTCTCCTCCGGAATCAGCGACAGCGATCCCGGCGTGGCCTTGGCGCGATGCACCCAGTCGTCGACCGACAGGATGGGAGGTGCGCCACCGCGAAGCGCGGCGCCGATGCCGAGGCCCTTGAGCACCAGGCGCTCGATCGCGGCGTATGCCGCGGGCCCCGGGCGGATCATTGCCGGCAGCTTGCGCAGCTTCGGCGCGAGGCGCCACAGCACGCTCGCGAGCAGGAACTCCGGGATCCACTCGGTGACGCCACGGACGTCGATCTCGCCGCGTGCCGCGCGTGCACGCGCGTCGCCCCATCCTCCCCACGGGCCTGCGAGAAAGATCGGACGTTTCGAGAGATCGCTCGGGCGGGTTCGTCGGTACCACTCGGGGAAGTAGCGGTACGGGTCGCTCTTGAGCTCGGCGGCCGTGGCACGAACCTTCGCTCGCATACGGTCTCGTTCAGTCATGTCGTTCATCGGATCGTAGTCGAGCTGTGCGCCAGCTGGTAGGCGGTCCGCTGTTGATCGTCTACTGCTGAGCGCGATGTGCGACGACCCAGTTCTGGAACGCCGCCACGCGCTCCTCGCGCGCGCTGATCACCCCGTCGAATGTGCTGGACTCGGTGCCGCGCTGCACCGAGTCCCACAGACTCGAGTCCTCGCCGAGGATCTTGTCGGCCATCTTGCGCGTCCGGCGCGCGATCTCTCCCACCGCCAGTCGCAGCGGTAGCCCGAGCTTCCCGCTCAGGCGCAGATTTTGCGGGAAGAACCCGTAGCCGATGCGCCGCGAGCGCCGCGGCCCGAGCGGCTCGACGACGACCCACTCGCGGTAGAAGCCGGCCCACGACAGCATGTGGTTTGGATACGCGAGCGTGTGAGAGTAGGTCCATAGCCGCTCGGAGCGAAACAGCATGCGGTCGATCAGCTGATCGCGCTCGGATCTCCGGGTGCTCAGATCATGAAACTGCGTGTGGGTCGGCGCGATCACGTGATCGTGGAACCGCTCCTCGGCGTAGTTGACGAACGTCTCCCGGTGAACCATCGGAACGTGATAGCCCTCGACGGCGTTCTCGACGATCACCTTCCAGTTGACGTCGTGCTCGGTGATCTGGGTCCAGTACAGGCGCAATCCATCGAAGTGGCGGTCGAGCTCCGCGGCGAGCGTCCCCATGTCGGCGCGCAGCGTCGTGTCACCCGGTGTCGCGTTGACGAACACCAGGCCCCACGCCGTCTCGCAGCGCAGCGGGTCGAGCCGCGCACCGGTGGCCTTCCAGCCCTTGAATGATTGTCCATCGGGCAGCTTCGACAGCCGGCCGTCGGTCGCGTACTCCCAACCGTGGTACTGGCACTGCAGCGTCGGGCGGCAGCTGAATCCCGGGCGGGCGAGGAGGCTATGCCGGTGCGCACACACGTTGCGGTAAGCGCGCAGCGTTCCGCCGTCGTTGCGGACAAGGACGGGCACGCCACCGACATCGATCGCCACCTGCTGGCCCGAGTCCGCGAGCTGATCGAACGCCGCGACGCAAATCCACGAGCGACGGAAGATGCCCTCCTGCTCTGCCGCAAACACGTCTGGTGCGCTGTAATCGCGCGGAGCGAGGACGTGGTCATGTGCGCGGTTGGAGAGGAACATGTCAGATCAGCATGAATCCGCCGTCGACATCCAGCACGCGTCCGGTGATGTAGTCCCCGTGGGGTGACGCGAGCATGGTGAGCCACGCGGCGATCTCGTCGGGCTTGCCGAGGCGCTTGATCAGCTGATGGGAGAGCACGAACGGGATGTCCGTGCCCTGCGCCATCTCGGTCTCGATCAACCCCGGGGAGATACAGTTGACCGTGATACCGCGCTTCGCGAACTCGAGCGCGAGGCAGCGCGTGATCGCCTCGACGGCCGCCTTGGCCGCGGCGTAGTTCGCTTGCCCCACTGTCGGCTTCGTGGCGGCGACCGATGAGATGTTGAGGATCCGGCCGTAGCGGCGCGCGAGCATGCCGTTCGCGACCAGCCGGGTCATGCGCACGACGCTCATCACGTGCATCTGGTGCAGCCGCTCGAACGACGCGTCCTCGAGCAGCATGAAGACGTTGTTCTCGTGGTGGCCAGCGTTGTTGACGAGGATGTCGACCTTGCCCAGCCCGGCGACGGTGGCGGCGTGGAGTGCGGCGCAGCCTTCGGCCGTGCTGACGTCCGCTTCGGTTGCGATCGCCTCCGCTCCCGCAGCACGCAGCTCCACGAGCGCGGCCTCGGCCGCCTCACGGTTCGACCGGTAACCGATCGAGATGCGGGCCCCCGCGGCAGCGAACCGCTTCGCGATCGCGCGACCGATTCCGCGGCTGCCCCCGCTGATCAGTGCGACCTTGCCAGCGAGCTGCACGTCCTCCTGCACCGGAAAAGACTAACACGCTCCATACGCGCACCTGTTGAGCAGCATCGACAGGACTGGGAGGATGTGGCCTTGTGGGACCGATTCGCTCGGATCGCGTTCGAACGCGGAGCCCTGCTCGGTCTCGTCGTGCTGATGGTGTACCTCTGGCTCGCACCGGCGCACATCGTCGCGGGTGACAATGCCGAGTTCTCCACGCTGGGCGCGCTCGGCGGACGCGCACATCCGTCGGGATATCCCCTCTACGTGCTGTTCCTGCGCGCGATGTCGTGGCTGCCCCTCGACAGTGCCGCACATCGTGCGAGCGTGGCCACCGCGCTGCTCGCGGCGATTCACGTCGTCGTGCTGCACGCCGCGTGTCGGGCGTGGGGCGCGCGCGCCGCAGCGGCGGCGTTCACCGCCGCGATCTTCGCCGGCGCGCCGATCGTGCTTCGCGTCCACACCGAGGCCGACGTGTTCGCGCTCAACAGCCTCGTCGCCTCGGCGATCCTGCTCGTCGCTGCGCCCGAGGGACCACTGCGTGGCACCCGGCGCGCCGCGCTGCTTGGCCTGATCGGCGGCCTCGGCCTCGCGAACAACCTGACCGCCGGTCTCCTCGCGCCGATCGGGATCTGGGGCGTCGTGCGAGGTGCACGCGAGGCGAGCTCGTGGGTCGCACCGCTCGCGCTCGCGCTCGTCGCATTCGTTGCCGGCCTCCTGCCGTACGCGTACCTGTTCGTCGCGCCCGACGCCGCGTCGTGGGGACCGGTGGATTCGTTCAGCGACCTCGCCGACATGTTCCTCCGAAAGGACTACGGCTACACCTCGCACCTGCCGGGCGGGACCACGATCCCGGTGACGACCAGCCTCGGCGCGCACGCGATGCTGATCGGCAGGACCTGGCTGTGGGTACCGCTCCTCGTCGGGCTGGGAGCACTCGGGCTGCGCTGCGTCCGTGGTGTGGATCGGTCGGCGTGGTGGATGCTCGCCGCGAGCTGGGTCGTGTGCGGACCGGTGTTCGCGTCGATGCTCCACGTCGAGACCCACGGCGTGGGCGGCTACATCGGCGCGCGCATGCAGATCCTGTCGGCGGTCGTGCTCGCGATCCCGATCGCCGCGGGCTTCGAGGAGATGGCCGAGCGCAGCACGCGCGTGCTGTCGGTGCGCTCCGCCGCCATCGCGGCGATCGCGATGTTCGCGGCGCTCGTCGCGGTCGCCCTCCCCCGGCTCGCGCGCGTCCACGGCCGCGCGGTCGAGGCCGGTGTCTCGAACATGCTCGTCGCGATGCCGCCGTCGTCGATCGCGCTCGTGACCTCGGAGGACCTCTGCTTCGGGGCGCGCTATCTGCAGCTCGCGCGCGGTGTGCGCCCCGACGTGACCGTCGTGTGCTGGGCGATCGCAACACGCGACTGGTATCGCGAGCGGATCGCCGCCGACGGGGTGCCGCTCACCGCGACGAGCGGTGGACCGGCGTCGATCGCGCAGGCGGCCGCGCTGCTCGCGACCGGGCGGCCGCTGCTCGTCGAGGCCGTGGCGCAGGAGCCGATCGTCAAGAAGCTGCCGAATTATCCGGTCGGCGTGCTGCGCCGTGTGCTCCCGGTCGGCACGCCGCTTCCGCCGCTCGGCTGGATCGTCGATCGACAACGGGCGCTGTTCGAGGTGTTCGACCTCGACCATCCGCGCCCGAGCGTGGACGACGACTTCGCGGCGGTCGCCCACAAGCGCTACGCGGCTTCCTGGCGCGACCTCTCGCGGGCCCTCGCCGCGGCCGGCGATCGCGAGGGCGCGGCCGCCGCGTTCGACGTCGGCCGGCAGCTCATGCCCGATTGAGGTAGCGTGAAGGCGTTGCGCTCCTGGTTCGTACGTCTGCGCGCGGATCCGGGGCTGGCTCTGCTCCTGATCGCGATCGCCAGCGTGACCGCGATCTATGCATCGACGATCGCGCGCGGCCTCGTCAACTACGACGACACCGCGCTGATCCGTGACAACTGGCTCGTCCAGGAACCGTCCTGGTCCGCGGTGAAGACGATCCTGTTCGACCTCGAAGCCCACCGCCGGTTCGTGTCCGCCCCCGAGTACCTGCCGGTACGCGACCTCGCCGTGATGCTGGACGTCGCGATCTGGGGCGACTGGTACGGCGGGCACCACCTGACGAACCTGGTGCTCTACCTCGCCGCGATCCTCGTCTGGTTCCGCGCGCTCGAGGCCTTCGGGATCGAGCGCACGACCGCGGGGCTCGCCGTGCTGCTGTGGGCGCTGCACCCGGCGCACGCCGAATCGGTTGCGTGGCTCAGCGAGCGGAAGGGTCTGCTCGGCGCGCTGTTCTGCGGCATCGCGACACTCGGGTTCGCGCGGTTCCGAGCAGGCCGCTCGCCGCGCTGGCTCGTGCTCGCCGCCGGCCTGGCGGTTTGCGCGGTGTGGAGCAAGGCGATCGCCGCATTTGGCATCGCTGCGATCGCAGGCCTCGAGGTCGTTCTCCCCGCACTGCGCTCGAGCTGGCGGCGCAGCCTGGCCGGGCTCGGCGTGATCGCGACGGTCTCCGCGCTCGCGTTCATTCCCGTCCTGTCGATCGCGACGTCCGCGTCGGTCGTCGGCACCGAGGTCGCCGCGCCCGCCGGCCGGATCGAGCTCGTGCTCGGCACGCTCGGGTTCTACACCCGCCTCGGCGCGATGCTGATGCCCAATGCGATCAGCTATCCGATCGCGACGGATGGGCCCCAGTGGTTCGACACCGTGCTCGGCGTGCTCGCGCTCGCGGCACTGATCGCCGCCCTCGCTCTCCCCCACAGGATTTCGGCGCCGGTGCGCGCCGCCGCCGTGCTCGTGGTCGTCACCTGGATCCCGGTGAGCCACCTCGTGCTGCCGCTGCAGATGGTGCTGGTCGCGGACCGCTATCTGCTCTTGCCGACGCTCGGCCTCGCGCTTGCGGCCGCGCACGCGCTCCGCCTCGTTCCCAACCCGCGCTACCGAACGTTGCTGATCGCCACCGTCGCGCTCGCGGCCGGGCTGCGCT